>CAIWMU010000030.1 GCA_903913865.1 uncultured Verrucomicrobia subdivision 3 bacterium
CGTCCATAGAGATGCCATTACCAAGGTCCTTGTACAAGTTACAATCGTGTGACAATTGCGTCACAATCCTGCGCGTCCTTCATCCACCCCACTTCATGCCCCTCTCAGAAGTCCCGTCCAAAGTCAAAATGAGAACTGCTGGTGGATAGCACAGATAGGAGTCGCATGTGGCCAAAAGTGGCATGATGCCGCTTCCTGAGTCAATGCCTTAGAAAGGGGTCAGTCCTCACTTTTGACAGTTACTGTCAAAAGTGAGGACTGACCCCTTTGGGGAATTGATTTGGGCGCGGGATGGGCCATATTGGCATCCATATGCGAATGCAACAAACAAGCCGGGCTGTTGGTTTACTGGTCCTGGCCATCATTTCTTTTGGGTTTCGTTTGATCGGGGCAGAGGAGGGATACCAGGGCCAGAAGTGGGCCCTTCTGGAACCGAAAGCGGTTCTTGAGGCGGCGGGGACGATCACCACGACCAACTATCCGGATTGTGACGAAGCGATGGTGGAAGGCCGGTTGGTCCGGGTTTATCGGGCTGATGGAACGGGGGAGGCGCAGGATGAGGTTTATACGAAGGTTTTGACCGAGAAGGGGAAGCGGAACAACCGAACGATATCACTGTCCTTCATGCTTCCCTATTCAACGGTGAAGGTGGAGACCCTGGAAGTGATCAGCCCGAAGGGTGAGGTGATCACGGTGGATCTGGCGGCGAATTCCAAAGAGAGCATCGATGACAGCCAGATGTCGATGAACATTTACGATCCGAACATGCGGGTGCTTCGGGTGAACATACCCCGGTTGGAGCCTGGTGATGTGATCCACTCCATCACTCGGACGACGACGCTCCGTTCCATCATTCCCGGGGAATTTGCGGAGTGGAACGTGTTTGAGGGAGGGGGCTACATCCGGCACGTCTCTTATGAGGTTCACGCCCCGAAGGACAAACCGTTGAGTCGTATCATTTTGCGGGATGAAGTGCCGGGGACTGTGAAGTATTCATCCAAGCCTGACGAGGCTGATGGGAAGTTTCATCACTGGGAGGCGACAAATATCCCACGAATGTTTCAGGAGCCGGGCATGCCGTCAGGGGAGGAGGTCCTGCAGAGGTTGATCGTGAGCACGACACCCGACTGGCCCGCGGTATCCAAATGGTATTGGGAGGTTTCCAAGCCGCACCTTGAGGCCACGACCCCGGACATGCAACTGGCGGTGGACAAGCTTGTTGCCGGAGCAAAGACCGATCTGGACAAGGTCAAAAGTGTTTTTTACGACGTGTCCAAAAGCATTCGTTACATGGGGTTGACCCCCGAGAAGGACCGTCCCGGATTTGAGCCTCACGATGTGAAGCTGACGTTCGAGAAGAAGTATGGTGTGTGCCGAGACAAGGCCGCGCTGCTGGTTTCCATGCTCCGGGCTGCAGGGTTGAAAGCCTATCCGGTGCTGATCAATGTCGGGTCGAAGAAGGATCCGGACATTGCAGAGCCGTTTTTCAATCACGCGATCGTTGCGGTGGAACTGAAGGATCGTGAATACACGTTGATGGATCCGACGGACGAGAACACCAAGGACCTGCTTCCAGCTTCCGAGTGCAATCAGAGCTATCTGGTTTGCCGTCCTGAGGGTGAGAACATCCGGGTCAGCCCGGTGCGCCCGCCCGAGGAGAACATGATGAAGGTGAAGACGGAGGCGACCCTGACGGCGACCGGACTTCTGGAGGCCAAATCCCAACTGGACTTTGAAGGGATCAACGACAACAGCTATCGCGAGGCGTTCGTCCGGATGAAACCTGACGACAAGCGCCGGTTTTTTGAGCGGGCAATCAAGCGGACCATGCCCGGCGCCACTTTGAAGGCATTAAAGCTCACCCCGGAGAACATGCTCGATACATCCGTGCCGGTTCGGGCTGAATTGGAATACACCGCTGATGGCATGACCGTGGCGGGCAATGGCAAGGCGATCGTCTCCCTCCCGTGGATTGGAAAGGGGATGGGGGTCGTGCAGTTCATTCTCGGCGGGGCCGGACTGGAGAAGCGGAAATATCCACTCCAGACACATGTGGCTTGCGGCCTGCGGGAGGACATGGTGGTGAAATTGGGTGAGGGGTTTGCCGGAATGGTTTCGAAGCCCACCTTCAGTCCTTCATCTGACGCATGCCTTCACTATGAACAGCAAGTCGAACATCAGGGACAGACCCTGGTGGCCTCCCGGGAACTGAAGCTGAAGGTTGTTCAGTTTTCCCCGGAGCAATACCTGAAGCTGCGGAAGACTCTGGAGTTGCTCGAATACGACCAGCGCAAGGCGCCGGTGATGTCCGTGGCGGAGAACATCGTTGCAGCGCCCATTGTGCGGGCGGCTGGCAGTGGCGGAGTGGTGGATTCGAATGCCCGGGTGATCGAGTCGCGCAAGTCTCTGAATGTGAAGGATTCGCACACCGCGGTTTACCACGCGAAGTATTCAAAGGAGGTTCTCACCTACAGCGGCAAGAAGCGGGAAGCGGAGCTGAAGATTGATTTCAACCCGGCCTGCCAGGAAGTGAAGTTGATCAGTGCGGTTGTCATTTCGAAGGGCGGCAAACGCCAGGAGATCGCCAAGGATGAGATCAACATCATGGATGCGGGTTGGAATGCTTCCGCCAAGCGCTACACCGGCGGCAAAGTGCTCGTCGCCAACCTGCCCGGAGTGGAGATCGGATCAGTCATTGATGTGGAGTTTGAGGTCTCAACCCATGACCGGTTGTTTGTCTCGGCCTTCGAGCCGTTCCAGGTGGCGGATGTTCTGGACAAGAAGACACTTGAGTTGACCGTGGCCCCGGGGTTGAAGGTCGAAAGGCTCGTGACCGGGAAGACGGGCGGCTTGAAGGAAACCACGGGCGAAAACAGCTGGACCTGGAGGGCGGAGTCCGTTCCAGCACTGCCGGATGAGTCCCAGACTCCCCCGGAGTGGATTTACCTGCCGGGTGTTGCTTACTTTGTCGGCGATCTGCGTCCGGCCGTCAGGGATCTTCACGACACCCTCCTGGACCGTTCCGGAAAGAGTGAGAAGGCGGCGGTTCTGGCACGCCAACTGGCGGGTGGAGGCAAATCGAAACAGGAAGGGCTCAAGGCAATACGGGACTATGTGGTGAAGAACATCCGGCTGGCCGGCCCTTCCTTCCTGGAGTTGCCCCTAAAGGAACTTTCGTCGGCCGATACCACGCTGCAGGATGGTTATGGTCATATCGCGGACCGTGCGATTCTGTTTCATGCGATGTTGGGTGCGGCCGGATTTGAGCCTGCGTTCGTCATGGCCTGCGGCCTGCCCCCGGTGAACAGCATCAGTAACATTCTGGCCTCATTCCCCATGCCTTACGCATTCTCAATGCCGCTGGTGAAGGTGGCGGTGGAGGGGGAAAATTACTATTTTAACGATACAGATCAGTATTCCAAGCTGGGATCCACCCAGTTTGATGGAAGATTGGCGGCATCCCTGCCTGATATGCGGTTGGAGATGGTCCAGGCAATCAAGGGTTGCGAGGACAAGTCAGAGACGACCTATGCCCTGGCCCCGAGCGACAACGGGAAGACGAAGATTGAGGTGACCCGGCGCTATTTTGGATCGTTGTACAACGGGAAAAACCGGTATTTCTCCGAGTTGCCCCCTGAGGAACGCAGGCGGTATTATCAGGAGTTGGTTGCCAGCGTGGCTCAGGGTGCCCGCCCGCAGAGCGAGTTGGTGACTCAATTTGATGTGTATCCCGGGGTGGAGCGGTTTTCCGTCGAAGTGGACAAATACACCGTGGTGGATGGCCGCTATATTTATTTCGATCTTCCCTACCGGCCGAGCCTGTTCCCGATTGGGGCGGATCAGCGGACGCTTCCATTGATGGTTTCCAGGGAAGGTCAGAGGAGCGTGCGGGCGGAGGTGGAGTTTCCCGCTTCCTACAAGAAAATTGCCATTGCCCCCAAGAGTGGTGAGTTGAAAGGTCCGGCCGGGAGCGGTAGTGCGCGGATCACCTCCGGTTCCGAAGGTGGGAAGTATGTGATCACCTACGATCTTGAGACCTCGCCGGCGATTATTGAACCGGCTGATTATCCGGAAATGTTGAAGCTGGAAGCGACCCTCGGCAACCGGTCTTCCCGGGTATTTCTGCTGGAAGGTGGGCCCGGGGAGGCCAATCCCCGGTAGCCGGATTTTACCGGCGCGTGCGGGGAGCGCCCTGCACCTTCACAAGTCGTTGAAGGTGTGCAGCACAACGCACAGCGAAAGCGGGGATTATGTTGTTGCACGAAGCTGTGGCAATATGGCTTTATGATGGACAATGTTCGGGGGGAGTGACTTGAAATTTCCCCTGAAGAACAGCCACTTGTGGCACATTTAAGGCAGAGAAGAGATGAAACGCAGGAGAATGGTGGTAAAGTATACGGGAAATGTGCAGGGAGTGGGGTTCCGTCATGCGGTGAAGACCGTGGCGACAGGATATGAGGTCGTTGGAACGGTCAGGAATCTTCCGGATGGCGGAGTGGAGATGATTGCCGAGGGCAGGAGCGAGGAGTTGATCGCGTTTCGCGAGGCCATTCCTGATGCGGGCCTTAGACATTTTATTAGGAACGAGGATGTGAGTTGGGGCGATGCCGCCAACGAGCTTCGAGGATTTGAAATAGCAAGGTAGTAACAAATGAAGTTTGCGATCATAGCGGACATACACGCCAATCTGGACGCGTTCCAGGTGGTGTTGGAAGACATAAAGCAGCAGAAGTGCACCCACTATGCCTGTTTGGGGGATGTTGTTGGATACAACGCCAATCCCAAGGAATGTCTGGATATTGTCCGGAGCATGGGGATGCCCTGTGTCAAAGGCAACCACGATGAATACTGCTCCTCCGAGGAGGAACTGGAGGGGTTCAACCCGGCGGCAGCCGAGGCAGTGAATTGGACCCGGAAACAGTTGAGCCTTGAGGACCGCCAATGGCTGCGGGACCTGAAGTATTCCCGAATGGTGACCAATTTCACGATCGTTCATGCCACGCTGGATGGGCCTCAAAGGTGGGGATATGTGTTCGACAAACTGGCTGCGGCAGCGAGCTTCACCTACCAGAACACGTCCATCTGCTTTTTTGGCCACACACATGTTCCGGTCGCGTTCATCCGCGATTCGATGGTGCGTGGTGGAACCTACTCCAAGTTCAAAATGGAGGCGGGCAAGAAATATTTTGTCAATGTCGGTGCCGTTGGCCAACCCCGCGACAACAACCCGAAGGCGGGCTATGTGGTTTACGATGTGGATGAGGGGACCGTGGAACTGCGGAGGATCGACTACGACATTGCGGCGGCGCAAAAGAAAATTCTGGATGCCGGCCTTCCTCCCCGGCTTGCTGAGCGGCTTGCCTACGGCCGGTGACGGCGGCGGGCGCAAACGGATTGGCCGGCCCTGAAAATTCTCATTCTCAAACCCAGTTCACTGGGGGATGTCATACAGGCACTCCCGGTGTTGCGGCTGATCAAGCTGCACAGGCCGGACAGCCGTGTCTATTGGTGGGTCGAAAACGGCCTTGCACCCCTTCTTGAAGATGATCCGGATCTTGCCGGGATCATCCGTTTTCACCGCAAAGGATGGGCACGTCCCCGGAATTGGAGCCATGTGTTCCGGGACATCCTCTGGATGCGGGAACAGCGTTTTGACTGGGTGATCGATCTGCAGAGTCTTGCGCGGAGCGGTGCGTTTGCATGGCTGGCCAACGGTGCATTGACGGTGGGTCTGGATGAAACACGGGAGGGGGCCCGTGGATTTTACGACCTTGCGGCACGGCGTCAGACATGGCACACCCACGCTGTGGACTGGTATCTGAGTGTGCTGCCACTTCTGGGGGTGCCTGTTCATAGTCGATTCGACTGGATTCCCTCCCGTGGCGCCTGTGCGGCAAGCCTGCGGCAACGGTGGCCCGATCTGGATGGCACCCCGTGGGTGATTGTGCAACCGGGAGCCCGGTGGCTCAACAAGCGGTGGCCTGCCGGGCACTACAGCCGGTTTGTAAGCGAACTGGCCATGCAGAGACCTTCGGCCCGCTTTGCCGTTCTTGGCAGCGGGGAGGATCGGCCTATGGGAGAGGCCATTGCCCGGTCATTGCCCGGAAAGGTGCTGGATTTGACGGGCAGGCTAAGCCTGCCCGAGATGGTGGAATGGCTGAGGGCAGCCTCGTTGATGGTGACGAACGACACAGGGCCAATGCATGTCGGGGCGGCGCTGGGAATCCCCCTGATCGGTCTGTTCGGCCCCACAGAACCGTTTCGCACCGGCCCTTATGGGCAGGTGCAAAACACGTTGCGACTGGATCTGCCGTGCGTTCCCTGCATGGGATCACGCTGCAAAATTGCACGACCGATGGAGTGCCTGACCGCCCTCCCGGTGGAGGGTGTGGTCAGGCGCGCGTGTGAACTGCTTCCATCCTTCAGGACATGAATCCGTGGCGGAGTCCGTAGAAAAGCTCCGCTGACCGCAACTGCTGCTTGTAGTCGCGGATTTTGGTATCACGGTCAATCACCACCAGTTCAATATCGGCGATTTCCGCGAAATCCTCCAGCATCTCGGTCGTTACAGCCTGGCTGAATCCGGTGTGGTGCGCACCACCCGCGAGGATCCAGGCCTGGGCGGAGACCGCGAGATTCGGCTCCGGTATCCAGACCGCGCGGGCCACGGGCAGCTTCGGCAGGGGCTTGGGCGGCTTCACCACTTTGACCTCGTTCACGAGGAGGCGGAAGCGGTTGCCCATGTCGATCAGGGAGGCATTCAGGGCGGGACCAGCGGGGGTGTCGAACACCAGGCGGACCGGGTCGGCCTTGCCGCCGATTCCCAGCGGGTGAGCCTCGATGGAGGGTTTTCCAGCGGCGATCGTGGGGCAGATCTCCAGCATGTGTGCCCCGAGGACCTGCATACCGTTTGGATCCAGATGGTAGGTGTAATCCTCCATGAAGGAGGTTCCGCCCTTCATCCCGGAGGCCATGACCTTCATGGCGCGAACCAGTGCGCTTGTCTTCCAATCCCCTTCCGCACCGAATCCATAGCCTTCGGCCATCAACCGCTGCACCGCGACGCCGGGCAGCTGGACAAGTCCGTGGAGGTCCTCGAACGAATCGGTAAACCCTTTGAATCCGCCCTCCTGCAGGAAGGTCCGCATGCCGATTTCGATCCGCGCGGCTTCACGCAGGGAGTTTGATCCGGATTTCCTGAGTTCGGCGGAAACCTTGTAGGCCGAGGCATATTCGGCCACGAGCGCGTCGATCTCGGCATCGGTGACCGCCCTGACCTTGTTGACGAGG
This sequence comes from uncultured Verrucomicrobia subdivision 3 bacterium, assembly GCA_903913865.1. GTDB lineage: Bacteria > Verrucomicrobiota > Verrucomicrobiia > Limisphaerales > UBA8199 > UBA693. The sequence goes on from CAIWMU010000030.1 coordinate 7,291, forward strand.
TCTCCGACTCCATAGCCATTGACAGAATAACCAAAGCGCATCTGTGCGGAGACCTTGTCCCCCTCGGTCACGGCGACTTCGCGCATGTTGTCCCCGAACCTGCAGAACCGTGCACCCTGCCAGTCGGCCCAGGCGGCAGCGGCGCGGCACCAGGCACCGATCCTGCCCCACACCGAGGCATCCTTCCAGAAGCCGACAACCACTTTGCGGTTCATTCGCATGCGGCTCATGATGAACCCGTGCTCACGGTCGCCGTGGGCGGCCTGGTTCAGGTTCATGAAATCCATGTCGATCTTTGACCAGGGGATGTCGCGATTGTGCTGGGTGTGGAGGTGGAGGAGCGGCTTGCGGAGCTGCTTGAGGCCGTTGATCCACATCTTTGAGGGGGAGAAGGTATGGCACCAGGTGATCAGACCCAGACATGCCGGAGTATTGTTTGCCTCCTGGCAGAGGGCGGTTGCGGCTTCCGGTCGGATGATGACCGGCTTGAAAACGATCCGCACCGGAATCTCAGGTGCGGCTCCGAGTGTGGTCGCGACCTCCTGGGCGTTGGCGGCCACCTGGCTGAGGGCTTCCGGTCCATACATGTGCTGGCTGCCTGTGACGAACCAGACTTCAAATTGTTTGAGATCGATCATAATAATTTCCTGAATTAACGGATTTGGCCCACCGTTTTCCACGATGGGACTTGTTTTATGCGAACCGGATTATCAGGCAAGAACAGGCCTGAGGACAACACTTTCTGAGGATCAGGTCTGCGGTCGCACACCGTGGTTGATGGTCATCACGCCACCCATGAAGGAGACAATCCCGATGCGGTCCAGCCCGATCCGCCTCATCTCCTCTTCCACCCCCCGCTGGGCGGGGTAATGCTTTAAAGATTCGAGGATGTAGGCGTAGGCGGAGGATTGGCGGCAAAAAACCAGCCCGAGCAGAGGCACGACGAGCCGAAGGTAGCTGAAATAGAGGCCTCGCCAGATGGGGTTCTCCGGCTTGCCAAATTCCAGCACCAGAATGCGCCCGCCTGGTCTGGCCACCCGGGCCATCTCGCGCAACCCGGTGCGCCAATCTGTCAGATTGCGGAGCCCGTAACCAACCGTCACGGCCTCGAACGTGGCGTCGGGGAAAGGGAGTTGCTGGGCATCGCCCTGAAGGAAGGTGGTGCCTGCCATCCCCCTCTGGCGGGCGACTTGAAGCATTTCAGGACTGAAATCCAGCCCGGTGGCTTTCGCTCCGGCCCGGGCGAGACCGCAGGTGATGTCCCCGGTGCCGCAGCAGACATCCAGGGCGGGGCTGCCGGGGGTGATGCGGGCGAGTTGGATGACGCGCCTCTTCCAGTAGCGGTGCAGCCCAAAGCTCTGGAGGTCGTTGATGAGGTCGTAGCGGTGGGCGATGCGTGCGAACAACTCGTTCACACGGGATGCACGCTGCACGCCAGGCTTGTAAAACTCGTTCGCCATGGGGACCGGTCAGAATTCGAACTCCAACTCACAGGGCCGGGCCTGATGCGGGACCTTCACCCGCAGCAACTGTTGGTCCGCAGAATAAAGGTAGTCGCTGTGAGACTGGCCATCCAGACGGATGGATCTCGGCGGCTTCGGGCTGCGGAGCAGGAGGATGCCCTGCGTCCCACCGACCCCTTCAGTCACGACTCTAAGGCTGCCCTTTTTACCCGGAAATTCCAGGCTGCGACCCGCGCTGGCGAGGACCTTTGTGGCGGGTCCGCCGACAGCGTTGAGATCCAGTAGCAGATAGCGGGATCCGGGGGTGAGGGAAACGTGGCGCGTGAGACTCAGGGTTGAGTCGAACAGATTGATGAACTTTCCATCCAACTGCTTTGCGGTATCGGTTGTGGATTCATCCATCCCCGCCGCCACGATATAAGGTCCGCGACGCAGGATCAGGTAGTTGGTTTCCCGCCACTTGATGCCCATCCTGGCAGAAACAGTTTTCACGACATCGATCAAGGTGGTGTCCCCGGTTTTTGAACGGGCCAGTGCGATGGGGCTCTGGCGGATCCAGGCCACGCAGCCCTTGCCTGAGGGCACTATCTGACCCGATGCGAGTGCGCTGCTTTCCCCAACCCCGAGTTGTTGGAAGAGATGCTCACGCGGGATGGATTTGGATGTGCCGGAATTGTTCCACCACTCCCGCACACGGTTGTAAGGGTCGGAATCGTCATCCACAAAGACCAGGGCACCGCCACGTTTGACCCACTGTGCGAGGGATGCGTGGACATCCGGGGAGAGCGGTTTCTGGCCCTGATAGGTCAGGAGCAGCACCCGCAAACCGTCCAGATATTTGGGGATCGTGAGATTTTCAAGCTGCAGCGGCATGACGGGGGATCCCCGCTTGAGCAGGGGCAGGGCCAGGCCGAAAAAATTTCCAAAGTGCGTATCGCCCGGCTCCGGATCGCCGCGCTGGAACATGAGGGACTCGCTGGCCAGCACGCCTATTCCAGCGGTGCCGCAGTCCCACTCAACCCGCTTCTGATCCATGTCATGCATGGCATTCATCACGGTCTGGAGTTCTGTTGCATACGCGGGCGGGATGCCCTCCCGTTCGCTTCGCTTTGCCTGTTTAGGATATTTTCCGGCGAAGATCCGTTCCGGCCACGGGGCGACCTCGTAGCGGGAGACGTCGCTCTGGAACATGGATGCAGTGAGGGTGGATTCCCAATTGCGCTGGTAATCACCCCAGTCATGGTCCGGGTTGTCCTCGACCGGATCATTCAGATACCAGACACGGCGTCCCGTGGAGCGGACAAGGTTCTGCATCATGCCATATTCGAGGAAAGCGGACTCGAAGGTGCGCTCGGCCACGCGGCCCCGGTATTGGTTGGGGGTGCGGGCGGTTCCGGTCCAGACCTGGGCGATGTAGCCATCACAACCGTTGAGTCGTGCGAGGCTGGACTCCGGACTGACGATGCGCCACTGGGCGTAGTTTAGCAGGCTGTGGGTGGGAACGTAGCAGCGGACATGCTTGCCGGTCTTCTTATTGAAATCCTGGATGTGATCAAACACCTGCTGCAAGGCGCGGCGATAGAGGAAGTATTTGAGCTTGGAGGCCCGCCACTGGGCATCCACGGAGGTGTGCGGCGCCAGCCAATCCTCGCCATAATAGGTCTTCCACTCCCGCTTGAAGCCCTCGGAATAGCCGCCCCGAACCCAGAATTCCGGCTCCTCAAGATGGATCGCTTCCGCACCGGCCTCCAGCGCGCGCTGCACGCCAACACTCAGGAACCTGCCGTAGTTGGTGCCCGGGCACATGTAGTAAACATCCCCGCCGTGGCTGATCTTTTTGCCATCCCGTTCTGTCTGGGCCTCATCCTCGTGATTGATCCCATCAAACCGGGCGTAGAGGTAATCCTGGTAATTCCCCCAGGCGACCCCTGTCATGACATGGATGCGGTAGCCGTGCTCACGCCATGATTCGATTCGCTTCGGGAGGCCGGGATCGATGCCATAAACAATGGCCACATCGGATCGCAGGTTGCTTGAGGGACTCCATGGCTGGGAGGTTTGGAAGCAGGTTCGTTCCTCAGGCTGGCCGGGGTCCTGGGCGAACGGGGAGGACCCCGCCAGGATCGAAACAGGGAGCGCACCGAGCAGAATCGAGCAGCAGACGCGTTTTGACATCAGCATTGAATGGCAGAGTCGGCCCCCGGGTTCAAGTTAGATGCTCCTTTTTTTGGATATCGGACTTTCCAGAGCGCCAATCCGGCGGCCGGGGCGCTCATTCCGGCGCTACTGCGGATCTTGCTCTCCAGCATCCCGCGCACATCATCGGGTTGGAATTTGCCCTGGCCGACCTGCACCAGGGTGCCGACGATGCCCCGGCACATTCTGTAGAGGAACCCGTCCCCTTCAATGATGAAGGTCAAAAGGGGCCCGGCGGCCTGAATTTTGCACCGGGTCAGGGTGCGGACGGTGGTGGCCTTTGTGTAGCCGGGATTGGCAGAGAAGCATTGGAAATCGTGTTTTCCGGGGAGGTGGACGGCCGCCTGCCGCATCGAGGCGAGGTTGAGTTTGCGTGGAACGTGCCATGCGGAGTGCCTGAGGAGCGGATTCATGGCACGGTGGTTCCAGACGAAATACCTGTATTGCTTGCCCACCGCATCGAACCGGGCGTGGAAGGAGGCGTGGGCGCGGGTGGCGGCCATGATCCGGATATCGGGCGGGATCCAGGCGTTGAGGGCGAGGGAAAGTTTCTGAGCGGACATGCTCCCCTCGGCCCGGGGAACTTCGAAATGGGCAACCATCCCAAGCGCGTGCACCCCGGTATCCGTGCGGCTGGAACTGTGGAGACGGGGCTTGCTGGGAAACAGGCGGGCGAGACCCTCCTCGACCTTCTCCTGCACGCCTGTGCCGATTTTCTGGATCTGCCATCCCTGATAGGCGGTGCCATCGTAGGCGATGGTGAGTTTGTATTTTAATGTATCCACTTCGCGTGGAGGATTGTGGGGTGGGAGTGTCCTGACGCAAAGCGGAAAAGTGGGGGGGCAGGGGGGTGCCAGAGGCTTCAAAAAACAAACGGAATGTTATTGACCCAACCGCGGGTTCTATGAGGGAATATAGGGTCCCCAAACGGGGTGGAAATCAGATGCCGAAAACTTTGCCAAAGAATGGGAACGCCGCACGCGGAGTGCAGCGATCCAAGTATGATGCGCACCATACGGTCCTATCAAAGACCTATGGTGCTCTGGCTGATTTGCGGCGTGAACTGGCTGACACAGGGAGCGCGGTGGCTGAGCGGACGGAGTTGCTGAACACCTTTGCGAGTTGCGCCGATTCTCAGCGGGCATGGCTGCTGCTGGAGGATTACTTCGAAAAGCTGGCTCTCTCCCGCAAGGATTTTCCAAGTGCGGACTGGTGGCCGCGGTTGCTCGGCGCGGAGGGAAAAGGCCGGCTGGAGGAGGTGGCGTTTCTATTCCTGAGGGCCAAGCGATCGCTCCCCACGGAGCTGGTCCGCCATGCCAATCTGGACAGGTTCCAGCAGGTGGAGCAGGCGGCCCAGGAGCAGCAGGTCATCCAGCACCTTGAGAATTGGATTTCCCCGCCGCGTCCGGCCCACCTTGAGGCGCCCCGGGCGTCGTTGCGGGTTTTTTGCAGGTTGGAGCCGGTCTTTGATGGATCGAGCCGCCATAATCTGGTGGTGCAGTTTCTTGTCACCCGCCCGCGCACAGGGGAGCGGATGAAGCACATTGCCGAGATGCTGGACCTCGTCACCCGTGCCGCGCATGAGCAGGAGCAGTTTCCGGCAGGGGATTGGGAGTTTGTGATGTGGTTGGCCGATCAGTTTACCGGCCCTCCCGAAGGAATGGACATACTCCGGCTCTCGCAGATGGATTTGCTCCAGTGGCTGGCCCGGTGGGGGGATACGGACCGGCTGGAACTGATGGATGAGGCGGGGGTCATTTCCGGGCCTCTCAGGTTCCGCGGGCAGGTCGCTGAATTGACCCCCTGTCTTGGGGATGTTGATGGGGAGCTTTCCTTTACTCACACGCTGGATGTCTCCGGCGGGGGATCTGTTCCGCTCAAGGATGTGCGGTTCTTCGGGATGCGTCCGCCCATAGTTCTGGTGGGGAATGAGTGTTACCTGTTGCGCGATGCCCCGCCGACCGAATTGATGGATCATTGGGGAACCCAGCCGGCGGTTCCTGTGCGCAAGCTCAGCCATCGGTTGTTGATGCACCTGCGAAAGCGCCCGTCAGGGCGCGGGGGCGACTGGGCACAGCTCTGCATCACCCACTCCGCAACGCCCCACTTCACTTTTGAGCTGATGGAGGACACTGTCCGCCTGCGTCTGCTGGCCCGGAGCGAGCGGGATCAGAGCATGTGGATCTGGAACGGCCATGAGTGGATGCCCGAGGGGGGAAGATTGGAGGGGGACAAACCTCAGATTCTCGACGATCCCCGACTGGAGCCCATGACGCGGTGGCTCCGAAAGCTGGACTGGTTCACACCCGAGTCTGGATTGTGGGTTGGAGACGCCAACGAGATGTTTCTGGGGGCGCTTGCGGAAGCCTGGCCAGACCGGCCCAGGGAGGCTGAATATTTCGGGAATCCCGGCTTCCAGCGGTTGTTTCTCTCCCCGCGCCGTCTCCGGCCCAAGATCATCGTCAAAGGCAGTGGGATTGACTGGCTCTCCGTTTCGGCGGAATGGGAGCAGGAGGGGCTCAAGCTTACCGTTGCGGATCTGGACCGCCTGCAGAGTGCCACCGGCAAATTCGTCAAGCTGCCGGATGCCGGATGGGTGGAGTTGGATGCCAATGCGGTTCAGGCCGCCCATGAAACCATGGCGGAACTGGGTGTGGATGGACTCAGTCCCACAGGCCAGAAAATTGGCCTGGAACAGATCGCACACCTGAGCGAGGAGGGATTGCAGAGGTTTGTGGATTCCCCCCAGGCCCAGGCGTTGCGGGAGCGGCTCAAGGATTTCAAGGGCATTTCCGGGACCGATCTTCCGGAGGGCATCCAGGCTGAGTTAAGGCCCTACCAGAAAAGCGGTTTCGATTTTCTATGCCATCTCACCCGGGTCAAACTCGGGGGGATTCTTGCGGATGACATGGGGCTGGGGAAGACGTTGCAGACTCTGGGATGGTTGGCCTGGCTCAAGGCGTGGCATTCGAAGAATCCAAAGCCGTGCCTGGTCATCTGCCCGGCATCGGTTCTTCATAATTGGCGGCGTGAGGCATCCCGTTTCACCCCTTCCATGAGGGTTCTTGTCCTTGAGAGCGGCGCAGCCCGGCACAACCTGCGCAAACAGATCCCCCAGCACGACATCATTGTGACGAACTACGCCATCCTGCGGCGTGACCTTGGGGAGTTGCAGAAATTCGGGTTCCGTGCGGTGATTTTGGATGAGGCCCAGTTCATCAAGAACCCCGGCGCTCAGGTGACCCAGTCCGTGAAGCAGCTCAAATCCGAGCACCGGCTGGCACTTACCGGGACGCCTCTAGAGAACCGGTTGCTCGATTTGTGGAGCATTGTTGATTTCATCCAACCGGGATATCTGGGCACGCAGGAGCAGTTCATTGAGATTTATGAGCCGCACGGTGAGAATGCGGAATCGGCCCAGTCAATCGCGCGCAAGCGCCTCTCTGCCAAGTTGCGTCCCCTCATGCTGCGCCGGCTCAAGCGGCACGTGGCGAAGGATTTGCCGGATCGTATCGAGCAGCGACGGGACTGCCAGCTCGGCGAGGAACAGCGGAAGCTTTATCTGGCGGAGTTGCGCCGCAGCCGGGAGCAGGTGATGAAGACCGTTGCGGAAAAAGGTATCAACAAGAGCAAAATGCATGTGCTCGCTGCGTTGACCCGCCTACGCCAGATCTGCTGCCATCCCAGACTGGTCGGGAGCGACACCCAATCCGGAAAAACAGAGACCCTCTTCGAACTGCTCGAAACCCTGGTTGCTGAAGGTCAGAAGGTATTGGTGTTCAGCCAGTTCGTCCAAATGCTGGAGTTGCTCCAGCAGGAGTGCCAGATCCGTCAGATCAAGACCCACATCCTAACGGGGCAGACCAAGGATCGGCAGGAGGTGGTGAACCAGTTCCAAAACGATACCAGTCCCGCAGTTTTTCTCCTCAGCCTCAGGGCTGCGGGCACGGGGCTCAATCTGACGACTGCCAGCTATGTGATACTCTATGATCCATGGTGGAATCCAGCGGTCGAGGCGCAGGCAATTGACCGCTCGCACCGGATCGGCCAGACGCAGACGGTGAATGCCTACCGGCTCATCTCCCCCGGAACGGTTGAGGAAAAGATCTGGGAATTGCAGCAGAGCAAGGCGCAGGCAATCTCCGATGTGCTCGGTGAGGAGGGCTTTGCCCGGAGCCTCTCAAAGGCGGATTTGGAATACCTCTTCTCCGAAGAGTGAGATCCCGGCCGGGCTCAGCGGTGACGTTGCGCCTTGTCGAAGTCCGGTTGGAGCGGGATAGAGCTGGAGCCATCCTTTCGAGGCGGCGTGGGCCCGGGCCCTCCAACGGCACATCCTCAAAGTCCGTTTTTTTGTTGAACTGTAATAAAACGGGACACTTTTCCGTCCCGGTCCTTCCCACAGGTTTGATGCTACTCATCAGAGGTTCCCCTGTATTCGTGGAGGATTCAGGCTGTTCTTCATCTTCGCGGTGTGAGTCGTTGCTTGAGGGACTCTCTGGCATGGCGGGTGCTCATTCGATTCTGGATTTATGACTATCTTGGCCATTCACAGGCGGAACCAGCGGGCTTTCACGCTCGTGGAGGTGGTCATTTCATTGGCCCTCGCTGTGTTGGTTTACGGGGGTATTCTCAAGGGCTACGTCATCATCACCGACCAGGCTGAGTGGAGTTGCTATTCCCTGGCGGCGCAATCCCTGGCCATGCAGGGGGTGGAGCAGAGCCGCAGCGCGAAGTGGGATCCCCAATCCTGGCCCCCCACTGATGAACTGGGAACCACCAACTACCGTACGGTGGAGCAGTTGGATGTGCCCATATCAGGCAACCCGGTTTTTGCGACCAACTACATCAGCGTTTCGATGGTGAATACGAATCCCCCCCTCCGGATGCTCCGCACGGATTGTATCTGGTACCTCCCCTCCCGGGGGGTCAAGACTCGGGGGCCATTCACCAATACGGTGGTCACCCTTCGTTGCTCAGACCAATGAAATTCTACAACCCAGGATTCAGGCCCTCCTCCCGGGCGCTGCGCGCATTCACCCTCACCGAGGTTCTGACCAGCATGACCTTGTTTGGTCTGGTCGTTATTTGTGTGATCAGTTCCCATCTCATGGGCCTGAAGATGTTCAACATCGCCGCCACCAAACTCAGTGCAAGCAACGGTGCCCGCTCTGCCTTGAACCGCCTTCGTGATGATATCCGTCTGGGCAAACTGCTTGATGTCGGGGTGCGCACGGGCACCAATTTTGACAGCCTCAAGACCACTGGAGTGCAGAGGGGAAACGCCCTGAAAATATGCGCCACAACGGACACAAACAAATTCATTCTCTACTATCTGGACGAATCGAAGGGCAAGCTCATGCGTTCTGTGAGCAACCAAACCCAGGTGATATCCACGTATATAACCAACAAGATCATCTTTTCCGCTGAAGATTATCTGGGCAACGTGCTCACGAACGACCTGAACTGCCATGTCATCAAGATGGTTCTCGAGTTCTACCAGTGGGAATTTCCAACCGCCTCCGCCGGGTCAGGGGGGTATTACGACTACTACCGCCTCCAGACCCGGATCAGCCGCCGGAGCATTGAGTAGGCCCCACCACATTCACCCCCTGCCATGAAAACCAAATCGTCAGCTCCAAAGCACGAAGCCTACGGCATCTGGCTCGTTCTGGTCATGACTGCGGTCAGCATCTCCCTCTTTGCCGGCGCTGCTAAGTGGACGGCGCAATCCATCGCCGTCAATGAGCGCAACAACACCTACAACAAGACCGTTGCGGCCGCCGAGGCGGCCACTGAAGTTGTCCTTTCCTACATGTCCCGGGATTTCCTCAACCAATCCTACAGCCCGAGCCGCATGGACTATTATGGACACCAGATCCCCACCGGAGACTGGGCATCCGATTACGAATTCAGGGACAATCATGACCATATCAACCACACTCAGGTAAGCAGCACATCCACAATGCGGGTGACAAATCTCACTTCCCAGTTCGCCGGGTTGTATGGTCTTGCTTATGGCTGCCAGATCAAGGGGCGTGCCAGATCCATCAACAGCCGCTACGACATTTCCGCCACTGTACAACAGGATTTCCAACTCGCCTCCATCCCGGTGTTTCAATTCGCGATTTTCTATGCGATGGATCTCGAGGTGCATCCCGGTCCGGCCATGGTGATCACGGGAAAAGTGCATGGAAATGCCAATATCTACACCCGACCAGGCGCCACTCTTGATTACAAGGACGACGTGGGCGCCACGGGGCGTATTTACACCAATCGCCATCCGAGTGATCCCACGGCGCCCTCCAGTGGCACCCTCAAATTCTGGAAGCAGAAAACAGATGGCGTCAGCTGCCTCACCCTGCCCATCGCGAGCAACAACAGTCCGGCGGCGGTACGCGGTATTCTGGAATTGCCGCCCTTTGGCGAGAACCCCCTCTCAAACGACGGGCAGGAACGTTATTACAACAAGTGCGACCTCATCGTCATGGTGACACAGACAAACATCAGCGTCAAAACCGGGTTGTGGGATGGCTGGGATTCGGTGACGCCTGATTTGAATCCAGGCAAGACAAACGCCAGCTTCTCTTTTATTTCAACCAACAGTAGCTTTTACGATGCCCGCGAGGGCAAGCTCACACTGCTCACTGAGTTGGATGTTGGCAAGTTGGGCACCTGGATGACGAATTCAGCCACAGGTGCATCAGTCAACAGTGATGCAATATATAAGACCGGGCATAGTCTGGCTTCGGTCTACATTTATGACGCCCGCAATTCAGGATCCAAGCTCCCTGCAGTCCGGCTCATCAATGGCCAATACCTGCCCCCGAGCGGGTTGACAGTTGCCACCCGCCTGCCGCTTTATGTCAAGGGCCATTTCAATGCGCCTGATACCACTGTGGGGCAGACCAACACGGCATCAACCAAGCCATCATCCCTGCTTGGTGATGCCATTACCCTCTTGTCCTCCAGTTGGAACGACGCGAGCGGGTCCAACAGCCTTTCGACCCGCACCCCAGTCAACACCACCGTCAATGCCGCTTTCCTCGCCGGGATCGTCCAGACCACCAACGCCTCCGGCACGAAGCATTATAGCGGTGGTGTGGAGAACTTCCCGCGTTTCCTCGAAAACTGGAGTAGCGGCACGTTGACATACAACGGGTCGATGGTGGTCATGTTTCCGAGCCAGTTTGCCACCAACTGGTGGATCACCCCCGGAACCTATTACAACGCACCGACCCGTAAGTGGGCTTTCGACCTCAATTTTCTCGATTACAACAAGCTGCCACCAGCCACTCCGCAGGTGCGAAAGTTGGTGCGAAGTGGATGGAGTGTGGTCTCGGGTACCTGATTTTGCCGGTGGGCTGATCCACGATCCGGCTCAAGTCAGGTTGTGAGTTCGAGAGCGGTTGCCCCAGTGACATCAGGTTCGGGCAGGATTCATGGACCCCCGGGGCGCTGCGGTTGGTTTGCTGGCCTGCAGAACCGTCCTTTCTAAACGCCGCCGCTCTTGTCGAGCAGGGCGATCTTCTGCCAGATCTTCTGGGAGAGTTCCGTGGTCAGATCCTCCACATCATCCACGGCATCAAGCACGACCGGATCCTCAAGACTCTGGGAATAAAGCGCGGCGATCTTGCCGATGATGGAGAGCATCTCGCTGCAATAATCAAGGTAGCGGCCCAGTTCAAAGGGGTTGAGTGAGCGGCGTGGAGAGGAGGCCGTCTGCGCCCAGGAGGTGCCTCCCGCCCCCGGATCCTTGGTGAGCTGGTGCATGTCCACGATGTGCGCCATGGCCCGGAGTTCATGAATCGAGGCCAGCGCCCGGTTCCGCTTGATGCGTGACTCCCATGTCAGCAGGAAAATGACTGAGGCGCCTATGAAAAAGATGCAACTGAGACCGGCATCCAAAACCTGAATGAAGGTCGCCATCTCATGGAGATCAGAAACGCGCAGTGTGGCAAAGAGCAGTCCCAAAACGAACAGGATCACAACCACGAGCAGAAAGACACCCAGCCTGAGCGGAATATGGGGTTTTTGTATCCAGGTCAACCGGTCCAGAGTTTCATCCGCGACTTTTGAAACCTCATCACCCAGCTTGCTCAGGCCCGAGAGGGGAAACCTTTCCCCAATCCGGCTTTGGAGCAGCCGGGCTGTGGCCACAATTTTGTGGGCATCAAGTCTCCTGTACATGGTCATTGCTGCTTCCAGAATGGCAGGGAAACAGGCGTGTATCACGTCTTTTGAACACAAAAGTGTCTGAAAACCGCAAGCCTGCGGATCCCCGGCCAGAGTGACCGGACGCGGGGTTCAGCGGGGTGGATGGCCCCCACTAATAGCGGAATGTGAGCCCTATGAACGGATTGATATCATCGGCAGAGCGGGTCACCCCGATGTTGACTCCTGCATCCAATTGCAGGTTTGCCGTGAGCCCGTAAGTCAGGCCCAGATCCACGGTTCCAACCCAAGGGCTGCCTGCTTCATCGCTGACCGAGCTGAAGAACTCTGCATACCCGGCCAGCGGGCCTGCAATATCGTGGGAGAGGGTGACACTATGGACGAATTCCGGATGATTGCCGCCACCCTCAGTGTCGCGGACGACGTTCAGCTGGGTCATCAGCCCCATCCCCCAACCGGCTGGCAGATCCACCGCCAAAGGAATGATCAGGCCCCCCTCCACTGATTTGTTGCCAAGATGGTCCTGATTGGAGGGGATCTTAACAAATGGCATGATGGCCAGAGCCGTTTTCCCTCCATCATTCCCCCACAGATTGAATTTGAACCGGGGTGTGATATCACCAAATCCGGACTGGTGGAGGGTGGCGTGGTTGAGCCGATCTTCGGTGGTGACCTTATTCCAAGTCTCGACGATGAACTGCAGATCCAGATTATGGAGGATGCCGAGCCTGAGATTCAGGGGTGCCACAGAGTAACTGGAAACACGGGTGTCTCCGCCGGCGGAGGTATCCCTGTCGTGCGTGTAGTTCACCAGATCCATTTCAAGTTGGACGTGGCCGGCATCGACGGTGAAGGGCCCTTCCGTCTTGTCCGGTCGATCGCTGGCCATCTCCCTCAACAATTCATCCGGCGTTGGATTGAAGAGGTTGAATGAACTCTTGTCGACGGGATTGGCCGATTCACTCCCGGCAGTTGCGCAAGAACCGGGCTGCACGATGCCCAACAGCAGGGACAAAGGCAGGGCGGCAAACGGTAACATTCCTCCTGTATCTCTCATGATTGCTCCTTTCAACCAAATTCCCGAAAAAGGCAGTTCTCCCGTGCTGTTTCCGGCAAAGCGATGCAGGGCTTTCACCAGCACGTCAGTCCCCAGCTGCCCCAGCCAACCTCACTCAAGCAAATTGTGCTGGCAGACGTAGCGGGTCAGGTCAACATTGCTGGAAATTTGGAGCTTTTCGGAAATGCGTGCACGGTAGGTGGCTATGGTCTTTTCGCTCAAGCCCATCTCAGCCGCAACCTCCTTGAGGGTTTGTCCCGAGGCCACATGCCGCAGAACCTGAAGTTCGCGACCGGAAAGTGTTTCGTGGAGTGGGCGGACATCAGCAGTGCCAATAACTGTCGCGAAGTGCTCTGCGAGTGATGGCGGCACATAACGTCCCCCTGCGATGACCTTGCTGATTGCTGCAAGCAGTTCGTCGGGACCGATGGATTTATTCAGATAACCGGATGCCCCGGATTTGAAGGCTCTGACCGCAAACTCTTTTTCCGAGTAGCAGCTGAGGATTATGACAGGGGTCTGGGCGCGGACCTTCTTGGACTCCTCCAAAACCTCAAAACCGCTTCTGCCGGGCATGTTGATGTCCAGCAGGATGAGATCCCATTCCTCAGCCATGAGCAGGGCTATGGCCTCAGGCGTTGTTGCCGCCTGGCCGAAGGTCACGTCAGGATAGGCCGACTTGATAATTTCGCAAATCCCACGGCGAACCACCACATGATCGTCTGCTATTAGGATGCGCATCATGAACTTGGTAATGTTTGACCGTCGTTTACTGCTGCGGGATTCCAGCAGCGCCGGATGTCGGGCTCATACCCCCGATCCGGGACCTGAAACTTTCCTCCCGCAGGGTTAATAATTGAACATGTTGCGACCGGTGGAAATTTCCACATAGCCGGTTCTCTCCAAATACCAGGCGAAATCCTGACGACCGGCAGCGTCAAAAGCTTTGGTCGCCGGGTATGAAAACTGAACCCGGGGATACTTGGAGGAGTCGCTGCGCCACTTCTTGATCTCCGAGTGACCATCGGCAAAGGAAAATCCGCAAGCTCCATTGTGGTAGCTGGCCGGGAGATCCTGCCAGGCCGTGGCAGTCGGATTGTTGATGAAATATCCATCGTTGATGGAGTCCGGATGCTCGTCGATCATCAGCCAGGTCTTCGAGGGCTTCGGAATCATCGCCTGCTTCAGGAATTGGCGGTATTGCGTGAAGCCCCAATTCTGACCAAACAGCGTGGGGTCACTCCCGACGCTGAACCGGCCGAAGATGGAGTTCATGGAGAGGCTGCGGTTGCGTTGCTTCCATCCCGCAGACGCTTGCGCCCCGCTCAGATACTTGTCAGCCGGGCACCTGTAGGCTCCAATGGCGCCGCTGGTGTATTTGCCCAGCACGCCGCTAACCACCCAATCGACGTTGGTATTGCTGCTATCAGCGACGCCGGCCCCGGCTCCGAATGTCATGACGTTGTTGACCCAGTTGTCGAATTTTTTCAGGTTGATCGCATCGATCGTCTCCTGCACCCCATAATTGTTGGCGACCCGGTCGACGTAGTCCCCTGAGTAAAGGTGCCAGGCGATGGTGATCTGCTTGGTGTTGTTAAGGCACAGGATGCCCTGTGCCTTGGCCTTGGCGTTGCTGAGGGAGGGCAGCAGCATGGCGGCAAGGATGGCGATGATCGCGATCACCACCAACAGTTCGATCAGCGTGAAGCCGCCCTGACGACGGTCACGGATTGTGACAGGAGCAGATGGATTGTTCTGCCGGTGAGAAAATGAGATTGCTTGAACTATGCTCATAAGCCGCAGTATGCGTCCACCCTTCGATGAATGCAAGCCGTTGTTCGTCAAGATTGCTTGTTGTGAGATTTTCGGCCTGAATCCGTCCCTGAAAGGGCTGCCGTTCGAACGGATTCCTGCAATTCGACTGGCAAAATAGTCCGTTTCAGGCGATTTCTGATACATGAATGACTCGGGGAAACAGTTTGACGGTATTTTGGACGATTATTTTGAGCGGTTGCTGGCCGATGTTCCAACATTCGCCGTAGTCTCTGGAGGATTGGCGGAGGGAGAAGGCCGGTTGGGCAGGGCGGATGCAGCCTTTCATAAACGTCGCGAGGCTGCCCGACAAAAGACCCTGCAGAGGCTCGATCAAATCTCCCCTGGAACCCTTTCGAAGGAGCAACATCTGGACAGACTCGCACTGAGGACCCAACTTCTGAGGGAGACGGAGGATTTTTCCCGGAATCGGCACGAGATTGATCCCGGTGGTGCAGAGCAGATCCTTTCGATCCTGTTTCATGAACTGCAGCGGGCGGATGACGAGCCCGAGCGGGCTGCCGCCAACCTGCGTCGGCTGCTCAAGCAGGTTCCCGGGTTTCTGGAGGGGGCGGGCGAAACGCTCAAAACCCCTGAGCCGGTCTGGTTGAAAATCATGGAAGAGACCGTCTCCGGTGCCGAAAGCCTGCTTGGAGGGGTTCGGAAGGTTCTGGAAGCCTCCAATCCACGCCCTCAGGACGATGCGATGATCGCATCCACCCAGAAGGCGCTCGAAGGTTACCGCGACCACGCATCCTCGCTCCCTCCTGCGCCGGATGGATCCTTTGCCCTGGGAGCGGCGGGGATGCAACGACGTGTCCGGGACGAATTGGGCCTGGACTACACCCTGGGGCAAATCGAAGCGCTGGCTGTCGCGGAGGCGGATCGTGTTGGGGGACTGCTCCAGAAAGCCTGTGCGGCATTCGGTCGCAACAAATCGGCGGAGGAGATCATATCGACCCTTCGCTCTGAGTGGCATCCGGGCCAGCCCCTGTTGGAGCTCTACAGGACTGAGACCACCCGGATCGCCTCAGCCTTCAAGCAGGCTGGTGCGGTGACCTTTCCGAAGGGGGATGAACTGGAGGTGAGACCTGTGCCGGAGTTCCTGCGGTCCCTGATCCCCACTGCGGCATACTCCCAGCCGGGGGCCTTCGCAAAGCGCCAGCGTGGGATCTTCTGGGTCAACGACCTGAGCCTCACGAAGGAGTCTGCTGCGGAGAAACTTGCCGAACAGCAGCAGCATTTCGGGATGTCCCTGACGTGCGCCCACGAAGCCTATCCCGGTCATCATCTGCAGTTTGTGACCGCCAACCAGCACCCCCGCCGGTGGCGGAGGCTGTTTGCCCATGCTGTTTTTTATGAGGGGTGGACCCTCTGGTGCGAGCAGATGATGATGGATCTGCAGATCGACTCCTCGCCGTGGCTTCCGGTCCAGCAATTGCATGATGCTCTCTGGCGATGCCATAGGATTCTGGTGGATCTCCGCCTCCAGACCGGCCGATATTCCCATGCCCAGGCGACGCGCCACCTGCAGAAGCACATTGGCTTCACCCCAGCCCGCGCTTCGGCCGACGTAAACTGGTATACCGGCCAGCCGGGTGTCCCCATGAGTTACTGGCTGGGCCGGCTGGAAGTGGCCCGTCTGCATGCCAAGCTCGTTCAGGGTCGGGGCTGGGAGGTCCAGAGGTTCAATGATTGGCTCCTGAGCTTTGGCACAATTCCCCAGGCATGGATCGAAAAATACGGGCTGGATTGATGAATTGACCTGCCATCAAACAGACGGGACGCCTCTCCGCAATCGCTGTGCCGGGTTTGAGCCCGGGTTTTGGTGGTTTTTGGGCTCCAAATCCGGGCAAGTCCGGTTTCTGCAATTGTTGCGCCGCCTCAAAGCACGTAGAGTGTGCGATCACGGCTGCCGTCAGCCGTGCATGATTTGCAACGATGACTACCGAAAACGTGCCTGAGCAATTGCGGGCCGCCATCCAGATTTTGGAGAGGGCGGCTTCCGACCGCATGCTCCTTTCCCAGATTTCCCAGGAGGAATACTCACGGTTGCTCAAGGCTGCCGGACAGGTTTTTCTGCCCGATCCGAGAGAACGCCGCCGGTTTGTGAAGTCCCGCATGCGGCAGAGGAAGGAGGAGAAGGAGCAGCGGACCCAGGGAGTGCTCAACCAGACGGGCATCAGGGAGTTGCGCCGCCGCCCTGTCTATACAACACCCATGCCGCTGCCACCCCCATCCATCGAGCCCCAGGAAATCACCGATGATCCGGACTTTCGTGATGCCGTCGAGCCGCTGAACTGCTACATCTGCAAGCGGCAGTATTCCACCCTCCACCATTTTTACGACCAGCTCTGTCCCACCTGCGCGGATCTGAACTTCCACAAGCGGACGGAGTTGGCGGATCTGCGGGGGAGGGTGGCCCTGCTCACCGGGGGACGTGTCAAAATCGGTTATCAGACCGGCATCAAGCTTTTGCGGGCGGGTGCAGGGTTGATTGTGACCACCCGTTTTCCACGTGATTCTGCGGCCCGCTACGCCCGGGAACCGGACTTTGCTGAGTGGGGGCACCGCCTGGAGATCTTTGGGCTGGATCTTCGCCATACCCCCAGTGTCGAGGCGTTCTGCCGTCAGCTTAATGCCAACCACTCCCGTCTGGATTTCATCATCAACAACGCATGCCAGACGGTACGCCGCCCCCCCGGTTTCTATGAGCATATGATGTCCCTTGAGCGGGCGTCGCTCAATTCCCTGCCGGAGCAGGCCCGTCGGCTTATTGGGGCGTATGAGGGGTTGCGCGGCTACCACATCCTGCCGGAAGGCGGGGCTGAGGTATCGGTGCCGCAGCTGGTTTCCGATGTGGCAGGTCTTACCCATGCCGCCGAACTCTCTCAGGTGCCCCTGCTGCCGGAGGAGCTTGCCGCACAAAAGGGGCTCTTCCCCGAGGGCAGGCTGGATCAGGATCTGCAGCAGGTCGATTTGAGGGACCGCAACTCCTGGCGTCTTCAGCTGGACGAGGTTCCCTCAGTGGAGTTGCTGGAGGTGCAGCTGGTTAATGCGGTGGCCCCCTTCATCCTGAATGCGAGACTCAAGCCACTCATGCTCCGGTCCCCGGACCGTGACAAGCACATTGTCAATGTCTCCGCGATGGAGGGCCAGTTCTACCGCCGATACAAGACGACGCGGCATCCCCATACGAACATGGCAAAGGCAGCCCTCAACATGATGACCCGCACCTCTGCGGCTGATTATCAGGCCGATGGCATTCACATGAACGCTGTCGACACGGGCTGGGTGACGGATGAGGACGCATCGCCGATCGCCGAACGGAAGTTGCGCGAGCTTCAGTTTCATCCCCCTCTCGACATCGTGGACGGGGCAGCCCGAATTGTTGATCCCATCATCTCAGGGTTCAACACAGGCCAGCATGTTTGGGGAAAATTCTTGAAGGACTATCAGGAAACGGACTGGTAGGTGGGGGCGGTTCTCCGCCTCCCCCCCAATAAACGAAAGTGCCCGCGCAAGGCGGGCACCTTCCCCGAAACCACCGAGAACCTCAGCCGGGTCCGGCGGGTGATTTACTCACTGGTCGGACGGGCCTGGGGACCACGGGGTCCACCCGGACCACGATGCCCTTGACCGGGACCCTGCCCGGGTTCATGCCCCATGGCCGGGGGTTGCACCTTGCCATCCTGAATGTCCTTGTGCAGGGCCGCCCGCTCCGTCTCGCTGAGTTGTCCATCCTTGTCGATGTCATACTTCTCCAACAATTCCTTCGGCAGTTGGGGCATGCCGCCCCGGCGGCCGCCGGCGAATTCATCCTGGGTGAGCTTGCCGTCACCGTTCTTGTCCAGGGTGGCCAGCGCGGCGGAGGCGTTGGCGATTTCCTGAGCATCGATCACTCCGTCATGATTTGCATCCAGGGCCGCCATGATCGGCGGCGGACCGCCTGCGGGACCGCCCGGGCCCCGCATCTGGTGCCCGCCCGGGGGCGGGTTCTGGGGGGCTGCATCCTGGGCCGTTGTTGAGGAGAATCCGCAGGCCAGTGTTCCGAGTATCGCGAGTAACAGTGTCTTTTTCATTTTGTTTTCTTTCTTTTGTGACCTGCCGTTTGGCAGGGTCGTTGTTTACTACGATCCAAGAATAAGCCCGAGCAAGTGAACCGCCGATGGGTTTGTGACGAATGGGGGCGAACCTGACACAAACCGGTGGTTTGGCGGGATGAACCTGTCAAAATGAGTGGCTCGGCCCCGGCAAAACGGCCTTCAGCGGGACTTTGCATCCCTGGTGAGGCCCATTTTTCCACGCTTTGCCGCATCGTAGTCACCAATAAATATCCACCAGTTGTTTAGTGGGAGTTCCTGGAATGCCAGGCCGTTTGCAGGGCCTGGAATGTGCTGCATCCAGTAAACAAACCAACGGATGCTTGAGCCGCCCCAGCGCTGGCAGTTCATCCTGGTCCTGGAACCACTACCATCCGGTTTCCAGTCGTCCATGTCGGTTTCAATATACCGGGGGTTTGCCCAATCATAATCCTTTTCGCCGTTTGGGGGATAGTGGGCCCACCCGCATCCGGGATGGACGATCTTGCATGTGCCATCGCTGCCCACGAAACGGCCCCAGAACAGGAGATCCGGCCACTGCTGTGCGGGGGTGTCATCCCGCCCATCCACGTGGTTCAAGACAGCCTCGATCTGATGAATGTGGTCCTCGACAGCCTCGGAAGCGCCCCGCTGGTAGTTGTAATGGTAAACCGTGTAGGTGCTTCCCAACACCGGCAGGTCATTGGGATCGCGGTCACTGTTGCTCACATCCCCAAACGGGCTGGCCATGTTCGACTCCCAGAGGTCAACCTTCCCTCCATGATAGCCCCAGATCCAGACCTCCTTGACACCCTTCTGCTGGACCCAATCCCGGATCCTTACGAGATCGAGAATGGCCCGGTAATCGGTCATCGGTTCCCGGTGTCCGGCTTTCGGGTAGGTGGGCACCGGGGCAAGAAACTCCAGGCTGCCAACGATGCTATAATGAATGCATGGTTGCGCGTTGGTGTTTGTGTAGCCCCGGTAGCGTGAGCCCTCCTGCAGGGCCTCAATGACCTCGAGAGTCTGACGCCGGGTTTTCTCCCGGGTCTCCTCCAGACTCGCCCCCCAATCCCCGGTTTGCCGGATGTCAATATTTGCGCCGTTGGTCGGAAAATAATGGATCAGCAGGACAGGCACGGTGAACACCCCTGCATCCGCCTTCCCCGCCACCCCTGCCTGACATCTTCCGCACTCCATCAGGGTGAACGCGAGCAGGACGGCCATGACTCCCCAAAGCAAATAGGAACGAGCGATTATCATTACCCCATCCTCCAGCACCCCGTCTGATTGGGCAAATCCATTCGAATCGGGGCACCATGAATTCATGGAATTCGAACATCGATTTCGTTGAACCTCGGACAAGTTTTTACGATTCACCTCCTTTTCGATGAAGAACCTATGCTGTGTTGCATGAAAAATCAAAAATCCGAGTGCCAGGGAATCAAATCCATCTCTTTTGGCCTGGTGCTGTTACTCTCAACCACGGGGCTTCTGCTGACCGGATGCAACAAGGCTGCAGTTCCTCCTCAAAAGCAGGAATCAGCCCCGGGCGCCAGTTCCGAACATGCAGGCACTTACAAGCTCCAGTCCATCAGCGGCAGCCAGTTGCCATGCAAGCCGCCGCACGAGGGCGGTGCTCCGGAGGTTCAATCCGGATCGATCGTTCTGAATGCGGATGGCACTCTATCAAGCACCACAACATTCAAAATCCCATCCGGCCAGGTCATGAATCGGGAGGTGCCGGGCACCTACACGCGTGAGGGGGCAAAATTCATCATGCGCTGGAAGGATGCTGGAATGACGACAGGAACACTGGAGGGGAGCACGTTCACGATGGTCAACGAGGGCATGCCGTTCGTTTACAGCAAGTAGCCATCCCAGGAGAAGGGGAGGTCACATGCCGGGAAGGGATGGATCCGTTCCCGGCATGGCTCGAAAGGGGCAGGGGGCTGTATGCAAGGCGCCCCAGGGCTTCAGATCTGCGAGTATTCAGCGGCGATAAGCGGCAGATTTGTGATATTGCTGAGGATTGCCTTGTCGGCATACTCCGGCATCCCGCTGATGCTTTTCCAATCCGGATGGGAGACGAACTTCTTCCATGCCTCCTTTTGCTCTTCCATGCTCTTGAAGGCGAGCATGTAGGTGAGGTTGGGCATTTTTGTGCCGATGATTGTCTGGCCGAAGAAGACCGGATTCAGGCCGGTCTTACGGAAGATTTTGATCTCCCCGGCATCGTTGAACATTTCGATCTTTTTCAGGCCAGTGACCACGCTGGGGCTCTCGTAGATGCGCAACTGGAACACCCGGCCGGGTGAGAGGACCGGGGTTTCCAGCTTCGGCATTCCCTCGAAAGCAATCATCACGGAGCTTTCCATCCGCTTGAACGCGGGTGCGCTTGCCGGTGCACCCAGAAAACCGGCGGCTGCCGAGGTGAATTCCCCATCCTGAGCCAGTCGCACGTTGAGCATCCCGACATCGTTAAGGGATGAAAAGCGCAGCAGGGCATACACCGGGCTGGGTCCCTCCGCCGGATAGAAAACGCCGACCGGCTTCATCCCCATCCGATTGAGAGCCGGAATGGCGGCCTCCTTGAGAAAGCCATCCACCTGCTTTTTTTGCTCAGGTGAGTCCACCTGAAACTGCATCAATTGATAAAAGTCCCGAGCCGACCCGTCGGCGGCGGATGCGGTGGAAGGGGATGTGGTGATGGCTGCCAGACCGGCAGCCCCGGATAGGGAGAGGAAGTTTCTACGATTCATGATGTTGATTGCAAACTACCAGACCTCCGGACACCTGTCACCGTCTGGATGCAAGTTTTCGGAAAAGCTTTCTAGCCCCGGCCATCCTCCGGCCGCGATGGACGGTAGGGAGGGAGGCAGGGCTCTATGTGGACCAGCACGTCGTAAACCGTTGGAATGCCTGCGCGCACGTTATCCTTGATGGCATGGGCGATTTCATGGGAGCGCTTCACACTCATTTCGGGGTCGACCTGTGCGTGCAGATCCACGTAGTAGGCGTAGCCCATCTTCCTGACAAAACACTTCTCGATGCACTCCACTCCGGAGGTTTCCTGTGCGAGGCGGCGCACGGAATCAACGATGTTGGGATTGGGTGATTGATCCATCAACTCGCCGAGAGCCTGGCGGAGGAGTCTCCATCCGTTCCAGGCAATCACCAGTGCGGCGACGAGGGCGGCGTAATCATCCGCAGCCTCATACCCCTTGCCACCGATCAGGGCCACCCCTATGCCGACCGCTGCCGCCGCCGAGGTGATTGCATCGCTCCGATGGTGCCAGGCGTCGGTGTGCATCGCGGTGCTACCCGCGGCATCCGATTCCCGCAGAACAAATCGGAAGAGCGTCTCTTTGATGATGATCACCACAAAGAGCACCGCCAGCGTGAAGGGTGCGGGTGCCTGGTGCGGCTGCCGGACCTCCTGCATGGCTGTCACACCGATCCAAACGGCGGCTGCCAGCAGCATGCATGAAACCAGCCCTGCGGCGATCGGTTCCGCCTTTCCGTGTCCATAGGGGTGATCCTCATCGGCAGGCTGGGCTGCAACGACAATTGCCCGCCAGACCACGATGGAGCTGAAAATGTCCGACAGGGATTCGACGGCATCCGCCACGAGTGCGTGGGAATGGCCCACGATCCCCGCAAACATCTTGGTGCCAGCCAGCACCGTGTTGAGGAGCAACCCGGAAAGGGTCACCTGCAAACAGCGCTTCAGCCGCTGGTTGGGTGCTTGATGGTTTGGGATTGTCAAATGGAGCCTTGATCGGGAATTCAACTGCTAGCGCCCGGCGCCGGGAGCCAGTTCGGTGATCCGCACGTTCCGGAATTTCACGACGGCATGTGCATCATGGTTTTGCAGGCCAATATAACCGCTCAGGGATCGGTCCGACTCATGATCCACGATCTTCTCAGTGTTCATCTCCACCTGAATACGCTTCCCCTGGCAGGTGATTCGCACCATGTTCCATTCTCCGGGTTTCTTTGAGGCATTCCGGGTGGGAGCCACAAGGTCGTAGATTGAACCGACCCCGCCTTTGCTGGGGGGGGAATTGGGATCGGACAAAATCTGCATTTCGTAACCGGTGAAGGATGGGTTTTTTTCGAGAGCCGCGCGAAAATGGATGCCACTGTTCCCCCCGGCATTGATGGCGTATTCCAGCTCCAGAACGAAATTCCCATAGGGTTTGTCTGTGCGCAGCCAGGATCCACTCTTTTCGGGATTTGTGGTCCAATTCGTTCCGTTCCGGCCCACAAGTATACCATCCTCCACAGACCATTCCCCTCCATGCATCGGCACCCAGCCAGCCAGGTCATGGCCATTAAAAAGATCTTTCGTCGTCCCACACAGGGGGAGGTTCGCCAGAAGAAGCACCACGCATAGCAGCACACTCCGGCAGGTGGCAGATATATTCATACCATCCAGCTACCAGAACCGTCCCTGAAACTCAATGATTTCACGTTTCAGACCAAAAAAAGATGGCCCGCCCATCAGGATCGCCCCCTGCGCTGGGTGAGCACCGCCGCGATGATGATGATACCGGTCAGGACGAGACGGCCCGCCTCGGGCACCGCGTTGATGCTCAGAATCTTGTCCAGATAGCCGATGGTCAACACCCCCAGAAGAGTCAACCCCATGCCGCCCCGTCCACCCATCAGGCTGGTGCCGCCGATCACAACCATCGCAATCGCTATCAGCTCATACCCGGCCCCCGCTTCGGGGTCCCCCTGCTGTTCCTGTGCCGCCTGGCAGATACCGGCAACCGCTGCAAACAAACCCGAAACCGCATAGGCCAGAATCTTGCTTCCAACCACGGGGACCCCGGTCAGGCGGGAGGCCTCCTCATTGCCGCCGATGGCGTAGAGATAGCGGCCCCAGCGATGCCGTGAAAGCGCAAGCCAGGCTGCCCCGAAGCAGACCAGGAAAATCACGGTGACCATCGAGATGTTCCCCCCCAGCAACCGTGTGTCGATGCTCCTGAACAGGGCTGGAACAGGGACATATTCATACGCCCCGGACGCTGTTTTCACGGCTGTCGAAATCTTGAGCCCCCCCGACACATATTTCGCAATACCCCGTGCCAGAACCATCATCGAGAGTGTCGCGATGAATGGTTGCACACGCAGACCGGCTGTCACCACCCCGGAAACTCCCCCGCAGGTCAGCCCCACCACAAGGCAAGCCACGACAACCATCCACCCCGGCCAACCCGCATGAAGTGCCAGCTTCGCGCAGCAGACAGCCCCCAGTCCCACCATGCTTCCCACGGCAAGATCAATCCCTCCGGAAACAATCACGAGAGTCAATCCACAGGCAAGAATCCCGTAAACGGATGCCTGTCGGAGTGCATCGCGGTGCGTCCCCGCCTTGAAAAAAGCGCCATCCGCATTGAAAACAGCACCCGCGACGAGCACGAGCAGGAGGGCCAGGGCGGCACGCCCGCCGGGGCTGCGGAAAAACCGCCTGAGAAAACCGGATTGCGATTCGTTTGTGTTCATCGTGATTGGGTTGCGGGGCTGAATACGTGCTGGCCCATGGCAGCCGCCAGCACCGCCTCCGGGGTGGCATTGGGCCGGTCAAGGTGGGTCGTCACCTCCCCACGGTGCAGGACATAGACGCGGTCACTCAAGCCAAGCAACTCCGGCATCTCCGAACTGATCAGCAGGATGCCGATCCCCGCAGCTGTCCACTCTGACATGAGTTGGTAAATTTCCCTCTTTGCAGCCACATCGATGCCACGGGTCGGTTCATCGAGGAGAAGCAGCCGGGGCTTTGTCTGCCACCATTTCGCGAGTGCCACCTTCTGCTGGTTCCCGCCTGAGAGCAGACCTGTCTCCATATCCAGTGAGGCGGCACGCAGCTTCATCGCCCCGGCAGTCTCCCTGCTCGCCTGCGACTCGGCACCGCTCCGGCGCCAACCCCAGGGGGACAGCCCACGCAGGGCGGCGAGGGTGGAGTTTGCTGTGATCGACAGGGGGAGAATCAGCCCCGACGCCTTCCGGTCATTCGTGAGTAGGCCCATGCCGTTTTGAATGGCCTGCCCCGGGGTGTGGATTGAAACCGGCTGGCCCTCCAGCCGGATGCCACCACTGGTGTTCCGGCCATAGGCCCCGAACAAACCGAGCAACAGATCACTCGCACCCGAACCTTGCAAGCCGCCAATGCCCACCACCTCCCCGACCCGCAGTGTCAGGGAAGCGTTCCTCACCGTCGCACCCTGCCGATCCCCATCAGGAAAGACGCTAAACTGCTCGACCCGGAGCAACTCCCGCCCGGCACAACTCGGACGGGACGGTATTTGCTCGGTGATTTCCCTCCCCACCATCCATTGGATCAGCTTTTCTGCCGGCAGGTCCGAGGCCTTTTCCGTGCCAACGTGGCGTCCATCCCTCAGCACGGTGATGCGGTCCGCGATCCGCTCGATTTCCTCCATCCTGTGTGTGATGTAAACAATCCCGCATCCCCCGGCCTTCAACCGGGCGATCCGCTCAAAAAAACGGTCCACTTCCGGGCTGCTGAGTGCGCTTGTGGGTTCATCCATCACGATGACGCGTGCGTTTTGATTCAGCGCCTTGGCGATTTCGATCATCTGCTGGACCGCGATGGGGAAATCCTCCACGGGGCGACGGACATCCAGATCAAGCCCCACCCGGCTGATCGCCTGGCGTGCCTGCTCGATCTGCGTGCTCCGGTTGACCCATCCCCCCGCAGAGACCGGCAAATCTCCCAAAAACAGGTTGTCGGCAACGGACATGGAGCCGATCAAGGAAAGTTCCTGATGAATCACCGCGATGCCCAAGCGCGCCGCCTCCGTCGGGGAGCGGGGTCTCACCGCACGCCCCCCAATCTCAAGGATTCCCTCGAAGTCGGTGTGGATTCCCCCAAGAATTTTTATCAATGTGCTTTTGCCAGCCCCATTTTCCCCGGCCAGCACATGCACCTCACCGCTCAGGATCTCGAATTGCACATCCCGCAATACCGGGACCGGGCCAAAATCCTTGCAGATCCCGACCATCCTGACCAGTGGGACAGAGGATGTGCTCATCAGTTTCTGAATCCTGTCCCTTTCAACGCCAGCTCCCGGAGTTGATTTCAGACCTGCACTCGCATCGGATCGGTGGGCGGGCAAGCCTCCGCAGAAGCGGTCCGGGCTGTCCTGATCCACAGATTACAGAGTTGTGCATGTCGGTGCTGCTGATATGCCAAAAATCCACAGGTCTGCAAAGTCCAAACAGGTCGGGGCCACATGGAATTATGGCTGATTCATGAAGTTGAGAGTGCTGAAGAATGACGGGCAGTGAGAAGAGAGAATGCTCTTTTTGACTGTTTGGCTGACATGAAGTCGTAGAAGCCGGTGACGGTGGCCCTGCGTGGGTTGGTGCATTTTCGAATCC
>CAIWMU010000031.1 GCA_903913865.1 uncultured Verrucomicrobia subdivision 3 bacterium
CGTTCCATGGCGGAGATGGCGGCGATTTGTTCGAGCAGGTGTGCTTTTTTGGGTTGGTTCATATATGCCTAGAAGGCTAGGCACACATGACGCGAAAAACAAGCTGAAAAACTCAATCCGAAATTTTTTGTCTCACACCCGAGAGCGTGAACACGCCAACATCGGTCTTGACCGCCTTGCTGGCGAACAGGTCGATGCCATCCGTATTACGGACGCCGGTGTTGATCGGGCCGATGTTGCGGACCTGATACAGGTCGCCCGAGGCGGTCGTTTCAACCTGTGCACCCAGCGGGTTTTGAGCACTGGGAGCAGCGCTGGCCCCATAGGGGTTCGCCGGGTTGCTCGCGCCACCATTCGCCCACCACTGATTGACAGCATACTGGGCGCTCTGGAACGGAATTTTGGTCTGGGTGATCTTGTAATAGTTCACTCCAACCGAGAAGTCCTCCCACCAGGTGGGTGAGTAAACCGTCCCGATCAGGAACGTTTCAGCCTCGGATGGCTTGAGTTTGTCGTTTCCGACCGTCAGCACTGCTTCCTCTGGCTGGAGCCGGAGGCCGGTGAGCGGGTTGTAGAGTTCCTGGAAGTCCTGACCGGGCTTTTGATATAAACTCCCGAAGCTGGGAGCACTGAAACCCTGGGCATAGCTGCCACGAACCGTGAGCTGCTTCTCCAGAACCTCCCAACGGAAGTTCACGCGGGGTTTGACACCCGTGTCACCCACATCGGAGTAATCCTCGTAGCGTGCGGCGGTGCTGATCGAGAACGACGAAACCAGCGGGATGTTCATGTCCTTGCCGAGCACCGGGATGAACACTTCGCCGAAAACGGAATTCACATCACGAACGGCCTGCAGCGGCTCCGAGGTGTTGAACGGGAAAACGCTCCCGTTGCGGATGGCGTAGTCGGGTTGGTAATCCTCAGACTCGCGACGGGATTCGCCGCCCAAACTGAGTCCCAGCTTCCCGGCCGGAAGCTCGAACAAATCGCCACCGACGTTAAAATCAACGCCGAGCACCTGCCAAATGTCTCTTGATGTGGCCTCACCGGACAGACTGCTGATTTTGTCGGCAGAGTTCACAGTGCTGGAACCACCGATCGGGGTGTAGCCAAACGGATTCCATGCCGCACTCGTGGTATTGGCCAGCATTGAATTATAGGCGTCCGCCAGCACACCGCCGGTCTGACGGTCGAAAACCGAGGTCCGATCGTAGAAGAAGGCACCTTCCCACTTCCAGCTTGAGTCGCCAACCTTGCCCTTCAACCCGGTGACGCCGTGGAAATCCTCGAAGTCAGTGTAGGTGATCCGGGGTCCCAGTTCAACCGGGCGATAGGAAACCGACAAATTCCCGGTGTTCTGACCCGGGAACACGGTTCCATACCAGTAGTTGCCGGCAGGCAGCGTGCGTCCAGCCAAGGGCGATGGAGCCAGTGCGTTCTGGGACTGATTCCTCATATAGTAGGCATCAGCAAAAAACGACAGGTTCTCACCAAACAGTTTTTGCTCACCCGAGAGGTAGGCGCCATATCGCTCATGCGGGCGGTATGCATAGGTGTAAACCCCGTAAGGGAAGCCAGGGTTCACTCCGGGAAGGAGTGATGGAGAAGTTCCATAGCGAACCGGCGAGTTGGCCGGGAGCAGGGCGTTGAGTTCCGCCTCCTTGGCATTTCTCATCGCGAGGGCGGCCTGCTGGTTTGCAGCACTTGACACATCCACGAAGTTGCGGGGATTGAATCCTGCGGGAACCTGGGAGGGATCAGTCAACCCGGTGGTGTTTCCAGGGACGAGACTCCAACGCAGAGGCAGGAAGCCCGTGGGGGCACCGCTTGGCGTGAACGTGCCTGGATTGGATGTCGCAGAAACATTATCGCCTGTGGGAGCGCTGCGCGTCCGGTCGGTGCTGAACTGCTCATTGGCCGCGCTGTATTCAGCACTTGCGACCAAACGGGACTTCTCAGTCGATGTCCCGATCAGAGCCTGGAAAGAACGCTCGCTGATGTCGCTCTCGAAGGTGTTACCGTAGCGGACGGTGAATTTGCTCCCGTTGAAATCCTTCTTGAGGATAATATTGACCACCCCGGCCACAGCATCAGAGCCATAAATGGCACCTGCGCCGTCGTTCAGAATGTCAATCTTCTCAATGGCGGCCTCGGGGATCATGTTCAGATCCGAATAGGCAGTGCGGCGACCGTTCACAAGGAGCAGCGTGGAGCTGGCCGGAAGGCCGCGCAGGGCGACGGAGGAACTTCCGTTGCCGCCATTACCGTAAGCCTCGTTGACGATCCCGGGACCACCATACTGCGGGAGTTTGACACGCAGCACATCGGCGACCGTCGGATAGAGGGTGTTCGCCGGTTGGGCCAAATCCACAGGGGTCACGGACAGGCTGCCCTCAGCCTCGGCCTGAGTGAGGCGGGTGCCGGTGACAACCGATTCCTTGATCTGGGAGGTTGCGTTTGCGGCATCCTGAGACCAGGCAGTGCCAGCAGCCACACAGGATCCGGCGGCCACACTGGCCATCAGGGTCCTATAAAGATACGGGGGCATTCTTCTTTTTCGCAGATGATTACTCATAGGTATTTATTTTTGGTTTACGGAATGACTTGGTGGATTTTTAATGAGATCAGCAGTTTGACGCAAGAGAAAAAAGTCGGAACATTAGGAGGAATTCGTTTGCCGCCGACCTTGGTGAAATCATAGGCTTGCACCCTAGTGGGCTCGATGCCGTGCGATCCGCCGGGGTCGTATGAGGCACCAATTGACGCTCCACTGGCGATGATGACAACCGACATGGTTCCGGCCCACCAAGTGCCGGGCTTGCCGACCGGGAATTACGGCTTCAAGCCGGTTCCTGGAGTGCTGGATTTTGTCCCATGAACCGACCTCCAGCATCAGGCCAAACTTCCCACTACACGCTGCAATCGGATTTGGCGAGGCTCTGCCTTCCCGCCGAATACAGGGACACAAACCGGACTCTCGCCTACGCCAATTCCATCTGCGCCCTGTTTCTCGCGATCGGGCTGGTCGGCTTGAAAGCCCCTGAACTCATCTTCCGGCCCCTTTCTGAGGTCTCTGATCCCGTCCCGGTGATCATCGAGCAACTGCCCGAGCAGGTTCAGCGGGTCGAACCGGAAATCAAGGAGGATGAACCGCCTCCCCTCGACACTCCCACCGACATCCCCCAGGTGGCGGCCATCGTGGCGGCAGCCGATTCCGCCAACGTGGCGTTCTCAGTCCCCGTGGAAGGGGCGGTGGCAGTCATGCCAAATGCGCGATACGCACCACCCCCGCCCCGCATCACCCAGGCTCCCCCATCCCAGCCCAGCCAGTTTCGCCAAAACTCAGTTCAAGGGGCCGTCACGCCGAATCCAGCATTCCCGGCCAGCGCTGAGAGAAAGGGCTACGAGGGATCCGTCGTGGTTGAATTTTCCGTGGACAGCACCGGATCAGTCGGCAACGTGAAAGTCCAAAAGTCTTCAGGTTATCTGGCACTGGATGAGGCCGCCCTGACAGTGGTAAGGCAGCGATGGCGGTTCCCCCCCGAGAAGGCGGGTTTCTATTTCTGGAAGTGCACATTCGTTTTACCAAAATAGGATAACCTTGAACAAAGTTGATCATGACATGAACGTTCAGGGATTCAAACACCTGCCATCCTGACCAAATCTCTTTAACAATCCAAAAAACCTTTTTTACATATGCTAGCAAACATTCTTGTTAAATACTTCATGGCCGGCGGCCCGATCATGTGGCCCATCCTGATCACAGGAATAGTCTCTGTGGCCGTGGTCGGAGAGCGTGCGTTCTGGTGGTGGCGCGAAAGCGTGAAACGCGACCCCGAGACCCTCGAAAAGCTTTTCGCCGCCCTTGAAAACGGCGATTTCCCCGAGGCTTCCAAACTGTCCAAGGACAGCCGGGACCCGATCATCCGCATGATCTATCACGGCATGAACCACTTTCATTCATCCCTGCAGGGAGCGCTCTTCGTGGCGGCCGGGGCGGAGATCCAGAAAGCAGGGAGATTCCTCACGGTGATGGACACGCTGGTCACTCTCGCCCCGCTACTGGGTCTGCTGGGCACGGTGTCCGGCATTTTCCGGACCTTCCTCTCCCTCGGCGACGCAACCGTTGAGGGTGCGACCGGAGCCATCACGGGCGGCATTGGCGAGGCGCTGATTGCCACCATGTGCGGTCTGGCGATTGCCATTTTTGCCCTTATCCCCTTCAACTACTTCACTCGAAAGCTGGCCCAGTTGGAGTTCGAGTTGCAATCCGCAGCCACGAACGTGGAGGTGATGGTGACGGCGGCCAAGCAGAAGGGGTTCGAAACCGTCGCGTTCCGCCGCCAGAACTCCCCTGATCGCGAGTAACGGGGGACCCGCCCCCACAGACC
The DNA here is from genome assembly GCA_903913865.1 of uncultured Verrucomicrobia subdivision 3 bacterium. GTDB lineage: Bacteria > Verrucomicrobiota > Verrucomicrobiia > Limisphaerales > UBA8199 > UBA693. The sequence continues at coordinate 4,392 of CAIWMU010000031.1, forward strand.
TCCCGCTCCTATGAAACTAGGGTCACCACTGCCGCACAAAAAGGCGCGCATCGAGATCATTCCGCTGATCGACATCATGTTCTTTCTGCTGGCCTCCTTCATGCTCGCCAGCCTGAGCATGATCCGCCTGCAGTCCATCAAGATGGATCTCCCGACCGCCACCATGGCCAAGCGCGATTTCAAGCCGGACATCGTGAACATTTCCGTGGACAAGGCGGGCGACGTCTTTGTTGAGAAAAAGTCGATGAACGTCGTCGATCTCCATTATTTTCTCTCAAACAAGTTCCGTATCAACACCAATCTTCCAGTCTATATCAGTGGGGACAAGGACGCCAGCCATGGGGCTGTGATCCGGGTGCTGGACATCGTCCGCCGGGAGGGAATTCAAAAAGTGTCCTTCGCCATTGCTCCCAATGCCGCCGAGAAAAAGTAACGATGCCTGACGCTCCCAGCGCCGCAACAACGGGTTCAACTCCTGCCGGTGGATCGCCTGTGGATTTTTCCACACCGGTGCAACCTCCTCGCACAGGTGCGTTTCAACTCCTGAAGGATGTTTTGAACCATGGAGGGCCCGGCTACCTCCAGTTCGCCATCACCAACATTTGCAACGCCAAATGTGACTTTTGCGGGTTTGCCGTGGACCGGTTCGACCCCAAAAAGCGGCGCAGTGTCACCTTGAAGGAGGCAAGGGACGTTATAGATATCTGCGTCAAAAACCACATCGGCTACCTGTTGTTCGTCGGGGGGGAACCGCTCGTCCACAAGGACCTTCGGTCCATGACCCGCTACGCGGCCGAGCGTGGCGTGCGCCCCATGATCTGCACAAACGGCTCCCTCTGGACCGAGCAAAACATGCGGGATCTGGCGAGCGACGGGCTCAGCAGCGTCATCATGTCGATCGATGCCCATGATGTCCGCAAGCATGAGAAAAACCGGGGACTTCCCGACGTCTGCCGGAAAATTCAGCATGCCAACGAGGTTTTTGCCAAGCTGGGAATTCAGACCACCGCCAGCGTGACCGCCAGCAAGCTGATCGATGACTATGCGAAGCTTCCTGAATTCCTGACCAGGCTCGGCTTCGCCAGTTGCACCTTCAGCTATCCGCTGACAAGTCTTGCCTCCAGCTATCTCAGCTTCAGCGAGTGCAGCCTCGTGAGCTACAACACCACGGAGTTGATCGAGGTCTTCGAGAAAATAAAGCAGATGAAGCGCACCAGCGGGTTCCCGGTGGTCAACCCTGCTGAATCACTGGATGAGATGCAAAGGCATCTGCGGCAGGAGCCGGAGCGCTTTGGCTGTCTTGGAGGCCATAAATATTTTTACCTGGATTGGAATCTGAACCTTTACCGCTGCCACTTCTGGGAAACCCCCATGTGCAGCATCTATGAGTTCGACCAGTCCCGCATCATCCGGGACGGCTGCACGCGATGCATGATCGATTGCTACCGCGATCCCAGCATTTTGCAGTTCGTCGCCATCAGCGCCAGCGATGCCTGGAACAACCTCAAGCGGGGCAGGATCGGCGCCGCTGCGGGGAATATTTTAGACCGCCGCAACCTGACATCCCTCAAAGCGGTCTGGGCCGACCGGAAGTGGATCGGCAAAGTCTGACGTTTATTGGGCGGGAGGTATCTTCCCGCCCTCCACAGGGGAGTCCTCTGACGAACGTCCCCGAAAGGTCGCGAGCAACACACCCAGCCTGTCCAACTCCAACCGGGCGGTGGATGCCGGGTCCGGGCTGGCGTAGCGGTTGAGCATGAGCGAAAAAACCAGCTGTTCCCCGGACTCGCTCTTGATATAGCCCGAAAGGCTGCTCGCCCAGCGGAGCGTGCCTGTTTTGGCACGCATGTTCCCGGCAGCGGCAGTGTTCTTGAAACGGTTCCGCAAAGTCCCATCCACCCCGGCCACTGGCAGCGCAGAGACATATGCCTCACTCGCGGGATGCCGCCACATGTGGCGCAGCAGATCCACCGTTGCCCGGGCCGTGGTTAGATTGTTCCGGGATAAGCCAGACCCCTCCTCAAACTGGACATCCCCGGGAGCCAGGCCCACCCGCTTAACAAATCGATTCAGTTCGCGGATGCCAAGATCCTCGGACGTTCCCGCCTGATCCCCCCGTCCCTGCTCTCCCACATGCGCCAGCAGCAGGTCTGTATACAGGTTTTGGGAGGGCTTCTGGACCTCCCTGGCCAGTTCCGCCATCGTCGGAGAATCCACCCCGCCCAGTTCCACCCAACCCTCCCGCTCGCAGGAACTGGTCTGCCCCGGCTCCCAATCCTTCACCACCGGGGGGCCATCCACTTTGATGCCCTTCCGCTGCATCGCCTTCCGCAACAATTCCACAAACAGGGCGGCGGGATGATGCACCGTCACCACAGTCTTGTAGGGTGACTCCCCCACCGCCACCCCGCCTGAAACCAGAACCCGGTTGCTTCCCGGCTCACGCTGCAATTGAATTCCCGATTTGGTTCCCGCCGCCCCGGTGCAGGTCCGGTTGGAGACCACTATCACCGACGTCACCGGGCGCAAAACCACAACACAGGGCTTTCCCGGGGATGCTGCGGGCAGAACCTCCATATCCACCACATTGTCATTTACCGTCAGTGCCGAAATCTCCGCCCCATAATACTCCTGCGCGTCATCCCAGGCCCAACCGGAACCCAGGGCCGGGCCCCGGAAGTAACTCCCATCCCCAACAATCGAGCCGCTCACCCGCCGCACACCTGCCGCAGCAAGGCTCGATGCCAGTTGATCGAAAGCCTGATCCAGATCACCGTGCGACCGGGCGTTGAAGGTCGGATCCCCCCGCCCGAACACAACCAGATCCCCATGGATTCTTCCTTTCTTGTCAGGTCGTGCACGGGCATACAGGGATGTGCGGATGCGGTGGTCACAGCCCAGACGATCCAATGCCAGACCGATGGTGTAGAGCTTCGAGTTTGAGGCCGGGCTCAACAGCTTTTGAGGATTGTGCTCAAAGAGGGTTCTGCCCGTGTCGAGGGATGCCACTTTCACCCCCCAGAGGGCTCCGTTGAACTTTGGCTCCCCCACCAACTCAGAAAGGCGATCCCGTAGTGCCTGCAGGGTCTCCGGACCCTGAACCGGCTGCGACCATCCCCCACTGGGAATCAGCGTGGCAACCATGAGAACCACCAAAAAGCAGAAGCGCCTCATATATGATTGAGAGCATCCCGCCCGGCAGAGCGGTGCCGCAAGCAATTTTCCACAAAAAATCGAAAAAACAGGGCTTGCTCAGGTTTGCTCCTTGCACAATGGATTCAATCAGGTAGTCTGCTACTGAACAGACCAGCGGTGCAAAACGCCGCGGGGGTCGCTTTTTTTCACTCAATCGTTGACAGAGCGGCTCGAATGTGTTTTTATTGCCGTCCCTTTGGTGGGAAAATTTTATGTACGCTGTATTGGAAACTGGAAGCAAACAATATCGGGTGAGCGCAGGCGACACTCTGCAAATCGAGCGTTTGGATGTGGAAGCGGGCAAGCCCGTGACCTTTGAAAACGTCCTGCTCATCAATAACGACGGGAAGCTCTCCGTGGGCAGCCCCAACGTGGCAGGGGCCGTGGTCACCGCCGACGTCGTGGAGCACATTCGCGGAGTCAAGACGATCGCGTTCAAAATGAAGCGCCGCAAGGGTTTTCACAAGACCATCGGGCATCGTCAGGAACTGACGGTGGTTAAGATCACAGAAATCAAGGGCTGATAGTCATTTTTAGAGTTTTATGGCACACAAGAAAGGTCAAGGAAGCGTACGCAACGGTCGCGACAGCGTTAGCAAGCGACTCGGCGTCAAGCGTTATGGTGGCGAACTGGTCACCGCAGGTAGCATCATCATCCGCCAGCGCGGCAGCAAGTTTGTTGCAGGCCAGAACGTCGGCACGGGCCGTGATTGGACCCTGTTCGCCCTCAAGGATGGCCGTGTTCTGTTCGACAAGAACAGCCACCGGGTGAACATCCTGTGCGAGGCCGCCCCCGCCAACTAAGATTTGACAGTTATCAAGGAGGCGAGGCCACAAACCTCGCCTTTTTTGTTTTCAGGGGGGACTGCTCCATTCATTGAAAGTCGGTCTTTCCCCCGGATACAGTCAGGGTCCAAACCCTCCAAACACAGCCAACAGGAATCGAACTCCACCAACCATCCATATCTATGTTCATTGATGAGATCAAAGTTTATGCCCGGGCCGGGCATGGTGGCAAAGGGTGCGTCGCATTCCAGCGTGAAAAATACTGCCCCAAGGGCGGCCCCAGCGGCGGCAACGGTGGCCGGGGCGGGGATGTGATTCTGGAGGCAGACCACGACCTCAACAACCTCATAGCCCAATACTTTCAGCCCCGCCTCATTGCCCCAAACGGGGAACATGGCCTGGGGAAGGGAATGGATGGGCATGCCGGCAAGGATCTGATCATCAAGGTCCCCTGCGGAACCCTTGTCTGGAAGCTCCCCTCCAAACCCGCACCTGAGGAGGATGTGGAGGATGATGAAAACCCACTGACCAAGGGACGGAGGGGCGGCGAACTGCAGACAGGCGGCCTGCGCCGGCCCACCTTGAGAACATCCCACACCGACCGGGCCTTTGAAGTCGATCTGTCCTCAGCGACGGAGGAAGGAACTCCGGAGGAACTCCCCCTTGAGAGGGAATTGGTTGCAGACCTCGTCACGCATGGTCAGCGCCACATCCTGTGCGGAGCCGGCCGCGGCGGCCTGGGCAACCGCAACTTTGCGACATCCACGCGCCAGGCCCCACGCTTCGCCCAGCCGGGTGAACCCGGCGCCGAAGGGGAATACCTGTTCGAATTACGGATTCTCGCTGAGGTGGGATTGGTCGGCTATCCAAATGCCGGAAAATCAACCCTCCTCACCGCCATCAGCAAGGCACGTCCCAAGGTGGCCCCCTACCCTTTCACAACCCTCCATCCACAGATCGGCATTCTTGAATACTCTGACTGGCGTCGCCTCACCGTTTGCGATGTCCCCGGATTGATCGATGGCGCCCACCTGAATGTCGGCCTCGGCCACGCGTTTCTCCGCCACATTCAACGGTGCACGATTATTGTGCTCCTGATCGACATGGCTGGAACCGACAACCGGGCTCCCTGGGATGATTACAAGGGTCTCCTGAAGGAACTGGAACTTTACAACCCTGAACTGGTGAAGAAGCCCCGGATTGTTGTGGCGAACAAGATGGATGAAGCGATTTCGGCCGAGAACCTGAAGAAGTTCAAACGCCGTATCACCAAGACACCGGTCCTGACAATGTCGGCTGCATTTGGCGAGGGCGTGGACCGGTTTAAACTGGCCATCCGGAAGGCTGTGGAAGCCTCAACGGTGAGCAATCAAAACCCGCAGGGTGTCTGACATTCTCTTCGGAGCCTCACATGGCTGAGGGCTCCTGCTGGCGGACTGAATCTATGGTTTCCCCTTGGATTCCAGCTTGTAGCTCAGAGTGCCGTAATAGCGGCGCTTCAGCCCCCTCTTCGTTCGCTGCCGCTCCCGTGCCTTGATCAGGTGCCTCAGACAGCGGGAACCCTGTGCCGCAGGCTCCCCGCACTCTGTGCAGCGGCGATCCCGCTGCATCCTGAGCTGGTACTTCCGTTGGCGCGAAACCGCCAACCCTGTGAATTCATCCTGTATCGGCTTTCTCATTTGGTTCCAATTCAACAATTTCTGCCTGACTCATCCCTGCACCGGGTGGGATAGTCTCCATTTCCGGACATCCGCCTCCCCTGCAGAGGTCAACATATCACTCATTTGTCAAAGCGCCATCGGGTGTGAGAGTGTCCGCACCCTTCCGCCCTCTAATGTTGAAAACAGGCAAACTGAATTCTGCGAAGGCAAGCCGCCCCCCCATCCAAAGCCATTGCTCCTGCCGGACCGGGGGGCTGAAGCTGCCCGAACCAGCGCCGAAACCCTGCATTTTCACCAAAAACGGGACCTCCCGACCCACCCGCCCTTTTTCGAATAACGAAATGGTTTTGACTCCAGGCCGGATTCCACTATGATTTGCGGCTCTTAATTTGAGGATCCGTTGATATGGCAAAATTAACTGTCAGAGATTTGAACACCCGCGGCAAACGCGTCTTTGTGCGCGTGGATTACAACGTCCCGCTCGAGGAAAAAGACGGCACAATGGTCATCACGGATGACACACGCATCCGCGAAACCCTGCCGACCCTCCGTGCCCTCACGGAACAGGGAGCCAAACTGATCCTCGCAGCCCACCTTGGTCGGCCGAAGGGCAAAAAGGAGCCCTCCATGTCCCTGCGCCCCGTGGCCCAGGCTCTGGCAGACCTGCTGGGTCGCCCTGTCGCTTTCGTCGATGATTGCATCGGCCAGCAGGCCGTCAAAACCATCGCCGCGATGCAGACCGGCGATGTGGTCCTCCTGGAGAACGTCCGCTATTACAACGAAGAGGAGGCCAACGACCCCGCATTTGCTGCGAAGCTGGCCGAACTGGCCGACATCTATGTAAACGATGCGTTTGGTGCCGCCCATCGTGCCCACGCTTCCACCGAAGGCATCGCGCGGGTAATTGCCGCACGGGGCGGTCAGTGCGCAGCCGGTCTCCTGATGGAGCGCGAACTCAAGTTTCTCGGTGATGAGCTGGAAAATCCCACCCGCCCCTTCACAGTCATTCTCGGCGGTGCCAAGGTCTCGGACAAGATCCAGGTCATTGACCGCCTTCTGGAAAAGGCCGACACGATCTTGATTGGCGGTGCCATGGCTTACACCTTCCGGCTGGCCCAGGGCTTCACCACAGGGAAATCCCTCGTGGAGGCGGACAAGACGGATACCGCAAAGTTAGCGCTGGAAAAAGCCGCGAAGCTGGGTGTTAAATTCCTTCTGCCCGTCGATGATGTTGTGGCTGTTCCGGTTAAGACCGACAAGCTGGACAAAAAGGGCAAGGCGATCATTGAGTTTCAGGATGTGCGGGCGAACCCGGACCAGAACTGCCCCGCCGACATGGCAGGCTTGGATATCGGTCCCGCCACGATCAAGCTCTATTCGGATGAAGTTGCCAAGGCGCGAACCATCCTTTGGAACGGGCCCATGGGCCTGTTTGAAGACAAGCGTTTTGCGGAAGGCACGTTTGCCGTCGCCCGGGCGGTTGCAGAAGTCACGCAGACCGGCGCCAAGAGCATCATCGGGGGTGGAGATAGCGTCAAAGCCATCAACAAGGCAAAGCTCGGCGACAAGGTCACCTTCATGAGCACGGGTGGCGGGGCAAGTCTCGAATTTTTGGAAGGTCAGGTGCTCCCCGGGGTTGCGGCATTGAGCGAGAAGTAAGCCCCATACGGGACAAATCTCAAAAACAGAAGCGGATAGACAAATTTTTATATGAATAAAGAACGGAAGTTGATTGTTGCGGGCAATTGGAAGATGAACAAGACCGTGGCTGAGGCTCTGGACCTCGTGCGCGGCCTCAAGATCGAGCTGGCCAACATCAAGGAAGTGGATGTCGTGGTTTGCCCGCCCTACACGGCGCTGAGCGAGGTGTCCAAGGAGGTTTTGGATTCCAACCTCAAACTGGGCGCCCAGAACATGAGCGAGAACGGCGTCGGTGCCTATACAGGCGAGATCGCCGCCACCATGCTCAAGGAATTCTCCGTCCGCTACGTCATCCTCGGCCATTCCGAACGCCGCCAATACCAGAAGGAATCCAGCGAATTGATCTCCAAAAAGGCACTGGCGGTTCATGCCGCCTCCCTGAAGCCGATCGTTTGCGTGGGGGAAACCCTCGCGGAACGTGAGTCCGGCCGGATGCAGGAAGTGCTCCAAAGCCAGGTGCAGGGCAGCCTTGCAGGCTTGACCAAAGAGCAGATGTGCGAAACTATTGTTGCTTACGAGCCGGTCTGGGCGATCGGAACCGGCAAGACCGCCTCAACGGCGCAGGCACAGGAAGCTCACGCATTCATTCGCGGTCTGCTCGTTGGCATGTTCGATGACTCGGTCGCGCGGCGTGTCCGGATCCAATACGGCGGCAGCGTGAAGGCGGCAAACGCCCGGGAACTGCTGGGCCAGCCGGATGTGGACGGCGCACTGGTCGGCGGCGCGGCGCTTGAAGTCCGCAGCTTTGCTGATATAATCAAAAACTCGATCTGAAAACAGAAACGGATAGAATCATATTATGGGCTTTATAATTGGTCTTTTGACCATCGTGATGGTGCTGGATTGCCTCCTGCTGATCCTGCTGGTCCTTGTGCAACTGCCTAAGAAGGACGCGGGTGCCGGCATGGCGTTCGGCGGGGGAACCACCGATGCGTTGTTTGGTGCCGGCAAGGGTAACGTCCTTACGAATATAACAAAGTGGGCCGCAATCGCCTTCTTTACACTCGCAGTGCTTCTCTCCGTGCTCCAGAGTCGGCATTACCACCGCACCACAGCTGAGTTCGAGCGCTCACTGACCAACCCCAGCCGGGTGCCCGCTGCAATGGCAACCCCCCCCGCAGCTTCCCAGCCCGCTCCGGCGGCTGAGTCGGCTACCGCGGCAGCCACCAACAAGCCCGCTCCTGCTGGAACCAATACGCCGTCCAAATAGTCAGGCGGCTTGAGACCATTCTCAAAAAACGCTCTCCGGAGTTCCCGGAGGGCGTTTTCATTTGTGGCATTTACTTCCGCCGCATTCTGCGGGTTTCTTCTCCTCATCCTTACAGGCTGTGCCCGCCCCGAGCCTCAGGCCGACCTCGTCATCGCAAATGGCGGGGAACCGGAATCCCTCGACCCGGCGATCGTCACTTCATACGCAGATATGCGGGTCACAAAAGCCCTCTTCGAGGGGCTTCTCCATCTGGATGGAATCGACGGTCGCCCCGTCCCCGGCCTGGCATCCCATTGGGAGACCTCCCCCGATAAAACAATCTACACCTTCCATCTTCGATCCAACCTCCTCTGGTCCACCGGGGAGCCCATCACAGCGGAGGATGTTTACTTCTCCTGGAAGCGGGCACTCGACCCGGCCACCGCTTCCGACTATGCCGGCCAGCTCTTTTACATTCGAAAGGCTGAGGAGTTCTACACCGGCACGGTCAAGGATTTCAATGAGGTGGGCATCCGTGTGCTGGATCCCCTGACGTTTCAGGTTGAATTAAACTCCCCCCTGGCCTTCTTTCTGGATCTGTGCTGCTTTCCCACTTTGGCCGTCGTCCCACGGAAAACCATTCAGACGGGCGGCGATCTCTGGGTCAGCGAGCGCCCTCTGCCCTCCAGTGGTCCCTATTGCCTCGTTTACTGGCGCCTCAATGACCGCATCCGCCTGCGCAAAAATCCGGCCTACTGGGATGCCTCACGGACCCGGAGCGAACTCATTGACATCCTGCCAACCGGATCCCCGAATGTCGCCCTCAACCTCTACGAGACCGGCATCGCCGATATCGTGTGGGACAAGGATCTGGTTCCCACGGAACTGCTGGATGTCCTCAAACTCAGGCCGGACTTCCACACCTTCAACTACCTCGGCACCTACTTTTACCGGTTCAACGTCACCCATAAACCGCTCGATGATCCCCGCATCCGGCGGGCATTCGCCCTCGCGACGGATCGGGAACGCATCGTTCACAAGCTGACGCAGGGAGGGGAGAAGCCCGCCCACCAGTTTGTTCCCTCCGGGGTTGCCAATTACACCCCGCCAGCCGGATTGCCGTTCGCTCCCATCCGGGCCCGCGAACTCCTGGCCGCCGCCGGATACCCGGGTGGACGTGATTTCCCGACCCTCCAGTTCACCTTTTTCTCCTCAGCGGGCGGGGCCGCAAAACTGCAGGGAAAAATCGCCATTGAACTGCAGCAAATGTGGCGGGAGAACCTGGGTGTCCGCATCGAACTGCGCCAGATCGAGCGCAAGATTTTCTACAATGCCCAATCCCGGCTCGACTACGAAATCTGCGCTTCAAGCTGGGTGGGGGATTACAACGATGCGAACACATTTCTCGACCTCTACCTCGCCAACAGCGGCAACAACCGCACCGGCTGGAAGAACCCCCGCTACGATGACCTGATCCATCGCGCAAACGCGCAGACGGACATCCCTGCGCGCGCAGCGTTGCTGCGGCAGGCCGAGACACTTCTAGTTGAGGAGGATGTCCCGGTTGTCCCCATTTTCTTCTACGCGGGCTTCAACTGTTTCGATCCGAAAAAAGTGGGTGGTCTCCACCAGAACCTGCTGGATGAGCACCCCTTGCAGGACCTCTACCGCATCACCCCCGGTGGTGGGCGTAAACCGGGGGAATGACGCCATGTATTTCCTGAAGCGCATTATATTCGCCCTACCCCTCCTGCTGGCCATCAGCTTCCTCACCTTTTTCCTGGTGCGCGTCGCCCCCGGCGGCCCGTTTGATCGCGAGCGCAAACCCGCATCGCCGGAGATCGAGCGCCAGTTGCAGGCGAAATACCATCTGGATGAACCGGTCTGGAAACAGTATCTGAGATTTCTCGGCGACCTTTCGCACGGGGACCTGGGACCTTCCCTCAAATACCGGAACCATTCGGTGAACGACATCATCGGTCAGGCGCTGCCGGTCTCCCTGACGCTCGGGGGGCTTGCCTTCGGCCTGGCCCTGGGTGTCGGAATTCCGATTGGCTATCAGAGCGCCGTGCGGCGCGGAAGGTGGCAGGATTATGCCGGGAGCCTGTTTGCCATACTCATGGTTTGCATACCTCCCTTTGTCCTGGGCCCGTTCCTGATCCTCCTTCTTGGCATCAAGTGCCACCTGCTCCCGGTTGCCCTGTGGGAGTCCCCTGCCCACACGGTTCTCCCGGTCATCGCCCTCGGCCTCTACTACTCGGGTCGCATCGCCCGCCTCATGCGGGAGGGAATGCTCGGGGTGATGCAGGCCGAATTCATCACAACCGCCCGTGCAAAGGGGCTGGATGAGCACACCGTCCTGCTGCGCCACGGGTTCAGGCTGGCTGTCATTCCCGTTGTTTCCTACTGCGGACCCCTCCTCGCCGACCTGCTCACCGGATCGTTCGTCATCGAGAGCATTTTCCAAATCCCGGGGTTGGGGACCTTTCTTGTGAATGGCTCCCTGAACCGGGATTACACGCTCGTGGTCGGTCTTGTCCTGCTCTATGCGGTGCTCCTGATTGCGCTGAACCTGCTGGTGGATTTCGCCTGCGCCCTGCTGGATCGGAGGGTCCGGTATGCCTGAGTCCCCCAACAGCCCCGGACAACGCGCCTGGAGCCGCTTCCGTCGGCACCGCCTCGCCCTGCCCAGCGCCATCGCCCTGGCACTCCTCCTCCTTGTGGTGGTGCTCGCGCCGATCCTCCTCCATCTTGCCGCAGGAAGCCAGATCGCCCTCAGATTCGATCCCGAGCGCCTGTCGGATGCCCAGTTCCAGCCCCCCTCGGCAGCGCATTGGTTTGGCACCGATGTCCACGGTCGCGATCTGTTTGCCCGCGTCCTATTTGGGGCGGGGGTCTCGTTGCTGGTGGGGCTTGTGGGTGCCGGAGTCAGCCTCGTCATTGGGGTGGTCTGGGGAGCCGTCGCAGGCTATGCCGGGGGCCGGTTGGATGCCCTGATGATGCGCTTCGTGGATGTCCTCTATTCCCTCCCATCGATCATCCTCGTCATCGTCCTGATCACCACGCTGGAGGGTCTCCTCAAATCGACACTGGAAAAGATCCACGCACCATGGCTGAACGATTCGGCACGCCTCCTCTTCCTGTTCGTCGGCCTGGGATCGGTTTCCTGGTTGAACATGGCCCGCATCGTTCGCGGGCAGGTGCTTTCGCTGCGAAGCCGCGCTTTCGTGGATGCCAGCCGGGCGATGGGTGCCGGCCCCATCCACATCCTCTCCCGCCACATCATCCCCAACACGCTCGGTGTGGTGATTGTGTATGTCACGCTCACCATCCCGGCGATCATCCTTTACGAATCGTTTCTGAGCTACCTCGGTCTGGGGGTTCAGCCTCCCATGGCCAGCTGGGGATCCCTCATTGCCGAAGGGGCCGACCAGATCAACCCCATCCGGACCTACTGGTGGCTCGTTGCCTGCCCCGGAACCATTCTCGTGGCCACCCTGCTCGCCTTCAACTGCCTTGGCGATGGCTTGCGGGACGCTTGGGATGTCCGCAGCAAGTGACGAACGCCGCCACGCAACCGTCCAGTCTCCTGAAGGGATTGGATGCGTTCCGCGCCACCCCGATCCATTCCCTTTGACCCCCGTGCTGTTTGCGGTAAAGTGCGCCTGTGGCCGGCTTTTTTTCCCAATCAACCATCGATCGGGTGCGCAGCGCGAGTGACATCGTGGATGTCATTGGCGCCTCCATCCCATTGAAGCGGGCCGGGGCCAACTTCCAGGCGATCTGCCCTTTTCACAAGGAGAAAACCCCCAGCTTCAACGTCAACCCGCAGAAGCAGATATTTTATTGCTTCGGCTGCCACAAGGGCGGGGATGTGTTCGCTTTTGTCCGCGATTTCGAAGCGGTGGATTTTCCGGAAGCGGTCCGGCGTTTGGCGGAGCGGGCTAGAATTCCCCTTGATTACGAGAAGGGCGGCCCGGATCAGGAATCCCGGGACCTGAAGGATCAATTGCTCAAGCTCCACGAGCAGATCACAACCCGCTGGCAATCCGCCCTCCTGAATGATGCCGGGGGCGGGATCGCACGTGAATACCTGAAACGGCGCGGGGTCTCGGGCGAGGCCGTCACCCTCTTCCGCCTTGGCTACGCCCCGGATCTCTGGGATGACACCGTCACCTGGGCCCGCTCCAAGGGGCACCCCACAACCCTCGTCGAAAAGGCCGGACTCATTCTCGCCCGGGATGGCGGCGGCCATTACGACCGCTTCAGGGGCCGCCTCATGTTCCCCATCTGCGATGAACAGGGCCGGGTGATCGGCTTCAGCGGCCGCATTCTTGCCGGGGATGAGAAGACGGCAAAATACGTCAACTCCCCCGAAACACCCATCTTCACCAAGAGCAAGGTGTTCTTCGGGTTGGACAAGACGAAGCGGGCCATCCTGGATGCCGGGAGTGCCATCATCTGCGAAGGCCAGCTGGATCTGATCGCCTGCTTCATGGCCGGGGTCCAGAACATCGTCGCACCCCAGGGCACCGCTTTCACCGCCGATCACGCCCGCATCATCAAGCGCTACACCGGCGAGGTGGTCATGTGCTTTGACTCGGACAACGCCGGTCAGAACGCCACCATGCGCGCATTGGACAGCCTGCTGGCAGCGGGACTCGCGATCAAGGTGGCCACCGTCCCGCGCCCCCACGACCCGGACAGCCTCATCAAAGCCTCGGGCCCGGATGCCTTTCGACAGGTCATCTCCCAGGCGGAGGGGTTCTTTGATTTTCTCCTCAACCGCCTCTGCCAGATGAACGACATCCGTTCCGACAAGGGCCGTCTGGACGTGATCCGCGAAATGTCCGAAGCCCTGCTGAAAACCGGCAGCGCCGTCCTCCTCGACACCTACGCCCAGAAAACCGCCATGCGGCTGGGCGTCACCACCGAGGCGCTGCGAACCGAATTCGCAAAAGCGGGCAAACACATCCCGCAGCAGCGGGAACAGGCAGACCCGGAGGATCAACCGGATTACACGGAACCCACCCCCCCATCGGAGCCGGAGTGGTGGCTCCTCAAAATCCTATTCCTCCACGACGATCTCCCCCCATGGATCCGTTCCACACTGGACCCGGCATGGATCCAGCACCCGTTGGTCCGCGGGATCGTGGCCGCCCGGTTCAAAAGCGATGAAGAAGGCACTTGGGCCGGTCTCGCTACGTTCCTGAACACCCTCGCCCCGGAACAGCAATCCCTTCTCACCCAGGCAGCCGTGGGGGATCGTCCTATTCCCACTGCCGAACGCCAATTGGTGGATCTGGTCACCCGCATGCGCAACCAGCACTTGGACCGGGAGATCGCGGAGTTGCGGGCCATCCTCAACCACCCAAACACCTCCGATGTCGCCCGCATGGAACTGATCCAGCATCAGGCCAGCCTCCGCACCGCAAAAACAGTCCGCATCACCCCCTCACCACAAGAGTAAGCCCTGTCGTATGCCGTCCCCGGCGTTACCCAGGGCATCCGGCATGAATCCCCGGCAACGCTGAAGGCAGCCCTCCAGAGTGCCAAGGTCCCAGCAGAATTACCCCACCCCGCGTCCTCGTGCGGCTCTTTTGTGATCCTTGCTGAAGTCCAGTTGGTAGTGTGAAAGGGGCCCCCCCGAAACCCCACAGGAAACACCGTCGTTTCAGTCCTCTTTGTGACAGGCAGAATACGCAGGATTTCCGGCCTTTTTCCAGTGATGTTTCCACCTCCGACATGCCACTCCCGCTTGCGTGATTTTCACGCAAAAATGCGTGAATTTCACGCATTGGCATTTTTGGCAGAGATAAAACTGCGTTTTTATTGGGGTTTTTAGCTGCACATTAGCTGGCACGAGATATGCTTTATTGGGAATTTGATGAACCTTGAACCCGTGCATGACGCGAAAACCAGTGCCAAATTCACGCTCTGGCGGGTCTCAGTTTCATGCCATGTTTTTCGTGCAAAATCCCCTGGCCGGATGTCGCCCCTGCACCGGATAACCCACCCTCGAAATCTGGATGGAACCAGCCGCCCCTTACAGGGTGCTCCCTCCGGTTTCAACCATACCGCCCGGGGCGATGCAGGATCCGCCTCCTTCCCGGGTTCCAGTGGACCCGGGGCCATGTCATTCCCAACCAAAAGAAAACACCAGCAACCAAACCCATAAAAATGCAGACCTCCCTGATTCTTGCAACCCTCCTGACGGCCATTTCAATGAGTGGCCAGCCCCAACAGGTTCGCCCCTCCGAGTGCCAGCCCCGGATGCAGGAGGCGGATGCCCAGCCGATTCCACTGACCACCCCACAGCAAGCCAATGTGGCCGTGGGAAAAGGCCAACCCATCGCCTGGGACGATGTGGGCAGGAAGGCTACGTTGGACTATTCGGGTGATGGTCTCTCGGTGTTCACCGCCGGCGGCGCAGTTCGGATGCGATGCAACTTTCAGAAACTGGAAGGGGAAGCCACCGCCGGGGGCTTGTGGATCCTGTCCACCGCCACGCCTGGCGCGGTCGAGCGGTTCCGTCTGGTGGCCAGTGGCATCAATGGGGTGGCGCTCCCGGTGGAGGGTGTGGTGGCGATGAACAACCAGAGGGCACGCTTCATCCGACCCGGGCTGACGGAGGAATACTCTGTGAGCGTGGACGGCGTCCGCCAGGATTTCGTGGTGGAGGAACGCCCCACCGGCAGTGGCGAACTGCGCCTGGAACTTGCGCTCACCGGCGCACGGGCCTCGGCCCGACCCGAAGGCGCACGGCTGGTGATGGATGGCTCGGGGCGCAGGCTGGCATACACCCGGTTGAACGTGTTGGATGCCAAAGGCAAACCGTTGCCGGCCCGCATCGTCGTGACGCATCCCTCTCCTGCAGAAGGCATTCCGGCCTCCGGTGCCGGGAGCCGGTTGCCAGTCCACCCCGCTGCTTTGACAGTGGTGGTGAACGATTCCGGGGCCAATTACCCTGTCCGGATTGATCCCACATTCAGCGACGACAACTGGACCAGCATGGACGGCCTTCCAGGTGCGAACGACGCCGTTCATGCCGCGGCAGTGGACGATTCCGGAAACCTCTATATTGGGGGAAGCTTCACTGCGGTCGCGCACATCGCCGCCAATCATGTGGCCCGTTGGGACGGCTCCGGTTGGTCGGCTCTGGGACCGGGTGTGGACGGCACCGTCACCTCCCTTGCGGTGTCGGGCGGTGATGTTTACGCGGGTGGCAGTTTCACAAACGCGGGCGGCATGACGGCCCTTCGGATTGCCAGATGGAACGGGACCAATTGGTTGGCTCTGGGGGCGGGGCTGAGCGGAACGGTCAGTGCACTGGCAATTTCGGGCAGTGATCTTTACGTGGGAGGCAGTTTCACAAATGCCGGGGGAATCGCGGCCCTTCGGATTGCCAAATGGGACGGGAGCGTGTGGTCGGGTCTGGGGGCGGGGTTGAACAGTGGTGTTCGTGCTCTGGCAGTATCGGGCACCCATCTGTTCGTGGCAGGATATTTCACGACCGCAGGCGGGATCACGGCAAACCATGTTGCCAGATGGGACGGGACAAACTGGTCGGCCCTGGCCTCGGGCCTGAACAGTGCTGCTTATGCACTGGCGGTGTCGGGATCTGACCTTTACGTGGGCGGTTATTTCACATCCGCAGGGGTCGCTGGGGCCAACAACGTGGCCAAATGGGACGGCACCAGTTGGTCGGCTCTGGGGACGGGGCTTGGCAGCCAGGTGAACGCCCTGGCAGTGTCGGGCAATGATCTCTACGCGGGCGGCATGTTCACGACTGCAGGCGGAATCGGGGCCGGATATGCCGCCAAATGGGACGGGACCAATTGGGCGGCCCTCGGCGCGGGGCTGAACGGCATGGTTAATGCCCTGGCGTTTTCGGGCAATGATCTCTATGTCGGTGGCGTTTTCTCGATCGCAGGCGGTTTCGCGGCCTTCCAGGTTGCCAAATTTGACGGAAGCGGTTGGTCCCCCATGGGCTCTGGACTGAACGGCCAGGTCACTGCGCTGGCGGTTTCGGGCACGGATCTTTACCTGGGTGGCACCTTCTGGACTGTGGGCGCTATCACTGCAAACCACATCGCCAAATGGGACGGAACCAACTGGTCGGCCCTTGGGTCCGGGCTGAACGGCGATGTTAACACACTGGCCGTGTCCGGCACGGATCTATATGTGGGCGGTAGTTTCTCGCAGGCAGGCGGAATCACATCCCACGCGTTGGCCAAATGGAACGGAACCAATTGGTCGGCTTTGAGTCTGATACGTTGGGACACTGTTTATGCACTTCTTTTCTCGGGCAGCAATCTTTATGCAGGCGGCACCTTCAAGATCCCGGGCCCAACCCGGGGAACCAATCTGGCCAAATGGGACGGGACGAATTGGTCGCCCCTGGGGATACGGCCGAACGGCCCTGTTTATGCCCTGGCAGTTTCGGGCAGTGACCTGTATGCCGGAGGCAAATTCACGAGCGTGGGCGGGGTCGCAGCCACCAATGTGGCCAAATTGAGCGGGACCAACTGGTCAGCCTTGGGGACAGGGACGAGGGGCCCTGTTTATGCGCTCGCAGCATCCGGCGGTATTCTTTACGCGGGAGGGGCGTTCACCAACACGGGAGCGTTCCCGGCCAAAAATGTGGCAAGCTGGGATGGGAACAGTTGGTCTCCCCTGGGGACGGGGGTGAAGGGCACTGTCAATGCCCTGGGGGTGTCGGGGGTGTATCTTTATGTTGGCGGCACCTTTACCAACGCGGGCGGCATCGCCGCCAGCCGGATAGCCAGATGGAATGGAAGCAATTGGTCAGCCTTGGGATCAGGAGTGAACAACCCTGTATTAGCCCTGGCCATGTCGGACACTGCTGTTTACCTAAGCGGCACTTTCACGACAGCCGGGGGAAAGGTCTCCGCTTACGTGGCCAAACTGCCTGAGGGCCGCCAGGCGCCCGCCACGATCAACCTGACCCAACTGAACCAGATCTACAACGGCACCGCCAGGTGCGCTTCCGCCGCCACATTGCCACCGGATCTGGCCGTCACCCTGACCTATGACGGCACAGCCACCTGCCCAACCAACGCCGGAACTTACACAGTGGTGGGCACGGTGAACGATCCGGATTACACGGGAACCGTGACAAACATGCTGGTGGTGGCGAAGGCAACTCTTTTTGCCGCCGGGGAGAGCCGGTCGCGCCTGTATGGATCCTTGAACCCACACATGATTGTGCGCTACACAGGGTTCGTAAACGGGGAGACATCCTCCGTATTGACCACCCGCCCCGTCGCACAGACCTTCGCAACCCGCTCCAGTCCGGTGGGGGATTATGAAATAACAGTCACCGGTGGGACCGCCGCCAACTACGATGTGGTGCCTGTCTCAGGCGTTTTCACCGTCACCCGTGCGCCCTTGACCGTTTACTGTGACAACCAGACCCGGTTTGAAGGGCAGGAAAATCCTGTGCTGACCGGGACGGTGACCGGTGTGATTCCTGGAGATGCCATTACTGCGGGATATACGACGACCGCCCTCAAACAAAGCCCGGCCGGAACATACCCGATCCTGCCTGTTTTCATGGATCCGGAGGGGAAACTTGGAAACTACAACGTCACGACGAACGCCGGGGTGCTGACCGTGAAGGCGGCTGTAACCGGGGGAATGCTGTCTGTGGATGCACGAGACATCCAATTGCCCGGGCCTGAAGGCGGGGTGCGGATCCGGCTGCAAGGGACAGCCAGCCAGGCCTACCGGATTGAGGTGTCCGGGAATCTGGACCTCTGGGATGTTCTCACCCGGGGTGTGGCCGGGACGAATGGCGTGTTCGATGTGCGGGACACCCAATCGGGCAGTTTCCCCCACCGCTTTTATAGGGCGGTTTCCGAGTAGCTCCGGTGCCGATGGACGTGGCATGTGGGCCGGTCTCGGCTCATTCCTGAACACCCTCACGCCGGATCATCAATCCCTACTGACTGAATCCGCCGTGGGGGATCGCCCCATCTCCAACTCCGACCCCCAGCTGATGGATCTGGTCACCCGCATGAGGAACCAGCACCAGGACCGGGAGATCGCCGAATTGCGCGCCATCCTCAACCACCCCAACACCTCCGATGTCGCCCGCATGGAACTGATCCACCACCAGGCCAGCCTACGCACCTCAAAATCCATCCCCATCACCCCTCCCAACAACAGTAGGCACTGGCAACTGCCGTCCACGGAAACGCCGAAACCGCGACGATTCAAACCGCTCCAGTGCCCTTTCCTAGACCATATCCACCGCATCGTGCCGGGACAAAGGTGACATTGGCACGGGAGTCGAGTTGGTCCGTGCGTTGGCGCAAGCCCGCCCCTTGTTGGGCACAAGCCTGCCCAGGTGCTTTGGGAGCGGTGGGGCAGTCCTCAAATATCTCCCGCCGAGGTGGTCGTGCCACACCGGCGTTACAAAGAACACATTACTGTATGCTGTTAATCGTCTGATTGTAAACAGTGTTTAGATTTTTGAAGAAAAAAACAGGCATTGACAACGACCTCCATCAATTTCAAACTGTGTTCAAATCCAAGCATGCAACCCGTGACCATCATCTGTCTTGTGAGTTACAGCCCGCGAAAAGGGCACCGGCCATCAAGAGCAGTGAATGGGGCGTGGGGTTCGATCATGCCACGATCTTGTTATTGTGGCTGGCAGGCCGTTTGGATGTGTGGGTCTCTCCGGAAGGCGGGCTCGACCACTGTGTCTGAAATGACCCTCCCGGCACCACAACCACTCCCAACAACGACACACCAAGGCTCCTGAATGAGAATATACAAAATCCGGCTCCTGAGCTGCCTCCCAATGTTCTGCCTTCTCCAAATGGTCTCAACCGCAGGGCAGGCGGCGGATGGGGCATTCGAAACCTTTCAACGGTTTGTGAATGGGCAGATACCGGTGGCGGAAGTGGTGGTGCACCGGCAAATAGCATCCACCAACGGCCATGTGACCAACCATGAATGGTGGCGTTGCGGATGGCAATCCAACACATGGTATTGCCAGCGGCTGACACCCGCCCCGAACAACCCTGCAAAGCTTGTTCCATTGGCCAGAAATGAAGTCGTTGGGGAATCCCGCACACATGGCTGGATCATCAGCGACCAGAATGTTCATCTGGTGGCCAGGACAAATCTGGCAAACAGCATTTTGGACACGCACGGCGCGTTTCCGCGCGATCTGCTGTTTCGGGCAATTTCCCTGGGAATCCCACGCATAATGAAAATGCGAAAAATTGAGGACGCGCCGGTGGTCTGGAACCATCTGGAATTCCAAACGACGGTTACCACCGCCCGGGGCGCATCCGGCATGGTCGTGAGCAATTCCCCTCTTGTGGGAAAGGTTCTGCTCAATGCTCGCGGGTGCCCCGGTTCAGCGGAATTTCCGAATCTTCCAACGCCGGGCCGGACCGTTGTCGTTTATGAATACAACGGAGAAAACGAGGGGATCCCAAGCGCCTTCATTGTGAGATATCCCGACGCTGAATATCGTTACGAGTTCCTCTCTTTGGATTTGATGTCCCCGGAATATGCGAAAGGAAACGAATACGTGCCATCCATGTTCGCTGATCCGAAACTTGAGCGCTTTGTGACAATTTGGACAAACAGCAACTCCTACTCGCTGGTAAAAGGGAAGATGCGCCCCAATTTCGGCGGAAAGATCGCCGGCCAGGACACACACCATGTCGGCTTGATCATCCTGATCTCGTTGGCAGCCGTTTCTGGCATTACCCTGACGCTTTGGTACAGGCGTTCGGGGCACGGTGCAAGGTGACACCCGCAAGAACGACCCCCACAATTTCACGAGCAACGCTCCTTGCTCCCACTGCATGCTTCAGGGGCGATGCCACCAGGCCTGTTACCTGAACCGAAAAAAACTTGAGCGCAACAAAGCCAACCTCCCGGACAGCCGCGCAGAACGGAGCTCGGGATTCCGCCCACCCAATGTCCCCCGACTCCCGGGTCTGCCGGACCCACATGGTGGTATGTGCTGGAATCCTGGCTCTAACTCTCGCTGGAAAATCGGTGGCGCTGCTCCATGGGGGCGACCTGCTCAAGGAGGCCCACTCCTTCCTGCCGGGAACGTATGGGTTGTATGTGTGGGTGGGATTGGTCCTTGAATGCGCCGCACTCGCGGTATTGTGGGCTCGTGCGACCAGGCTGTTCCTGATGGTTTGTCTGGGTTTGGGGATTTTGTTTGTCGGCTATCATGCCGTGGAAGTAAGGTTGGCGGTCAACGCACCCTGCCCATGCCTGGGCGGGTTGCTCGGCAGTTGGGAGCCATTGGCCCGAATGGAGTCCACCATCTCATTCATGCTGGCGGCGGCACTGGCCACTTCCGCCTTTCTTGGGCTGGCACCCCGGCAACCGCAGGTCTTGTCGGACACAACAACACACCAGGACCAACCCAGCGTGGGCGGTTGGGGCGTCGGACTCTGGCTCTGTCTCGGGGCAGCGGTCCTGCTGTTCTGGAGCGGGCATGTGCTGGGCGGCGACGAAAGCATGGAGGCTGCAAAGTCGCTCCAATACCTGCGTGATCCGGCAGCCGCAGCCCGCATGTGGAACGACCAGCCTCCGCTGTCGTCCTATGTCGGGGCTGCTATTTTCGGTATTTTTGGCCTTTCGCTCACGGCAGGCCGGGCCGTGATCATCCTGGTGGGGGCATTGCTGCCACTGGCCTGGGGGGCATATTGTTCCAGGATTGGCGCCAGGTGGGGGGCCGTGTTTGCCGTTGTGCTCCTATGGCTTGCCCTGCCCTCCCACTTCGCATCATTCATGCTCGAGGCACCCGCATACGCAATCGGCGTTGGGGCTTTGCTTCCCCTGCTCCTGATGAGGAGACAACGAGCAGCGTGGATGCTCTCGGCTTTGATAGGGGCGCTTGCCCTCTCCATCAAATTGACCGCTGCATTTGCGTTGGTCGTTCCATTCGTTTATCTGGTTCAAACAGCCCGTCAACGCGCCATCGTCTGGGGCACTGCGGTCGTGCTCCTCACTGTGGCAGGCTCGTTCCTGCAGCCCGGCTGGTTCTGGGGCACCATGGGAGCATCCCATCTGGCCGCACCAGCCAGGGAGGCACTGGAATACCGATTCACTCCGGCGGCATACGTTTCGAATTGGCTGGTCTGTCTTTTGGCGCTCTTTGCACTTGCTGCTCGTTACCTGAACAGCCAGATGCAGTCGATCCTTCCCTGGGTGGCCGCAGCGGGGGCGGCCCTTTTGATTCACATGTTTCACCATCCTTACTGGGATTACTATGTTGTGCATTTGATGACTCCCGTGGTGGTGCTGGCCGGCATCGGGATGGTTGACCTGTTGCAGGCAGCACGGGAGACGAAGCTTCCGCTGTGGGGACGGCGATCCATCTGGACCGTCGGCCTGATTTTGTGCGGACTGTGGGGCTGGCAAAAGTTCGATACTATCCTTGAGAGCCGCGAGGGGGCGCTGCCCTATGCGCACTCCCCTGTCACAGAGCAACTCAGGGCGCTGGCCGCACCGGGACGCACGATGTTTGCGATGGATCCCCTCTGGACTTTTGCAGCAGGCCAGGTTCAAACACCACGCGACTTGACCATCATCCCCAAAAAGCGCCTCTGGTCCGGCGAAATCACCCATGAGATGATTGTCGGTCTTCTTGCCTCGAATAGGGTTGATGCCCTTGTGGTGTATCAAACCACCTTGAACATGCCAGCCTGGACAAATCTGTTGGCAGGCTACCTTCCAACAGCGCGGGAGCGGAGGCATATACTATTCGTCCGCCGCGAGTTGGAACCCAAGCCGATTGATCTGCCGGAGACGAGTGAAACGGCCTTCGATCTCAAACGGCTTGGCCTGTGAAAATATTCCGCCGCATCTCCCGCAGCAGGGATCGACCGGGTCACATCCCCCATCTGCCGACGATTCCCCTGTTGATACGGCGCTTGAACCCGGATCGCCGATCGTCCACTGGCCAAACCTGAACCGCACGCAGGGACAAGCCCCCTCCGGAGCTTGCTTGTGGCGCGGGATACTGTTTAGCTTTGCATCCATGAACACTTTCAAAATGGGACTTCTTGTCCTGACGCTCATGGCCGGCATGGGCCATGCGCCAGCCCAGTTTCGTGCCGCGATTTCCGTGAAGATTGTGACCCCCGATCCCCTGCTGCCGCTGGTCGGGGGCATCGGCAAGGCGGAACCGGCCACACAGAAAAAGGGGGATCTCACCGTGCGGGCCCTCGTGATGGCCCAGGGGGGGACCGAGGTGGCCATTGTGAGCGCCGATTTCCTCGGGTTTCCGGGGGTTCTGGGCGACAGGGTGAGGGCGGCGGTGAAGGAAATCCCGGGGGGCAACATTCTCATCGGGGCAACCCATACCCACAGCGCACCGGACACCTACGGCTTCCCGGACGGGGAGGGTGGCACGAGTGCCGACCCCAAATACCTGGAAATGGTTTGCACCCGGATGGCCGAGGCGATCCGGGAAGCCCACGCGGGGCTGCAACCGGCCCAACTCAAATCCGCAACCGGCGAGGCCCGGGGCCAGATCGCCTACAACTATTATGCGGACAAGCTCTACGATCCGCGCTGTAACGTCCTGCAGTTGCTCCACCCGGATGGAAAGCCGATTGCGACACTGGTCAACTACGCCATCCACCCCGAGGTTCTCGGGAACGGGGAGCGCATCCTGAGCCCGGATCTCATCGGGCCGCTCTGCGACGAACTGGAACGGCTGGGGGCCGGCACCGGCATCTTCATGAACAGTGCCCAGGGGGGCATGGTCACTGCCGACAACCGCACGGCAAACGGCGGCGAAGCCCGCGATTGGCCGGAATGCCAGCGCATCGGCAAACTCCTGGCCTCTGAGGCGGTCCGCATCGTGAAGGATGCCCCGGCATCCCCGTCCCCCGGGCTCTACTGCACGGCCCGGACCATCACGTTCCCGGTGGATTCCCCGGGCATGAGGGCGCTGCTGAAGGCGGTGCCCCGGCCCAAGGGTGCCCCCGAGAATGTGGTCACCTCCCAGCTGAATCTCATCAACCTGGGCAACACCCAGATCATCACCATCCCCGGCGAGGCCCTCCCGAATATCGGCTTCTATCTGAAGCGGAAAATGCACGGGAAACAAAACCTCCTCTTCGGCCTCACGAACGATGCCTACGGCTACATTCTGACGAAGGAGGACTTCGACAGTTTCAAGCGCTATGATTACATCACCCGGACGAGCCTCGGCGAGCAGACCGGGGAGATCCTCGTTCGCGAAATCCTCGCGCTCTGTGATAAGAGCCCGCGCCCCGCGCCCTGAGCCGGTTCCCCATCTGCCGCCCCCCCGCCGGACCGGCTGGAATTGGCTCGCGTTTGCAGTGGGGGGCCAACAGAGTTTTACAGCGTATGGCTGAACCGATCCAACTGGTGCGAATACCGGCACTGAAAAGCGTGGCGGAGTTCCGCCGGCATCTTTCGGCCCTGGGGCTGGAACTGCCGTGCGATGATTCGATCCTCCGGCGCGACACATCCCCCCTTGCCCGGCCGATCGATGGCCTCGTGATCAACGGCAAACGGATCGGGAATAGTTGCGCCATACATCCCATGGAGGGGTGGGATGGGACAACGGCAGGCGGAATCACGGAGCCTGTGCTGCGCCGCTGGCGCAATTTTGGCCGGAGCGGTGCCAAATTGATTTTCGGCGGCGAAGCGATGGCGGTCAGGCCGGATGGCCGGGCCAATCCCAACCAGCTCATCATCGGCGAGCAGACGCGCAACGACCTTGCTGCCCTGCTTCAGGCGGCACGGGAGGCACACCGGGAGCGGCACGGTTCGATCGACGATCTGGTCATCGGCTTTCAACTCACCCATTCAGGACGATTCTGCAAACCGGCGGACAAGTTCAAGTTTGAACCCCGCGTGGCCCACAGGCACCCGATTCTCGACCGGAAATTCCACGTCACAAGCGACGCCCAGGTCTGGACCGATGCCGAACTTCCCGGACTGGTGGAATCCTACATCAAAGCGGCACAGGTCGCCCGGGAGGCGGGGGCGGATTTTGTCGATATCAAGCACTGCCACGGCTATCTCCTCCATGAGTTCCTGGGAGCGCACACCCGGCCCGGCCCCTACGGCGGGTCGTTCGAAAACCGCACCCGTCTCCTGCGGGAGATCGTTGCGGGGATTCGCGCCTCCGGCAACCCCATCGGAATGGCCGTCCGCCTGAGTGCTTTCGACATCATCCCTTTCCGGCCCGATCCGGCCCGGTCCTCCCCGGGCAAACCCGGCCCCGGCATTCCGGAAGATTTCACAAACCTCCTCCCCTACCGCTATGGCTTTGGGGTCAACCCGGATCATCCAGACCAATACGACCTCGCAGAGCCGCTCCGTTTTCTGGAATTGTGCAACGAGCTTGGCATCCGGCTCGTGAACCTGACCGCCGGATCCCCCTACTACAATCCCCACATCCAGCGCCCCGCCGCATACCCTCCTTCGGATGGCTATCAACCGCCAGAGGATCCCCTGGCCGGGGTCGTGCGCCAGATTCAGGTGGTGCGTGAATTGAAACGGCGCGCGCCCGCAGGGATGGTCTTTGTGGGGACCGCCTACACCTATCTGCAGGATTACCTGCCTCATGTTGCCCAGGCGGTGCTGGCGCAGGGCTGGGTGGATTCCGTGGGAATCGGACGGATGATCCTGTCCTACCCGGATTTCTTCACCGACTGCCTTGAGAAGGGTGCCATGGCCCCTAAACTCATCTGCCGTACATTCAGCGATTGCACCACCGCACCCCGGAACGGCCTCCCCTCCGGCTGCTACCCGCTGGACGACTATTACACCTCCAGTCCGGAGCACCAGGGTCTCAAGACCATCAAGCGGGCCTCCAATGCGCCGAAGGGGGTCTGATCGCGAGCCATGATGTGCGTTTTCCAGAAAGCCCGGAGCCGGGGGATGCAGGCCGCAAGCCTCGCAGCCTCACTATGGTTCTGGAGCCTCGTTGTGGCGATGGGACAGACGAACCATGCGCCACTCCCGGTCACAGTCACAGGTGCGAACACCACTCCCTCGCTCGCATCATCTCTTGTCGTTCGATCCTGGTCCACCCGTTCCGGCCTCCCGCAGAACACCATCAACGCCATCACCCGGACCCGGGACGGCTACCTCTGGCTTGGCACCCAGGATGGGTTGGCCCGGTTCGACGGATTGCGGTTCACAACCTTCGGGCTTGTGGATGGACTTGAGAGCGTCGAGATCCAGACCCTGCTGGAGGATACTGAAGGGGCCCTCTGGATTGGCACCCGGGGGGGCGGATTAAGCCGCTACTTGAATGGCCGTTTTGAAACCTTCAACCTGCCCTCCCGCATCCTCGCAGGCAATACCATCACCTGCCTCGCCCAGGATAAAAAGGGGATGCTCTGGATCGGCACGGGTTCAGGTTTGACCTTCTGGGAAAATGGGGAGTTTCAGGATCTGCCTGCCTGCGATTTCCTCGACCACCGACCCATCCGGTCACTGCTCAAAAGCAAGTCTGGAGGGATGTGGATCGCCACCGGCAACGACGGGCTTTTCGAGTATAAACACGAGAAGTTGACCTTTCTCGAAGGCCCTCCTGAAGCTACCAACCTCCTCGCCTACTGCCTGCTTGAGGACAAGACAGGATCCCTCTGGGCAGGCATTGGCAATGGGCGCCTGCTCTGCCGCCAGAAGAATGACTGGAAGATGTTCACGAAGGCGGATGGCATCCCTTACGCCTACATCACCTGCCTTGCTGAAGATCGGGATGGCCACATCTGGGCGGGCTCCCTGGATGACGGCCTGCACTGCCTTCAGAACGGCCGTTTTGAACCGATCCACAGCACCGATGGACTTTCCGCCAACGACATCCGCTCCCTGTGCTCCTCCCCGGAAGGTGACCTGTGGGTCGGCACCCGCACCACGGGATTGAACCAGTTGCGCAAACGTCGCCTTTTCTCGGTCTCCTCCGCCGAGGGCCTCACAAACGAGTTCACCCGGTCAACCGTCGAGACCCGGGACGGGCGGATCTGGACAGGCACCCTGGGCACCGGCGTCTTCCGCAGTTCCCCAACCGGCTTCAAGGGCTATTCAGTCAGCCCCCTGATGGACTTTTATTCCTCCATCGAATCCATCCTCCCGGTTTCCGATGGCAGCGTCTGGCTGGGAGGGGCGCGGGCTCTGATGCAGGTCCGGGATGACAAGCTCACCGCCTGCTACACGAATGAAAACTGGATTCAAGCCACATGGGTCACCGCCCTGTGCGAGGATCCCCTGGGTGGTCTCTGGGTCGGCACGCAACTCGGCCGCCTCGTCCATATTCGCGACCAGTCGGCACAAATCGTGAAGTTCTCTGTCGGTCAGGGCAGTGTCACCGCACTAGCCGCCGAACCGAAGGGCGGTCTCTGGATCGGAACCACCGCAGGCGGCCTGAAGTGGCTTCCGCCCGGCGGGGACCGGGTGATCTCCATGACCAACGGTCTCCTGAGCCGCAGCATCCGCACATTGCGCCGGGACGGGTTCGGTGTTCTCTGGATCGGCACAGCAGGCGGCGGTCTGAGCCGGTGGCAGGCAGGGAGGGCCTTCACCTACTCAAGCCAGCACGGCCTGGATGCGAAGACGGTCCTGCAAATTGTGGATGACAGCCTTGGCTACCTCTGGCTCGGATGCAGCCGGGGCATCCTGCGGGTGGCCAAGAGCGATCTTGAGGATGTTGCCGCAGGAAGGAAGCCCTACCTCCACCCGATCACCTTCGGGGCCAACGAGGGGATGCTCGGGGAGGAATGCACGGGAGGGTTCACCCCGGCCGGTTTGCGAACCGGTTCCGGACTGATCTGCATCTCCACTGTTCGCGGGCTGGTGTTTATCGACCCCACCCGGCAGCCGCCCCCGACCGAAGCCCCCAAGGTCTGGATTGAGAGCGTCAAGTTTGATGGGGCGGACACCCCGCTGAAACTGCCTGTGTCCGGCCTCCAGCCGGACAGGCTGGCCACCTCCCAGTTCGACAGGAATAACGGCCTCCAGTTGAAGGCGGGCCAGCGTGAGATCGAAATTCAATACACAGGCATCAATTTTTCGGCCCCGGAAATGGTCCGGTTTCGATACAAAATGGAAGGGCTTGATAACGACTGGGTGGATGCGGACACCCGCCGAACCGCCTACTACCGCCTGCCAGCCGGAACATTCCATTTCAAGGTGCAGGCTCGCACTGCGGACGGCGAATGGTCGGAAACCTCACCCAACCTCCGGATTGCCGCCCCGCCGTTCATCTGGGAAACCCCCTGGTTCAAGGCGGTTCTGGGAATCGTGATCATTGGTTCCATTGCCGCCCTCCTGCGCCAGCTCGTCAGACGCCGCTACCAGCGCCAACTTGCCACCCTGCGGACCCGCCATGCCATTGAACGGGAGCGGCTGCGCATCTCAAAGGACATGCATGACGACATCGGCAGCACCCTCACACAGGTGGCTCAGCTCACAGAAATCGCCCGCGGGGAACCCGGCCTGCCCGGCCCGGTCCAAATCCATCTTGAACGCATCCGCCTTCAGGCCCGTGCCGCCGTTCAGGCTCTGGATGAGATCGTTTGGGCCACCAACCCGAGGAACGACAACCTGCCTCGCTTCGCGGAATACCTCTGCCGCTTTGCGGATGAGTGCTTCGAGATGTCCTCAACCCGTCTCTGGATTGAGATTCCGACCGACCTCCCCGCCGTTCCACTGCGGGCCGATCTGCGGCACAACCTGTTTCTCGCCGTCAAGGAGGCGATGAATAACGTCCTCAAACATTCCGGCGCGCAGGAGGCCTGGCTCCGGTTGCGCCTGAACGCCGGCGTGATCGAACTCGAAATTGAGGACTCGGGGCGTGGCTTCAATGTTCCGCCAGCCACGGCAACCGATCCAGCCGACGCTCCCTCGCCGGGGCAACCACCCCAAAACTCACCCGGCAGGAAGCCACCGGAATCTGACACCGAATTTCTCAAACCTTCCCCACGGGAATTCCACCGGAACGGCCTTGGCAACATGCGTTCCCGGCTGAGGGAGTGCGGCGGCACCACGGAGATCACCTCCATCCCGAACAAGGCCACCCGTATCCGGTTCTCCCTCCCCCTCCCGGAGCCCGCAAGCAGCCAACTTAACCCTAATGTGGTATAGTAAACCATCCGCACACCTGATATGACTCCCCACCGATTGAATAAACCCATCCAAGTTGCACTGGTCGAGGATGATCCTGGAGTGCGGGCCAATCTCGCCGCCATGATCAACGGGGCCCCCGGCTTCCGCTGTCAGGCTGCCTATGCGGATGGTGCCTCCGCCCTGATAGGCATCCCCGCCAACTGCCCCGATGTCGTCCTCATGGACATCAACATGCCGGGAATGCTGGGAACCGATTGTGTGCGACAGCTAAAGACTCTGGCCCCCGGACTTCCCGTGCTCATGCTCACGGTTTACGATGACAGTGAACAGATTTTCAAGTCCCTCATGGCAGGGGCCACCGGCTATCTCCTGAAGCGCACCTCCCGGGAAAAACTTCTCGAAGCCATCAAGGAAACCACCAACGGCGGGGCACCCATGTCCCGCCAGATCGCCCGGCGTGTGGTGCAGTTCTTCCACCAGATGGACCAGACCACCCCCGCAGCCAGGCCACCGGTGCACCTGGACGGCCTGACCGACCGGGAGGAGCAGGTGCTGGCGCTCCTCGCCAAGGGACATTCCTACAAGGAAATCGCCGACCTCCTGAACATCAGCTTCGAAACCGTCCGCACCCACGTCCGCAGCATTTACGACAAGCTGCACGTGCACAGCCGCACGGAGGCCACGCTGAAATACCTCGGCAGGTAGCTGTTCCAGAACTCCTCCCTGCAAACGATGTCGCAGGGAGGGACTCCATGAGCCGGATGAAGGATAGACCGCGAATGGACCCTGCGCGGCCAGACAGCCTCACCCGGCACGGGCACGCAATCCGTGCTCTTCCGGCCGAATGGCATTTCCGGGGACGGTCGTCCCTCAGGCCTTCAAATATTTCTCGGGGAACTTCCAGGGAGCCCGGTATTTGGGAATGGCCATTCTGGCGGCCTGGCGGTCACCCACAATCTGCTCCTTTACCGGGTCGAACCGGATCGACCGCCCCAGCTTGAGGGAGAGCAGGCTCAATTGGATCGGCACATCCACTCTCACATGGTAATTGGGATTGCAGCTCGGCAACTGGCGGGACTTGATGCAGTTCAACCATTCCCGTTCGTGGCCCGGCGATGGGGGGATTGAGACGGGCGGGGCCTGCTTTCCATCCATGTATTCCCCTTCCGCCACGATCTTGAACATGCCGTAGTCGGCGAACATCGTCCCGTTTGATCCGTGGAAGTAGGTTCCCAGCCGCCGCTCCCGCTTCGGAGCGCCGTGGAAATCAAAGCCGTAGCTGTTGGTCATGGAGGACATCCATGTCATGGTCATCTTGGGATATTGCCAGACGACTTCATGGTTGTCGTAAATGTCCCCGTCATCCTTCAGGATATAACGTCCCCCGGCCGAACTGATGTTCAACGGGAATCCAAGATCGAGCGCCCAGATTGGGAGGTCGATGATGTGCGGGGCCATGCCGGGAGTCCACCCGCCGCTGTAATCCATCCACGAGGAATGGTTGTAGGCATCCGACACGATCGTGCGATTGAACGGCCGCAGCGGGGCCGGACCGCACCAGAAGTCCCAATCGAGGCCCAGATCCTCCGGTTTTGTGGGCGTCTTGACCCGCCCCACGCCGTTCGGAGTTTGATTGAGCACGTTGAACGTGCGGACGGTGCCGATGGATCCTAGATTCCCCGACCGGATATATTCCACCACCCTGCGGTAGTTCTCAGTGGCATGGATCTGCGTCCCCACCTGGCAGATGCGCTGGTGCCGGTTCACGGCATTCCGCACAGCCATGCTCTCCCCGAAGTGCATGGTCATCGGCTTCTGCAGGTAGATGTCCTTGCCCGCTTCACACGCGGCAATCGCCTGGAGGGCGTGCCAGTGGGGCGGAGTGCCGATGATGACCCCATCCAGCTCCTTCTGCTGGAGCATCTCCCGGAAGTCCTTGTAGCCCTTGCATGTGCCCTTGTAGCGCTCCACCACCACATCCAGCCGGGCATCCCAGACATCACACGCCGCAGTCACCACCACATCCGGTTCCCGCGCACAGGCAGTGAGATTTGAGGTTCCCATTCCACCACAGCCGATGATGCCGATGTTGATGCGTTCGCTCGGCGCCGGCTTGCCGCCCCGACCCAGCGCCGTGGAGGGAATGATGGTCGGCATCGCGATGGCCACAGCAGTGGCGGTGGATGCCGATTTGAGGAATTCCCGGCGGGTGACCTTGTTCTTTTGCTGGTTTTTCATATGTGCGCTGTTGGTGTTGGCCCCCGTTATATCACGCCCTGGCCGCAGGGCAAAATAAAGAATTCGCAGATCTCCAATGATCCCCCCCATCCCGTTCCGAAGGTGTCCAACCGGCATGGATCCAGAGCCGGTAGCGCAAGAGCAGCGGGCGTCCCGGCTCAAGGGCATAGCGCGTCTCCGCAGCGGGAAAGGTCGGCTGCAGCCAGTTCAATTCAGGATACTCAATCCAGTCTCCCGGGTGATACGGATTAGAACTCTTCTGCAGGATTGTCACCCCCGCCCCCGATGTGGCTCCGGGGAACGTCCCTGAAAGATCAGCCCAGCTCTGCCCCGGGTTTCCATCGGCCTTGGGATCATGCTTGTAGATCTGCTGTCCCTGCACACCGGCAAACCGCAGGCTCAGCCCCCCGTATTTGTCCGTCCCCCTCCGCGCCAGGAGCACCCGCTCCCCGATCGCGCTGAAATGGAATTCCAAATCCAGAAGCCGCCCATGCACTGTTTGGTTCCACGCACGGATGATGGCCCTTTCATACACAATCTCCTCGCCACTCTCCCAAACCCACGTGTTTTCCGCATCAATCTCCGCAAAAAGCGGCCCGCCCAGCGTCCGGCACCGCCCCCACGGCCGTGAAAACACCATTTGCAGCGCGTGCAAATCCCCGCGCTTTCCGCGCCAGTCCACCTCCGGCCAGGCCCAGTAAATTCCACGGTGATGCGGATGATCCGGGGACCAGTCGCGGGTCAGTTCCTCCCCGTTCGGCCCCCATAGCGGGTGGATGTAGTCACTCCGGGCCACGGCATATTTTTTGTTATCCGCGCTCACCGCATCGAGCACCTTGCCCGGTTCCACTGTGGAATGGTTGTAGCGAAGGACACTCTTCCCCGCTTCCATGATCTGATGTTGACCACTCGCCGCATCAATGCGGATGGACATGCGGGCCGCCGGAGCCCGGCCAACCTCCCCCAGAAGAAATCTGCGCTCCCCGGCCGCGCCCGGGGGAATCCGCCACGCCACCCGCGCCACGCCCACCCCGGGGAAGCCCATCAATTGAACCGGCAATGCCGGTCCGCACCCACCCCCGGTCGCCGGTTGCTCAAAGGCAACGAGGCGTCCCTCATCTCCGGCACGGCAAAGCCGGTCTTCCAATCGCACATCCACGGCCACGGGGCCTTCTGTCCGCCCCAGCGAGCCCTCCGCATCGTCCACGATTCCAATCACCCTCAGGTTCGCCCCCGGTCTGCCCGCGCAGCCGTTGCCGCCCAGCATTCCAACCCCGGCCAACACAGGCAGCGCCAGACAACCCCGGCTGATGCCTGCCACAAATGTTCGACGATTCATGCCTTGCAGCTTAGACGAAACGGTTCAGATTGAAAGAATAAGGCATCGTGGGGTGGACTTGTGGTCCAATGAAAAAACAAACTTCTGGCCACGGCAGGAGACGAACCGGACGGAGCCCCTTGAATTTGACATCCGGAATGGCACCTCGTCCCTCCGGATTTCCTCCGCCGGCCAGCGACTGACGGCGCATGCCGGGAGGGTGGCTTGGTCGCACCGGCGTGCGGCTGATGGCAACGAACGGCAGTTCCACAGAGCCCGGGTATTTTTGCCTGGCTGCTTTGCCTCCTCGACCGTCGCCCATGGGAGGGGGTTCCGCCATCCCGATGGTGAGGCCGTAGAAAAAGTGCAGCCCACCGGAGGTCTTTGGATGTTCCGTGCGTAGTGGGTCTGCCCCGCCAGACAGCCGCCTCCGCAACCGCCTGCTAGACAACTCAGGCGACCCAGACCAGTGCCTCGCGATCCAGTTCCCCCTTGTTGACCAGGGTTGCCTCGACGACACGCGTGGAAACATTGAAATGGGCGGCGGCTTCCACGATATCGTCATCATCCGGCTGGGTGGTCTGAACCTTCTCCAGCAAGGCGCCGAAGGGACAGAGGAACTCCTGGGCGAACGCGCGTTGAAACTGTTGACGCGCAGTTTTGGCGCTGGTCGCCGGAATGAGGCGGCCCCCGTGGGAATGAAAAAGGTGGTCCCCAAGAAGTCTGCTGGCTGCAAACCGGCGGCTTGTGGGGTGCGCCCTGCTCAAGTAAAAATCAGCGTTCTTCCGGTTTGCCCCCCGCAAAAGAAGCGGCATGGGGGCCGGCCCCTTTTCCACTTCATGGAAGATGGCCTCCCTGGTCCCGAGCAGGTCCGCCAGTCTTGCGTTTGTGACCGGCCCGCTGCCGAATCCCCATTCCTGCCGCGCCAACCGGGCCAGCATGGCCGCCCGCTGCCATGGCCGCGCCTCCGCCTCGTATTCCGGCTTCGCAGCCAGTTCCGGCAGCGTGCCGCCAAACGCAACCGCCGACGCGGCTGCCCCGCCACTGGCCAGCGAAAGAATCTGGTTGAGCATTCCGGCGGTTGAGCCCCGGCCCTGCGCCGCCACTTCCTCCAGTGCACCGCCACCCAGCCCGGCCTTGTCCGTGACCAGCATCGCGATGATCTCCTCCGGTGCCTCGCCCGGATCAAAACCACAGATTGCCTCCAACCTCCGCTCCCGCGCCAGTTCGGGATTTCGGCGCTCCTTCAGCACTTCCGCCCAGAGACCGGCCAGTTCGGATTTCTCGAAGCCTTCAGAATGCAGCCTGGACAGCACCAGCGTGAGGAACGCGTCGATTGCGCTCTCAAAGGCCCTGCCCGTGATCCGTGTGTTGACCTCGTTCAAATAACGCACCGGGCCCAGCACACGCCCCCGGGTCGCCCGCGAAGCCACCGCCAGCGTGTCTCCGTCGCTGGCAAACAGGATGCTCGGCCAGCAGTAGCCATCCCCGGCGGAGGCCATTGAGTGGGACATGCGCCAGTCCACATCACCCAGCGAGGCTGGCGTCTCAGGCTCCCAGCGCAGACGCCACCAATTCCCCGCCAGCCAGCACGCAAGGGTGTGCGCGGAGGCGTGCAGGCGGTTCCGCACGGTGTTTCCCCACGAATCCTCCAGCCGCGTCAACCATTGGTCCCCCACGCTGATCCCGATCGCTCCCCGTGAGGCCTGGGAGATGTCGTTCTCCGCATCCAGCCGGCCCGACCACTCACATTCGATTTTCAGGGCATCATCCATGGTTTTGATTCCATTTGGTGATGACACTCTCCCGGAAGTCGTCGTTCGCCTCGAGCGGATAGCCATGGTAGGTGCCATTGCCGGGATTCTCCAGCTGGGCTTCCAACGGGATTCCATCCTCCGTCATTGACCAGATATTCTTGGGGTAGCCGGTTCCATCCCATTCACTGATCATCCCCCGCCTGATCCCCAGCCGCAGCAATCTCAACGCCTCCGCCCGCCGAAACAGGCGGACCTCATCGCAGAGAGACTTATCGTCCCGTGGCAGCGAAGGCGGAGTCAGCCCGAAGTCCCCAGGATTCCGCTTGTGGGCGGGTTTCCCTCCATAACGAACCTCCGCAGCCAGCTTCTCCAGTGCTTCGGGTGCTGGAAGGCCGCTGGCAAAACGTCGTTTGCGGTTGAACCTGGTGCGGGTCGCGGGCATCAATGCCTCAAAACATACAACGGACCCGGCGCTTGTTCAATCAGGCTTTTTGGCTGGAGTCCCCACCGGGCGCGCGTCGATCCCGTCCGCCCCAGCGGATGTCTTGATGGGTTCGGTCTGTTGTTTCATCGCACCATTGTCGCAGGTTCGGCCGGGGTTCACAGGATTGTCGGGCAGGTGATGTGCGGCAGGGCCAACCATGGTGTGAACGGGGCACGCAGGGTTCTGCTCCAGACGGACAACAGTCGGCCCCCGCATATCCGAGATGGGAGGGTGCCGGGCGGCAGCCGGTGGCCGGGCGACCGCAGGGCCGCAGCAGGGAAGGGCTGGGGGAAGGGCTGCCACTTTTCCGGCGGGAAAATCAGCCTCGACACCACCGCCGCCGCCCGTGCACCCTCACCCGCATGTCGCCCGCGATCCAGACCCGCGCCTCCGCCACAAACACACTGCCCAGAAGGTCGGCATTGAAGCTTCTCGGTGCCGCACTCGCCCTCCCAGCCCTGGCACCCCTCTCCCACGCTGTGGATGGCAAACCGTTGTGGAAAACCGCCGTTGGCTTGAACGGATTCCAGTCCGGCACCCGCAAATACGGCAGGAATTACCCCATCTGGGAGGTGTTGGATTTCGCTTCACGAAATCATTTCGACGGTGTTGAACTGGTGGGCGACTGGCCCTCCGGTGGATACCCGGGCCCTGATGAAAAAGAACGGGTTCAGGCACTTCGCGGGCTCTATGACCGCTACGGTCTTCGAATCTTTTCGATCCAACTCGGCGCTGATGGTGCATTCGATCCCGATGAACCGGCTCGCCAGCGGTGGCTGCAGGAGTTCCGCGAGCGCATCCGCCTCGCCAAACAGCTGGGATGTGAGTGCGTGGGAATGTGGCCGGGTGGCGGCTTGCGCGGGCAAACCATCGACCAGGCGATCGACCGCCTCGCAAAAACGTTCCGGGAAGCCGGCCGGATTGCGGGGGATGCAGGTATTCTGGCCTGCTTCGAGATCGAACCGGTCTTCGTCTTCAACAAGGAGGACCATTACATGCGCATCCTCCACGGAGCGGATCATCCCTCGCTCAAGGGTATTTACGACCCCAGCCACTTTGACCAGATGAACGGCGCGACCGGCAAGCCGGAGGAGATGCTGCAGCGGGTGGGGCCGGCAAACATCGGCTACCTCCAGTTCTGCGACTCGGACAGCACCCTGCGCGATGGTGGCACCTCCAAGCACCTTGCCTGCGGGGATGGCCGTATTGATTGCGCCAAATCCCTGCAGATCCTGAAGGCGGGCGGCTTCCGGGGCTGGATCATGGCGGATGAATGGGAAGTGCCGGATCCCTATGATGCCTGCCTCAAGTGCAAACGCCTTTGCGACTCCGTCGGCCGGGCGTGATAGCCCGCACACTTCACGCTTCAGTAATTTGCCACCCTGCCCCATGATGGGCGGATGAAGATCCATCAGGCACCCCTCCCGTTGCCGCACATGCAGCGCCCAGACCGCGGAACCCGGTCAACCGCCGCCGCCCTGCTCCATGCCGGAATTCTCGCCATCCTTTTGCTCACCAACTCCCCAGCCAAGGCTGCCGAGATGGTCTTGTTTGATTTCAAGTCCCCATTCGACGCCTCCAAAGTCCCGGTGACCGATGCCACAGCCACGCTCTCCCGCGTTGGCAGGACGCAGGCGCTCCGGGTGGAGACGGGCCATCACGAAACCTGGCCGGGCATCACTTTGAAGCCACAACAAGGCACGTGGGACCTCACAGCGTTCGACCGCGTGACTTTGAGCCTTAGCAACATTGGCCCGGACAAGCTGACCGCCCATTGCCGTGTGGACAACACCGGAGCCGATGGCACAAAACATTGCCTGACTGAATCCATCACCCTGAACCCGGGAACGGCCGGCACCCTGCAAGTGCGCCTGATCCGCGCCGCCTCGGACAAGCTCGGGGGAAAGCTGTTTGGCTTGCGGGGTTACCCTGTTGCCGTGGGCGGGGACGGGACCGTGGATCCACGGCTCATCACTCAACTCCTTGTCTTTGTGAGCAAGCCCGCCACGAACCACTCGTTCGAGATCACCCGGGTGCGGGCCGAGGGCACTTACGTGGCCCCCACGGCCAGCACTGCCGACGCCAGCCCCTTCTTCCCGTTCATTGATACCTTCGGCCAATACAAGCACAGGGATTGGCCCGGCAAAACGCATTCATTGAAAGAGCTGCAGGATCGGCGTCAGCTCGAGGAAAAGGAACTGGCCCGGACACCGGGGCCGCGCGATTGGGACAAATACGGCGGATGGCTGAAAGGACCGCAACTGGAGGCCACCGGCTTCTTCCGAACCACAAAACAGGATGGCAGATGGTGGCTGGTGGACCCCGATGGGCGATTATTCTTCTCACAGGGCATTGATTGCGTGCGGATGCGCGATTCCACCCCCATCGACGGTCGCAACTCCTGGTTCGAGGACTTCCCTGGCAGCGATCCCGCATTCAGCTCCTTCCTCGGCACCGGCTACGCTCTGCACGGCCACTACTCAGGCAAGACCGTTCCCTGCTTTTCCTTCGCTGGAGCGAACCTTCAGCGCAAGTATGGCACCGGAGGCACCACCTACCCGGAACTCATCCAAAAGCGCCTGCGAAGCTGGGGTATCAACACCATCGGCATGTGGTCGGATCACGAAACACGCCTGCTGCGTCGCACCCCCTACGTGGATGCGGCGAGCAGCCACGGCACAAGAATGATTGATGGCAGCGAGGGCTACTGGGGGAAATTCCCGGATGTGTTCGACCCCACTTTCGCACGGGCCGTTCGGCAGAGTGTGAAGGGCAGCGCCAGCGCAAACGATCCCTGGTGCATCGGATACTTTTCAGACAATGAAATGTCCTGGGGAAATGAGACATCCCTGGCACTCGCAGCCCTGAGATCACCATCCGACCAACCGCTCAAACAGGCATTTCTGGCTGATCTGAAGGCGAAATACGGCGAGATCTCAGGATTGAATGCCGCATGGGGACTGCACCATGATTCATGGGAATCGCTGCAAAACTCCACGAATGCACCCGGCGGGGATGCCGCACAGCCCGACCTGAAGGCATTTTACACCCGGGTGGCGGAACAATATTTTCGAACCGTAAGGGATGCCATCAAGGAAGTTGCGCCCCACCAGCTCTACCTTGGCTGCAGGTTTGCCTGGGCAAACCAGAGGGCCGCTGCTGCTGCCGCCAGGTTTTGCGATGTGGTCAGCTACAACCTCTACCAGCGCAGCGTGGCCGGGTTCAAATTCGACGGGGGTGCGGATGTTCCCATCATCATTGGCGAGTTCCACTTCGGCGCACTGGACCGCGGGATGTTCCATACCGGGCTGGTGCCGGTGGCGGATCAGAAGGCACGGGCCGATGCATATCTTGAATACGTCCTTGGTGCCAGGAGCAACCGCTCCATTGTGGGCTGCCACTGGTTCCAATACCAGGACGAGCCCACCACGGGTCGCGTTTACGACGAGGAAAACTACCAGATCGGGTTCGTGGACATCGCGGACACGCCCTATTCCGAGTTGATTGAGGCAAGCCGGAAGGCTGCTGGAATGATTTACAAACCGTAGGAATCCCTGCCTGCAACTGAAAGTCCCAAACGCTTGCTTCATGCCATGGCGACCCGGAAGAGTGCCTCTGAGCATTCTGCACAGAGTTGACTTTGGTAATGCCTGATTACCGTGTAAAAATTTCCCTTGTCAAGCGTTTGCCCGGTGGTAAATTAGGGTCATATGGCTGAAAAAGAAATCATTAGGCGCCCACGTATGCGCAGCTGGGAGGCGGACGAAGATGTCGCACGTCTCATGGACCTGTGTCTGTCAACGACAGGCGCTTCACTGAAAGAAATCGTCAATGAAGCCCTGCGCGTGCAAGGACCTGTCATTGTTCGGCGCCTGTTGCTCGAACGGGAAGGTGCGAAGAAGGAACTGGAAACTCTCCTCGCCACCAACAACCCCAATCATCACAAAGCGGAACTCCGCAAGCGGAAGAATCCCTGACTAGAAGTTCAAGCAGCGCCCGTCAGGTGAGCAATCCCTGTTCGGGCCTGCCTTTTTAGCCCGCTCTGTCGCAGTCCTCAGGAAGATTGTCCTTGAGGGGATTCAGCCTCTGAATCCGTCCCCCTTCCACCTCCATCTCAAGTTTGGTGGCTTATTGATCCCAGATCGATTTCCCAAGCCCCATTTCCAATCGAAGTCTTCGGAACCTCTGATGTGGCGGTCGTGATTTCCGGCACCCTTCCCGTTCAGTGTTCCGATCCGATCAGTGCGCCAAACGACCGGCATCACACAGTCCTGCCCCTCAGGTCTTGCAAATAGCGGTCGAAGATCGGGAGACAGCCTTATTACAGACTCCCATCTCTTACCCAAAAAACGAACCGGCCCGGGAAACGGATTCCCCGGGCCTGAACACAATAAATTTGTCCTTACGCCTGGCATCCGGCTCCGACCAATCCGTCGGACGCTGCACGCTCCCTCAGAAAAGGCTCAAGGAAGACGAAGGCGATAAACCCGGGTGGAGCTGCTTGATGAAGCCGGATCGCTAAAGCTGGAAGTTCCCCCTGTGAGTGTGTTCGTGCTGATGGCAGACCATGTGGGATTGCCCAGATCGTTGCAAGCCTCGACGATCACCACCTGATCCGCCGCACCATTGATCGTGAATCCAAACCGGTCCACGGCGAATGCGGCGGCGGAAATGCTGAGAGGAATCACAGGTGCCCCAAGGGCTACGGCGGGACGACCGGCATAGGTGCTGCCCCACCCCTTTCTGTCGTGGTCATAATAAACGGTCGTGTCGTTATCCCCATAAAACACATAAGATCCCTCGCGTGGAGCGTCCCCCCTGAAATGAACCTGCTTCAGGCTGGCACAGGATGAAAAAGTCCAATCTCCGCTGCTGGTAACACTGGCAGGCACGGTAACAGTCGCCAGACCGGTGCATCCGGAAAAGGCTCCCTCCCCAATGGTCGTGACGCCGTCCGGTATCGTGACATCAGTCAACCCGCTGCAACTGGAAAAGGCGTAGGTTCCGATGGACACGACGCTTGATGGAATTGTGACGTCTGTGAGGCGGTTGCAACTCGAAAATGCGTAGCCTTCAATGCTGATAACCCCATCCGGGATCGTGTAGACCCCAACACGACCTTCAGGGTAGCGCATCAGCGCGGTCTGGCCCTTATTGAACAGAACACCGTCCACGCTGGAAAACACCATGTTTTGGGCATCCACAGTGATGGACTTCAACCCATGCAGCGGGAGAACGCGTAGGCTTCAATAAACGCCACATTCACTGGAAGGTTCACTGCGGTCAGGTTGACACACCCATAGAATGAGTAACTCTCAATGTTCGTCAGACCGACCCCCATCGTGACATCCGAGAGGCTTGAGCAGTTGTAAAAGGCGTAATTCTCAATCTCGGTGAGTCCATCCGGCATGGTCACTGTGGTCAATTTCCCACACCCTGAGAAAGCATAAGTGCCGAGGGTTGTCACTCTCTCCGGGATTGCCACCCCGGTCAGACTCGTACAGTAGGAAAAGGTCTCTGCACCGATCGCCATCAGGGTTGAGGGAAGTGAAAGGCTCAAGAGTCCAGTGCACCGAAGAAACGCACCGTCTCCAATTTTGGTCACCCCCTCCGGAATGACGACACTTTTCAACCTCGCGCAGTAGGCGAAGGCTTTTTGCCCGATCCGGTTAACCCCGACCGGGATGGTGATGTCCGTAAGATCAATCGTCCGCGAAAACGCTTCCCCACCGATCGCTGTGACCGGGGTCCCGTTGATGCTCTCAGGAATGACCACCACCCCTGATGTCCCCGTGTAGCCAAGAATAGTGGCCTTTCCGTCCTCGATTGAATACTTGAAGTCACTCTGGGCCATGACGGAAATGGAGATCGCCAACTGGAGAAGGATCAAAGGCAGAAGCCTGAACTTCCAAACTCCGCACACCGTTGGCGTCATGGATGAAGACTGCGCCGACCACCGGCAAGCCTGAAAAACAGTTCCCCTGCCCCCGTTTCCGTGATGGTGACCATTCGATCCCCCCTGAACCCTACCCGACTTCATGTTCTTTTTCATATCCATAAAATTCTCGTTATCTCAGAAAAACCGGCACCGCCGCCCCAAACCCTGAGAATTATTTTTTATCCCCTCCACCGCCAAACGATGGGCAAAGCCAAATCGCCATAAATAAACAGCGTCCGGCACTCCTCATCTTATCAAACACGGAAAGTAACACAATCCGTACTTGACCCGACCTGCAAATCAGACACTGGGGGAAGGAGGCGACCCCGGTCTGGCGAACGTGGGATAGAAACCCTGGCGAGCAAGCTGAGTCGGGGGGCTTTTTTTGGGTGGTTTGCTAACCGAGATGGCGTGCCAGCCTCTGGCAGATCTCACGGCCTGGGGGGCCGAGCAGCGGGGTGCCAGGGGATCTCCTACCGCAATGAATGAGAAGAAGTCCCCGGTGCCGGCCCGATTCCCTCGGGATTTGATTCAGATGCGCTGAACCACAGGCGTGGAGATCATGGGGGGGCTCGCAAGTTTTCCAGAGGCGTCAGCAAACTTTGCTCCAGCCGGCGGATCGTGAGCAGTGCTTTGGCGCGAGCCTCGGCCTCCATTTCCATCAGTTCCCGGGTGAAAGTTATGAGGGGCATCCGAGTGTAGGCATTCTGGTGGTAGA
>CAIWMU010000032.1 GCA_903913865.1 uncultured Verrucomicrobia subdivision 3 bacterium
CTAAATATTTCGAGGCCTGATCATCAACAACTTAACGAGGGTCGTGCGAAAGTCGGGTTAACGCACCGAACGCGGGGGCGTGATCATCCCCATTCAGGGGGTGAATGATGGGGATTGAAAGATTCGATAAGACCGCTTGTTTTATCGATGAGGGCAAAACCGCAGGCTCGCTTATAGTCCTGTGCATGAAGACATATGAGACGGCTTCTGACAAACCCGATGCAACTGCGAATGGCTCCAGCATGGCCGGGCGGGTTCCCCTCTGGTGCAAGTGGGGATTCACGGCATTCATGGCAGTGTTGGTGCCGGTCTATTGGACGAAATACGGCCCCACAAATTTCCTCTACTTCTGCGACGCAGCCCTGTTTCTGACGCTTGCAGCCGTATGGATGGAAAGTTCACTGCTGGCCTCGATGGCAGCTGTTGGAATCCTCCTCCCACAGTTGTTCTGGTGCGTTGATTTCGCGGTGGAGTTGAGTGGGCATCACCTGAGCTCGATGACGAGCTACATGTTCGATGCGCAGAAGCCTCTGTTTTTGCGCGGCTTGTCCCTTTTCCACGGATGGCTCCCATTCCTGCTGGTGTTTCTGGTCAGGCGCCTGGGTTACGACCGTCGTGCGCTGATATCATGGACAGGATTGGCGTGGGCCCTCTGCCTGGTCTCGTTCTTTTTGCTTCCACCCGCAGGAGCGACGCTGCCAGACCCCAACATGCCGCTGAATGTGAACTACGTCTTCGGAATGAATGATGCCGTGCCCCAAAAGCTCCTGCCCGCCGGATGGTATCTGGTAGTGTGGATGCTTTCACTGGCCGCACTGGTGTATGTGCCAACACACCAGATTTTAAAAAAGATCAAAAAGAGTTGACAGATTTCTCAAGTGAGAGTAATTTTTATGTCAGATGAAAAGTGCAGGTGAAAAGTCAACGGTGAGTTACGATGCTGTTCACGGGGTGGTGGCAAGCCATCTCGGGGAACATGCCGATGCCGGTGGCATGGCCCTAAGAGAAGTGCCATCCGTCATGAAGGCTGTGCGGGCGGGCTTGCCGTTTGCTGAAGTGGAGGTTCTTCGTGAGGCGTTGGACATTCCACTGGACCAGCTTGCACCGGTGCTGGGAGTCAGCAAAGCGACCGTGCATCGGCGAAAACTTGAAGGTCGCTTGACCCCCTCCGAATCAGACCGTGTTGTTCGCTACGCGCGGCTGCTCGGGCTGGCTGCTGGAGTGTTTGGTGGCCAGAAGCAGGCACGCGGCTGGTTCGGATCTCCCCAATACGGGCTGGGAATGTCGACCCCTCTGGATTA
This sequence comes from uncultured Verrucomicrobia subdivision 3 bacterium, assembly GCA_903913865.1. Taxonomy (GTDB): domain Bacteria; phylum Verrucomicrobiota; class Verrucomicrobiia; order Limisphaerales; family UBA8199; genus UBA693. Next base: position 1,302 of record CAIWMU010000032.1, read on the forward strand.
TGCCGAGACAGAAGCTGGAGCGCGTGAGGTTGAGAACCTTCTGGGCCGGGTCGACTACGGCGAATACACATGATCGGCTGGCGCATCGTGCCTGGGCACCGGGAGTATTCCGCCTTCACCGGCGAGGGGGCGCGGCTTTATGGAGGGCGGTGGAATTCGCGGGGCATCGCGGCGGTTTATACAAGCCAGCACTTGTCCCTGGCGGCTCTGGAACTGCTGGTGCACCGCCCCACCAATCATTGGGCTGAAGATTTTATCGCATTCCAAGCTGAGTGGGACGATGGGCAGGTGGAATATCTTGAGAGGGCCCAGATGCCGGCAAATTGGCGCGTGGAGCCACCCCCGCTAACGCTCCAGCAGATGGGGGATGCGTGGTTTCGCGCCGGCAGAAAGCCGGTTCTGGCGGTGCCGAGCGTCGTGGTCCCGCGGGAATTCAACTATGTCCTGAATCCCCAGCATTCAGGATTCAAAAAGATCCGGATCAGCCCCGGCGAGTTGTTTCAATTGGACCCACGCTTTGCCATTCCACCACCACACCGGAACTGATGCGCCTCAGAGATGGCCGTCTGGATCAGGAATCCAGCCGACCGAATTTTCGGATCTCCGGCCACACCATGGCAACGATGGCTACCACCGCAATTGTTCCCACCCCCCCCAGAACCACCGAGAAAACCGGCCCCACAAGGCTCGCGACAAAACCGGATTCAAAACCTCCCAATTCATTCGATGTGCCGATGAACAGGCTGTTCACCGCAGAGACACGACCTCTCTTGTCGTCCGGAGTCAGAAGTTGGACAAGGGTATGGCGGACGATGACGCTGATATGATCCGCCGCACCGGAGATGAACAGCAGCAGCATTGACAGCCAGAAAGAGGTCGAGAATCCAAACCCGATCGTTGCCACGCCGAATGCAACAACGGCCCAGAGCAACGCCCGCCCGGCCCGCTCCATGGGTGGACGATGTGCAAGGAAGAAGGCGCACAGGAGGGATCCGGCAGGCAGGGCGGCCTGCAGCAACCCAAGGCCCGTTGGGCCCGAGTGGAGAATGTCCTTTGCAAAGATCGGCAGCAGAGTGGTTGCACCTCCGAGCAATACGGCAAACAGATCCAAAGTGATGGTACCGAGGATGATCCGGGATGCAAAAACGAAGCGGAATCCGGTGAGCAGACTGCGGATGGACATTGGCTCAGGCTGCGCGACCGAGTGGGTCTGGTGAATGAGGAATACCATGGCCAGACAAAGCATCGAGGCGGCCGCATTCAGCCCGTAAACCCAGGCGGCGTGGTGGGTTATGGCGATGAGTGCGCCGCCCGCTGCAGGGCCGGCCACCGAGGAGAGATGAAAACTGCCTCCGCTCCAGTTGACTGCCTTCGCAAAATTCTTGCGGGAGACAAGGGAAGGCATGAAGGAGGAGCTGGATGGCCAGAGAAAAGTCCGGGCGGTACCGGCTGCAAATAGACATGCGTAGATCCAACCCACCGGGGCCTGCCAGGCGGAGATCAGTGCCAATCCCCCACTGGCGCAACCGAGGATAAACGTGGTAATCAGAATAATGCGCTTGCGATCGTAACTGTCCGCCATATGCCCTGCGGGGAGCGTGAACAGGAGCATGGGAAGCATCTGCGTGAGGCCGACAAGTCCTAGATGCAGAGCTGAACCGGTGCGCTCGTAGAGTTCCCAACCGACGGCGACAGTCAGCATCTGCTGTCCGAAAGAGGCCATGAATCGGCCCACCAGGAAGAGCGTGAGGTCACGATTGCGCAGCATCGTGAACGGCTCTTGCCGTTCCGGGTCTTGTGGCGCAGGGTCGATATTGCCGTTCGGGATCATGTTACAGACCGGGGCATTCTAGCTGCGATTGCCTCGATTCTCCAGCGCATTCACGACCAAAGGATAGATGTGTCCCCCAATGGCTTCGTAAGAAACCCCCTGTTTGGAATTCCATGTTATGGCTGATTCACGAAGGAGGGGAGAACGGTAGTGAGATGAAAGATTTGATGGTATATATGGACACGGGCCTGCACTTTCTCTACCCTCTGGGGCATGAAAGAGACCAAACGGCCCGTCATCACCGAGCCGCAACAGGC
>CAIWMU010000033.1 GCA_903913865.1 uncultured Verrucomicrobia subdivision 3 bacterium
AGTCAAAGTCGGACGCTCTGCTGATTGAGCTACGGGGCTGGATGAAACTGGGACGCGCATCCCGGACTCGCACCGGGTGAACTGGTTTTGCAGACCAGCGGTTCGTCGCCTTCACCGTATGCGCGATGAGAATGGTACTTCCGCGAGGACTTGCACCTCGATCCTCCGCCTTCGCAGGGCGGTGTGCAGGACTCTTACACCTCGGAAGCCATGGAAATACAGCACTCCATGCCGGTGCCGCCCCGGCTGCTGCGGCGTGAAAGGCCACTATGTTAGCTGATACACCAATGGAGCTTGTGGAAGATGGCTCCCCGCCGTGGACTCGCACCACGACAACCCGCTTAACAGGCGGGCATGCTGCTTTGACATCAGCGGGGAATGGTTCCTCCGCGCGGTATCGCGCCGCGGTCTCCCGCTTATCGGGCGGGTGCTCTGCTATTGAGCTACGGAGGAAGGGGAAAATGGTGGCTGTTTCCGGTATCGCGCCGGACCCTGCCCGCCTTCAACGGGCCGCTAATCTGTCTCAGCTCCACAGCCGTGGATCCCCCGTGCGGAATCGCACCGCAGTCTGCCGGTTACAAGGCGGCGGCTCTGCTATTGAGCTACGGGGGAATCAGGGATGGTCGCGCGCCCCGGTGCTGCCCCGGGTGTCTCCTCGTCCCAAGCGAGGCGGATTGCTGTCTTCCTCGCGCGCGAATTATTGAATGATTGGAAATGAATGGCGGGGGCCGGGATCGAACCGGCGCATGGGCGGCGTATGAGGCCGCTGCCTTTCCTCTTGGCTACCCCGCAGTTGGAAAATGGTGGGTTGTGCCGGTAACGCTCCGGCGCCGGCCCATTGGGCGGCTGTTTTACAGACAGCTCACGGTCTTTACGTGACTAACAACCCTTCGGGATTGCGGGACGTGGAGTCGCACCACGATCAGAAAGCGTATGAGGCTCCCCGGGTTCTCAACCTTCCCGCGATTCGGTGGAAATGGCACGGCGTCCCGGTGCTGCCCCGGACACGCGGGGTTTTGGAGACCCCGCTGCGCAGGCTGGCGCCCGCCGTGTTAAAAATGAAAATTGGTGCGGCCAGCCGGAATCGCACCGACGTCCCCTGGTTGGCATCCAGGGATCCTGCTGCTGAACGATGGCCGCATATATATATGAAAACAAACACCGCTGCCAGTCCGGTGAGGAACTCGCACCCGCAGGATATTTTCACGGCGGATCTTTCGGTGTTTCAGGCACACCTCCCTTGCTGCCATGATAGCATATATCATGTCATGCGAAGCCTCTGGTTTGTGATAGTTGTTCCAGGGGCGGAGAAACGCAGACCATATAGCGCAGGAAGCCAGTTATACGATGATAACTCGCTTGACAGGGGTGGCATGAGCTGCGACCGTCATTGCGGTTGCCGGCTCACGGATGTCTCCGTCAGGGACTTTGCTGGATGGTGACCGTTTCCGCCCCACCGCCAGTTGCCGCTGACGGTGGGGTTTTTCACGCCCACATGGGTGGATCAGATTATTTCAGTAATGGTATTGAATCGGTTGGGGTTGGGTTGGGGTTGGGGCGGCCCGCAGGCCTTATGGAATAAAGAAAAACCCCGCCGGCTTGGTAGCGGGCAGGGTGCTCGGGAAAGTCGATGTGAATCGGATTCTGAACTACCTGCCTGCCTCCTTGGTAAGATACCATGTGACAAAACCGGGTTGCGGTTTTCCGCCGTCGGAGGAAATGCCGAACAGGAACTCTCGCATGCGCAAGTTCATCCCCGAACAGGACGACCACCGGGTCGGCTGCGGTTGATTGGGGCATGGATGGTTTGAGCGCATAGGTTGTGTTGGCGGCGGAGTATTGTGATGATATAACGAATTCGTCAACAAAAATCTTCAACTTTTTTCAGATATATTTCCAGCATTCCATATCGGCTTCCGGATCCGGGATATTCTTCCGCTACTGAAGGTGGCTGTGATGACAGCTCGAAATCTATCTAACATAACTATCTCCGAATCTCACAAGCGCCGTGACTGACCCATACATCGCGATCTTTCGATGTGAACGACCGCAGCGCGCCAAGGGGTCGCGCCGAGTCCATGGAATCCACGTACTCCACCCAGAAATTAACCGCTTGGCCGCCTTCTACAAAAAAGGCTGTACCGGACATCGGGTGTGATGAGAGGGTCCGGGTGCAGGGTGCTCACGCTGTCCAATCGGCCGACCGCGAGCGTGGCTCGTTCAAGCGGATTATTTAACAATCTCAGTGCGAGCGTCTACTTTGGAGGCAAGTCCTTACACCTAACCGATGATCTGTGGCAGCACTTCGGTCAACGAGTCATTGGAACCAGAGATCAAGGAGCCCCATCGACTCTAGGTCGATGAAAACATTGGCATCCTAAACGGCGATTATCATTCAGGGGTTTAGTCGATGGTTTGATATCTCTCACCCAACTCTGGCAGGGAAACCCCGAGCAGGCCGGCGGGTTTGGACGGGGTGATGGGGAACTGCCCGGAGGCCCGGCAGGCGAACGGCGAGCACATCCCTACGACAGGATGACACGTTGCTGAACGTAAGTTGGTTGTGAAACAAAAAGGCACCACACCATGACCAGAAAGCTATTGATCGCTGCCTGCTGCTTGCTGCCCGTTCTCGCCGCCGCGCCGGAGGATCAGGACATGCGAATTTGGCACGACGACCAGAACGTGAAGAGCTTGGACTGGAACCAGTCGAAACTCACGGGCTTCGTGAGCGTCGTGCTATTTGGGGATGGCACGGACGGCAAGCAGACGCTGCGGGTGGACGACGCGAGCGTCGCGCTCGGATCGCCCGTGCGGGTCCCTCCTGCGGGACCGCCACCGCCGCCTGCGGATCTCACCGTGTTGCCGCCGCAAGCCCCCTGGAACCCCACGCCCTACGCCCAGTGGAAGAACGGGCCGGGCAACGGGGAAGACTACTTCCCGATCGCAGTCTGGCTGCAGAATCCCAACATGGCGCGGCGCTACAAGGCTGCCGGGATCAACCTCTATATCGGCCTATGGAAAGGCCCCACCGCGGAGCAGATGCGCTTGCTTCGCGACGCGCAAATGCCGGTGATCTGCGACCTGAACGATTACGCCCGGGAGCACTTGGACGACCCGTTGTTCGTCGGCTGGATGCACGGCGACGAGCCAGACAATGCGCAGACCTTTGCCGACTTCTGGAAGGGCGACAAAGAGAAGATCAAGGAAGGCTGGCCCGAAATCTATGAACAA
>CAIWMU010000034.1 GCA_903913865.1 uncultured Verrucomicrobia subdivision 3 bacterium
GAAAACGACAACCAGGTATGCGGAGAGCCTGTCGGGGTTGATAGAACGGGTTACGTTCTTCAACGACGATACTGGCTTCGGCGTGCTCAAGGTTAAAGCCAAAGGATATCGCGATTTGGTCACTGTGGTTGGCTCCCTGCCTTCAGCCAATCCCGGCGAATGGGTGACAGCCGAGGGGAATTGGATTCAGGACCGGGAGTTTGGGTTGCAGTTCAAGGCCGAGATGCTGACCAGCACTGCCCCAACCACCAAGGAAGGCATTGAAAAGTACCTGGGAAGCGGTATGGTCAAAGGAATCGGGCCAGTGTATGCTCAAAAGCTTGTCGCCAAATTTGGAGAGCAAATTTTTGATGTCATTGAGACGGAATCCGCCAAACTGGAGGAAGTGGATGGAATCGGTCCCAAGCGCAGGCAGAAGATCAAAACGGCATGGGGAGAGCAAAAGGTAATCCGTGAAATCATGGTTTTCCTTCATTCCAACGGGGTCAGCACCAGTCGGGCGGTGCGGATTCACAAAACTTACGGAGAAAACGCCATTGAATCCGTAAGGGCCGATCCATACAGGCTTGCCAAGGACATCCACGGCATAGGCTTCAAGACCGCCGATCAGATTGCTCAGAAAATGGGTATTCCAGTGGATTCCCTGATCAGGGCCTGTGCCGGGCTGAGTCATGTCCTATTGGAGGCCACTGGGGAGGGGCATTGCGCCCTGCCAATGGAAACCTTGAAAGAGGGAGCGGGCCAGCTTTTGCTGGTGGATGAAAAAATTGTGACCGAGGCACTGGAACGTACCTTGGCCAGTGGCGATTTGGTGAGGGAGACTATTGGGGAACTGGAACTCATTTTTCTGCCATACCTGAAGCGGGCAGAGGAAAACATTGCGGCCCGCATCAAGAACCTGTGTGCCTCCGGTTCGAATTACCCACCCATCGATGTCGAAAAAGCGGTAGTGTGGTGCCAGCAAAAAACTGACAAGGACCTTGCACCCAGCCAAAGGGAAGCCGTGAAACAGGCGCTCACGAGTCGGGTGCTCATCATTACTGGGGGACCGGGGGTGGGCAAAACAACCCTGGTCAACGCCATTTTGCTGATCCTTCGAGCCAAGAAAGTCCAGTGCCTGCTCTGCGCTCCCACTGGCAGGGCGGCTAAGCGGTTGTCGGAAACGACTGGGATGCAGGCTAAAACCATTCACAGGATGCTGGAAGTGAACCGTGCCAAAGGTGGATTCAACAGGAACGAAGGAAATCCTCTGGAATGTGATCTCCTAGTCGTAGATGAGACGTCGATGGTGGATGTCACGCTGATGAGTCATGTGCTTCGTGCCCTGCCTTCCAATGCCAGTTTGTTACTCGTTGGGGATGTTGACCAGTTGCCATCGGTCGGGCCTGGAATGGTGTTGCGGCACCTGATCGACAGTAAAGTCGTGCCGGTGGTGCGATTGACGGAGGTTTTCCGTCAGGCGGCTCACAGCAGGATCATCACCACCGCCCACCGGATTAACGAAGGATTCATGCCGGAACTACCAGCCAAGCAAGCCGAATCGGATTTCTATTTCATTGATCGAGCAGAACCCGAGCAA
>CAIWMU010000035.1 GCA_903913865.1 uncultured Verrucomicrobia subdivision 3 bacterium
AGGAAGGGGTTGTCGGTCGTGAGACGGCCGCAGCAGAACGGGGGGATCAAACTGGTCATCATGGGGGTGTGATATGAGCAACAGAACCATTGAAATCATCATCAGCCCCACGGGGGAGATCCAGATCGAGGCGGCCGGGTTCAAGGGACCGGACTGCGAGGCAGCCACCCGGTTCCTTGAGGAGGCACTGGGTGCGGTCGCACAGAAGAGGAGGAAGCCTGAATACCACCGGCAGGCCGGCAGGACAAACCGGCAGAGCCTGGGGGAGTGAGGGGAACCATGAACATACAGCCATCTGCGCGCTAATAGCACAGACCCACACGAGCGGGGACGGGCATAAAAGGAGCCTACCCCGCTTGTGACTGGGGATGGGTCCCATGGGGAACTGGCGTTCAAGAGTGTCCCATAACGAGACAGATCGCAGCGCAGAGATGAAACCACTACCCCTAAAAGCCTACTAACCCTACTAACCCCATGTTTCTATATTCATGTCTTTTGCTTTGAATGGATGGTCAGCCTGCTGTATACATTTATAGGAGGAATGCCCAACTATAGGGTTAATAGGGTTAGTGGGGTTTGATGGGTTGAATCCCTGCCAGCCCGGGTCGCGAATCTGAAATCTTCAGATCGTTGACCACCCCGGGTTGGGGTGGTGCGGTGGTCACTGCATCGGCACGGCTGAATCTGTACTTGGTCGACCCCGTGGAAGCTCCGAGGTAGGTGGTCTCACTCGACTTGATGCGGGCCACAATGAAATCTTCGACCACTATCTGTTCCTGCCCCTTAAAAAGGGTTCCCATAATTTTTCCAATCTGCTTTGCCCCATGTTCGCCGACATCCGTGTCCTCGCTAAGTCCAGTTATGGGGATGCTGTGGCTGCTACAAAAGCCAGCCAGTTCGCTTGCCGAGAGTTCTCCCCCGAGTTGGTTCTCCAGGCTGAGTTTAACCGCGATCAGCCGCAGGAAGCTGAGATTCGGATTAGCCGTTCGCTCACTAGCAGCTTGGTGACCATCCATCAACGGTGCCAAGTGGAACAAATTCTGAACGATCCAATCCAGAGATCGCGCCCACTCAGTGAAAGAATGCCTCGTCTCACCCGTCTTTGGCTTGCCCCTACTAAACCATTCCCTGACAATCGCAAAGATGCAACCCCTGATAGTGTCTTGGGACTTTTGTATGAACGAAAGGATGTCATCACCATCATAGTCTGTGAACTGACGCCCATGCTTTCTGATCCGAATGATGCTGGAACGATTTGCCAGATCCTGAGTTGATTCGAATCCATTGGAGGAAATGAACAGAACAAACCTGGAAGGGTCTATCGGCTCGGCGTTCTTGTACAGAACGCGCATACTAACAGTGCCCCTGGCTGTTATGAAGGTCTCAATGATCTGACTGTCGAGAGTCCCACGCAGGTTGTCAAGCTGAATGAAAGGCCGACCAGCGAAGACGTTCTGTGCGAACTGTTCATCAATTGATCCGCCGGTACCTTTGGACTTTCCAATCGTGGCCATCTGCTGGTTGTAGAGCGCAGCCACCATAACCTGACGATAGGACTTCCCTGACTGGCTGGCATCAGCTTCGGCCACGTCCACAGGTATTGGCCCGGTTATCAATCCACCGAGTTTCAAGGCCGGCGTCAGGAATGAGGCAATGGCACGGGACTTGTCGCTTTCTGTGGCAAAATCGAAATCTTTGAGCAGATTTTTCAGAATATCAACCGCATCTTCCCAAGTCCCCTGGGAGGGTTTCTGTGGGTTCACAACATAGAGCCCTGTCCCTTCATGATAGCCTTGAAGCACCTCGTCCAAGTGCCCATCATGTTCCACCTGAATCGGACACTGCAACAACCCTGTAATTTTAGGCAGGAGTTCTCTGGCCTCATCGGAGGCCAGATACGATTTGGCCAAGGCTTCGGTGATCGTGGTAGGGACGAGCCCGTAATCTTTCGCACTTACTTTCACAGACTTCATGAACCTAACATATTTTTCAAATGCTGACTGGGCAGTGGCCGGCTGGAGCTCTTTCAAGATTGTCTCGTTTTTTCGGTCTCCGGGATTCAACCGTACGACCATCCCGGCTCGGATGAAGACCTTCATCGTCGGCGCGATGTGGTTAAAAAGTTGCCTTGCTGATTCTGAAATAGTCATACTACCGCCCGGCACAGTGAGTTCCGGGAGGGCTTCGTCACCATCCCGCGGATCCTTACCTTCTAAAGTCGTAACAACCGGATCGAACACGGGGTCGCCGTTCTCGTCGACTGGAATATCTTTACCATGAGCCACTGTGAACGTTTGATCTGGGTGGAACTCTGAAATGAGGGGTCGGACCAGCGGATTGCTTGCAAACACGGACGGAGCTGTAGAATCCTGCACCAGATCAGCGTTTGGAACTGCACTGTTTGAATCTTCAGGTTGTTGCATGTTGGTGAGACACTAGGCTCCATATATCTGCTTGCAACCCAAAAACATGAAGGTGCGCCGAAAGCCTACGCCCGCATTGTGACCCTGTAGCATATTCCATACCGCAATATCAATCTACCGACCATTTTCACGCAGTCATCTCTGCGTGTCCAACTTCTCTGCCAAATCTATTTCAGAAACAGTACTCAAACACAAACCATGAACATCCACATGTCGTTCAACACCGATGGCACGGCGCTCTGTCTCTGGACGGAGGCCCTGCCATTGCACGAACTGGGCAGGCTCGAAATCCAGCGGGCCAGCCAGATCGAGTTCAACAACACGCACCAGAAATGGGAGGTGCGGGACCGGGCCGGCAGGGTCCGGTTCATATCCAGATCCCGGTCAGCCTGCCTCAAATGGGAGCAGGAACATCTGCAGCCGGAATAGGGAACAAACGAAAGGAAAACAGACAAATGAAACAGAAAATCATCAATCACATCCGGGCGGGGTATTCGGGCCTCTACCTCGTTTCTGCAGAGGAGCAGCGGGTGGAGGCGGAGATGGGGGCGGTGGCGGGGGAACTCAAGAGCCAGCTCTGCTTCTGGAGCGCGGCGGACGGGCTGGTCAACGTGACGCAGGGCACCACATCGGCCTCGGGGGATCCCCTTGAGGCGTTGCTGGCCATCCAGGAGATGCAGGGGCAGACCGTGATCCTGCTGAAGGACTTCCACCTGTTCCTGCAGGACCCGAACCCGGTCCTGATCCGCAAGCTCAAGGATGTCCTGCTGCAGGCGCGGACGGCATCCAAGATGCTCATCATCCTGGGATGCAGGTTGTGCCTGCCACCGGAGTTGGAACGGGAGTTCACAGTGGTGGAGATCCCGCTGCCGGGCAGGGAACAGTTCACCCCGGTACTGGATGGGATCATTGAATCGGCCCGGCTCGGGGCACTGCAGGAGGAGCAGAGGGAGGAGATCCTGGGGGCGGCCTCAGGACTGACGACGATGGAGGCGGAGAACGCCTTTGCACTGTCGGTGGTGGAATCGGGGTCGATTGAACCGGGCATCATCGCAAGGGAGAAGGCGCAGGCGCTGAAGAAGGGTGGGCTCCTTGAG
>CAIWMU010000036.1 GCA_903913865.1 uncultured Verrucomicrobia subdivision 3 bacterium
CTACGATTCAGACACTGGGGGAGGGGCGTCTAAACCCTTGCAAAACGGGTCCAATTCGGGGGCCTGCCGGTCTGCGAGCCGGTTTTTCACCTTTTCCAACATTTCTTCTTGTCAATCTGTATCTCCTATAGTATAAAAGATGCAGAGTGAACAACGACCCGTCCAGACTCCGCCAGCAACTCTGGCGTGCCTACGCATCCGTGGCCAACACCCTGCGCCGCCTCCAGCGCTCCGAACCGATGGTCCCCGGCTCCTTCTACCTCCTCCGGCGCAAGTGCGGAAAGCCCAACTGCCGTTGCACCACCGGCCAACCGCACGCCAGCTATGTCCTGACCCGCAGTGAAGGGGGCAAGGACCGGCTTTACACCGTTCCCAAAGACCAGCGGGCTCAGGTCCGCAAATGGGCCGCCGAATACCGCCGCTATCAGCGCGCACGGGCCGTTTTGACCAAACGCCATATCCACATCCTGGGCCTGGTGGACCAGATGGCCCAGCCGCGGCTCATGACCTGGCCGCAGAAAAAGGATGTGCCCCCTGCGTAACCTGAGCCTCATCGAACATCGTCCGAAGCGGGTGCTGGAAGCCTTCCGCCGGGGCGAGTTTGACCAGATCGAGATCGTCGGCCAGGCTGACGAGAAGGAGTTTTTTGAACTGTGCTTCCGGGAGAAGTTGCTTGATGCCCTGGCCAGGGAGATGCCCACGGACCGGGAGAAGGAGGAAGTGCCGCGGTGGTTCGTCCTGTCGGCCAATCTCAGTTTGAAGCTGCACCTGGAAAACTCGTTCAAGGGTTTTGAGCGCGTGGTGCAGTGCGGCGGATTGCTCTCGGCCCTGCCCCCGGAGATGGCGGCCAGGCATCTGGACACGCAGACCCAGCAGGTCCTCCTGGAGTGCCGCGGGTTCAATGACAAGAACCATTACCCGCGCACCACGCCCTGCAATCACGATTTCCTGCGCAAGTATGTCAAAGATGTTTCCTCGGATAAATGGGCCGCCTGGTTTAACGGGCCGGTGCAGCGCACTTTCCAGGCCCATGGTTTTTTTGACCCGGCCGGCGTTTTTATCGGCGATGGGAGCTATCTCTTCGTGCCCGACAATGCGGCCTACGAAGGTTCGGTGGTGATGTGGTTTGATGAGCACAACCACCCGGTGGAGTATGCCAAGCTCACCGTCCAGGAGCGGGGGCGGGCCCACCGCGAACGTTGCTACAAACTGGTCAGCCTGCTCCATCTGCGCGGGGACTGTTACGTTTACGCCGCGCTGGCGGTGGTTCCAGGCAACGATCACGAATGTCCGGTGCTCTATGGGCTGGTCGAGCGGTTCGTCCAGGCGGTGGGCAAAGGCGTAATCAAACGCCTGATCCTGGACCGCGGGTTTGTGGATGGGAAAAACATCACCCGCTGCAAGCAGGAGTGGGGTATCGACGTGCTGCTGCCCATGAAGCGCAAGATGGATATTTGGAAGGACGCCTGGGCCCTGGGAAAGGAATGCCCCTGGCAGAAAGTGGCGGCGCCAGCACCTGAGCCCAGGCTGCCCCCAAGCCACCGCCCCGAAGCCATCGTCCGGCGGGAGCGCAAACGCCAAGAGACCCTGGCCTCCAACCAGGCCAAGGAACCGCCGCCCGATCCGGCCAGACTGCCGGTCGGCACGGAGGTCTGCCCCATCAAGGGATTCACCAGTTGGTCGGAGTGCGGCGTGCCCATCAACGTCCTGCTCCAACGGGAAACCTACGCCGATGGCCATCGGGAGGAGTGGGCCTTGATGGATACCGCTGATTTTAGGGACCCCTGCCAACCCAGACAGCAGTACCAACTGCGCACCAAAATCGAGGAGCGGCATCGGATGTTGAAATGTTACCACGACTTGAGCCACTTTCACTCCCGCCACCTTAATGTCATCGTGGCTCAAGTCGTGTTCATTCTGCTGAGCTACACTCTGCGCCAATGGCAGCTTTGGAAGTGCCTGCAAGAGGAGTTGGCGGGCAAGACCCCGGGGCTGATGAGGTGCCAACTCAATGTTCACACTCAGAAGGTAGTCATCTACCACCAGAATGCCTACACTCGGATGCCCCTCATAACTTTCACCCGGGAACTGATGGAAATGGAGGCCGAGGCTCGCGCCAAAGCACTGCTCACGATCCGCCGGCTGGAGCAAAGTCTTCTGACGCCTCTGGAAAACTTGCGAGCCCCCCCATGATCTCCACGCCTGTGGTCCAGCGCATCTGAATCAAATCCCGAGGGAATCGGGCCGGCACCGGGGACTTCTTCTCATTCATTGCGGCAGGAGATCCCCTGGCACCCCGTTGCTCGGCCCCCCCAGGCCGTGAGATCTGCCAGAGGCTGGCACGCCACTTCGGTTAGCAAACCACCAAAAAAAAGCCCCCCGACTCAGCTTGCTCGCCAGGGTTTCTATCCCACGTTCGCCAGACCGGGGTCGCCTCCTTCCCCCAGTGTCTGATTTGCAGCAGCTTCCCCCTTGTGGAATGTGCTTCAGACGCTCAAGATTTATCTTGGACAAATTTGACCCTTCGTGGTTGTGCAAGATCGTCGCCCCATTTCTAAGCAGTTTTTGATACTCTGATTTGGGCTCGCACTTGTATGTGCTCGAGTGCACATGGTTGTTGGTTAAATCGGGCAAATCAGAGATCGCATCATAAACTTTCGGTGCTGGCTTCATCATTGGCCGCATCAACTCCAAGAGAGGCAGACAAAGCTCCGATGCTCCAGTAAAATTCGCACGCGCCTCGGTGTAGTGGGTCGGCTCAGGCCATCCCGGCAATCTGCCGGTTCTGGACGCGATAAAGAACGTTCTGAACCGGAGCTGAGGGATGCCATAGTGCCCCGCAAACAGGATTTTGTGTTCAACTTTATAGCCAAGGCTTTCGATCGCTCGGTATATTGCTTTGACCGTACCACCTTTGTCAAAACTGACGATTCCTGGAACGTTCTCAATCAGGAGCATTTTTGGATGAAGAGCCTCAGCAACTCGAAGATACTCCAGAAACAAATGATTTCTGCGATCGCTTGTTGATCGTAAGGGTGCGTTGATGGAGAAGCCTTGGCAGGGAGGCCCCCCGGCGAGCAAATCGATTTCCCCCTTCTTGAGACCCGACTGTTGGAGTATGTCGTCCGGGTCCAAGTCACGAATATCCTTACACGAGCAAACTGTGTTGGCGTGATTTCTTCTAAAGGTGGATGCATAGACAGGCTCAAGCTCCGAGGCGTAGATCGGAGTGAATCCAGCCATCTCGAGTCCACATGAGAGGCCGCCAGCTCCAGCAAACAGATCAACAAAGTAGAGCCTCTCCCGACCGCTGTTAACCTTGGCAGGATACCCGGCAGGGTTTTCGCGTAGTATGAGATTGTCGTTTTGAGACTGAACCTCGGTGGAATTTGCGGTGCTTGAGCGGTTGACCACACGGGATCGATAGGTGCCCTTGCTTCGATGTTCTACTTTTGGAGTTTTTGGTTTCTTCTTCATCGCGCTCAGTTGCCCCTGAAGTTGATAAGGGTGAGTCTGCAAAGAAAGCAAATCACGCTTGGACAGCCATCATGGAGGCCCCCCTGCCCTGCCAAAAGGTGCAGGCCATCCGCCCATTTGCACCTTACGTTTCTCACTACTAGATAGTCTGCCGAGTCCATGCGTTTGAACGACCGGTTGGCGCGAAACCGTGCGCCGCTTTGCAAAGGACCCGCCTCGCGTCCAGGTCGGTTGCGTCTCGCGCCACGACCTGTGTCAGGACCGATGCTCGAATCAAGGTCGCCGATGGGTGCATCCTCGCGGTGTCTCAGACTGCGCTCCTGGAGGCTGACAGGGCTGCCTGGCATCGCAAGAGGACGCAGGCGGTGTCGCCGCAACTCTGGTAGGATTGTGGTGCGAATCAGGGACATATCCGAGGGCTAAGTCTTATGTGTTTGCGGCCTGTGCGCAAGGGCTATTCGAAAAAATGCAGCGTTTCGCGCCTGGCCAGAGATAGCTCACGTCGCCCTTAAGATCGCTGTCGTCCCGATCCGCGTTCGCGTATTGGAACTACGATGCCGCTACTACCTCGCCTCACTCTCCAATGTGGAATAGCGCCTAGCAATGTCATCCGCCTCCGACCCGCATCGTTCTTGCGAGTCAACGCATCTCACCGGTTGCCCCCGGGCCCGGGAATGTCAATAGCACCGGGCATCGGCCTTGTTGGGCTGGGCCGCCCGGGAATGGGATCCCCGCCGGTGTCAACAGCAGCAGAACCGCTCTTTTTACGCAGGGCGATGAGAACGGCGATTGTCCACGTGGGAGCAAGGTTCGCTATTGGGACCACCTCCAGCAGGAAAGATGGCAGGAAAGCGATGTGCCAGCCAATGAGCAATGTCAGACCCAGACAGACTGCCACATCCAGAAAATCATTGAAGGGGGAAAGGAACCCCTCGCCGAAGAACATCGGGAACACGATCTGCACAAGATCGGCACAAATCGCCACAACGAGTGCCATGGACCTTTGTTGTTTGCTCGCAGCCATAATCACTCACTTATCCGCACCACCCTCAAAAACCCGCTCGAGGAGGCCAGCCCCATGGAACCTCCGGAGATGCCCCCATTTCCACTGATGTTCGTCAGCACCGTCCAGGCCGGGTCGGAAAGGCGGGACTTCCAGCGCAGTTGATATGGGGAGTCGAGATAGGAAACAAAACCAATGTTCAGGTCGTTGCCGCTGCGACTGGCAGAAACAGGCACGGCAAACTCCCCACCCCCACCGCGACTGAGACTCAAATCATCGAAATAAACCGCCCCATTGGCCGTCGCGGGTTGACGAAAGACAATCTGGCAACTCGCGGTGCTTGTCCCAACCGGGGCAACCAGCCTGGCAACAGATCCAGTCACCGCCGATGTTGCGGGATTCAATTGATTGGTCACCGCAAGCCTGAGCCATACCCCGGGAGGAGTCGAGTTGGTGATGAACGCAGTCCGGTAAAGCCCAAGAACGGTCGAGGAAGCGTTACGAAACGACACCTCCATCCATGCCGCATTCCCGATCGCGATCTGGTCTGATACCGGGGTCATCATCCAGGTCCGTGCGGTAAAACTCTGTCCCGGCACCACCGGGATGTCCTGCCGGATGCCGGACAAATTCAAACCGCCTGTGAACTGGCCGTAGAGTTTGAGAGAGTCCACCCCCGACCTGACCAGTGACCCGTTGGTCTGGGCAAGTTGAACATTGCTGATTGCGTTGCCGAAAGCCGTCCAACCGGAAAGGCTGTTGGACTCGAAACCGGGGTTCAGCAGGGCGTTGGTCCCGGATGCAGGCAGGTTGGTGGGAGCATAGACCCGCACATAGTCCACCACCATGCGGACGGGAAAGGTTGTTGTGGCGTTCGGACTCCCGGGCCAGTTGCCCCCCACAGCAAGATTCAGAATGATGAACTCCGGTTGTGAGAATACCCACGTTGTGCTCTGGGGAAGATTCGCTGGATTGACCCTGAAATACTGCTGACCATCCACCAGCCACCTGATCAGATTCGTGGTCCATTCGACCGCATAGACATGAAAATCATCCGCGAACGCCACACCACCCGGAAGGCGCCTTTCTCCGCCGATGCCACCCCCCCCGAATACCCCGGACCATGGATCGTGCCCTTGACCGTGTTGGTGTCAGAGCCAACGTTTTCCATGATGTCGATCTCGCCGCAGGTTGGCCAACTGACCGACGTGATGTTTGTTCCCAGCATCCAGAAGGCGGGCCAGATTCCCTGCCCCCGTGGGATCTTGATCCGTGACTCGATCCGCCCATACCTCCACGACACCTTCCCCTGCGTTTTGATCCGTGCCGAAGTGAAGGCACTCCCCAGATAACTTTCCTGCCGGGCTTCAATCACCAGCTGCCCATTTTCGACCCGGATGTTGTTGGTGCGGGCGGTGTAATATTCGAGTTCGTTGTTGCCCCAGCCGCCACTCCCGGTGCCAGTGTCATGAGCCCACCTGGCTGGATCGGGAGAGCTGCCATTCACCTGACTGAATTCATCCGCCCAAATCAGCGACCACCCCGGCGTCTCCTGCGCAACGGCATGAAGGCGAAGCAGGAATGAACAAAAAAGAACCGCGACAGCCTTTAACGTTGCCTGCTTTGTCATTGGTGCCTCACAAAATCCGCTGTGAACGGGGTTGGATTGATACCGTGCGAACCAAAAACTTAAGCTCTCCCCCTTAGTGCCCCGTGGCTCCTCCCGGCAGCCACTTGCTTACAAAATAGAGAATCACCAGCAGCGAGAATCCGATCCCCAGACTCCAGGCAATCAGCTTTTTCTCGATAGGGAGCAGCGGCTCATACTCCTGCCGCATTTTCTCCATTTCCTCACCGATCTTAGGTTGCTCATCCATAAATCAATCTCCCAACAGGACCATGCCCCCATGCCATCCCTGGCGCCTCAGTGCACAATCGGCGGATGCACCCCGCCGAAGAACAGCCAGGAAATCACCAGGCCAAACCAGATGATGAATCCAAACAGGCCCACCACATAAACTGCCGCAAGCCTCCCGATGCCCTCCTCCCATAGCTTCCTGAAATTGGAAACCACCCCGATTGTGAAAAACGTCAGGCAAAAGAACAGAACGCGGAACACATTTGACTGGTCGGTGGCGAGCCTCGCCGGGCCGGGCCTTGTTTCCTGCTTTGTCTCCGCGACCTTCGAAACCGTCACCTGACCGGTCGCTGGATCTTCGGTGCGGATTTCCTTCATCACGGGCACCATCTCCATCTTCTCCTTACCCGTTGTGGGATCGGTTACTTTCTGTTCCTTTGTCACCGGGACCGTCACGCTGGACTTGACCATGGATGGCCAGGCAATCCCCAGCCCCAGAAAGATGAGGAAGGTAAGCAGGTAACCGATCACGAACTTGGGAAAACGCTGCCAGATCTCTATCACCCGGACCTTGTCCCCTTCCCGCTTTTCGATGTAGTTGGCCCAGATGTAGGCGAGCACAAAAGCCCAGATGCCGATGAAGATGTCTATAAACACCTTGATGCTGGTGGCGGTATTGAGAATCCAGTCCTTCTCATAGAAAACCCCGTTGGCTGCCGCCTTGGCCAGAATCAGGGCATCGGTGACCGCACCGGCCGCCGTGGCCGCCCCATCTGTTTTCACCGCCAATCCCATCCAGGCCCCTGCGACCAGAGGTTCCTGCCAGAGAAATGCCTGAGCCAGAAAAGGGAGCAGCAAAAGCTCCACCACCGCAAACACAACCACCAGCGATGACACCATGATGGGCACAATCGGCCGGGCCCGGATCGCCCCGCCCGTGGCGATCGCGGCGGAGACACCGCAGATCGAAATCCCGGAGGCCAGCGGCGCGGCCCACTCGCGGTTGAACTTGAAAAACTTTCGGGCGATGTAATACATCACCGCCCAGTAGATCAGATAGGCCTCAACGATCGCACAAAATCCACGGAACATGATCCCCCAGGCCAGCCCGGAATTTTCCAGGGCCTTGATTCCCACCCCTGCACCCATGATCACAATCGCCGTCTTCACAAACAGTTCCGGCCGGACCGCCTCCTTCAGAAGGGCCGCCAGCCGGGGAAAGAAATTTCCAATCGCCAACCCGGCAAGGAGTGCCAGAACAAACCCGGCCTCCCCGGTCAGTTTGAGCGACCAGGTGATCCCGAACTTTTTCAACTCCGCCGGAGTGGTTGCCGCGATGTTCGCCTGGCTCCCCAGAAGGTGGCAGGCAAAGGTGATCCCGAACACGAGCGTGAATGCGATGACAAACTTCCGGGTGCAGCCCCCGAGCAACCAGTTGCCTGTTCCAATCACGACCCCCATGAACAGGAAGGTTGAGAGCACTGAAACCCCGGCGGACATCCACTTGAACGCGCCCGACACAGGGGTGATCGCCTTCGAGATGTCGGTCCATACACCCACTTTGGCCCCGAAGCCGAGGAGGTCCGTCCCCGCAAAAACTCCAAGCGACAACAGGAAAACCGCGACGCCGGTCCACAATGCGAGCCAATCCTCACTGATCAAAGGTTTTCGCCCAGTCATAAATCAATAAAAATTAAACCTATCTAACGTGTTGACACTTCACAATTCTGCTCAGGCCTTCTCCCATAACACACGCGCCACCCAGTCCCCGAACCGCTCGCCACCCAGACGACCATCCTTGTAGCGCAGCAGCAGGGGCCTCAGTTCGTTGACAATCTCCCCGTCCTTCACAGTCTCGAGAAAGAGACGGTTCAGGCGGGTTGATGATTCGTTGCCGCCCAGATAGAGCTGATACTTCCCGGGTGCCTTGCCAACCAATCCAACCTCCGCCATATAGGGCCGGGCGCAGCCGTTGGGGCAACCCGTCATCCGGATGATGATCTCCTCGTTCTCCAATCCCACCTCGGCGAACAAACCTTCAATCTCGGTGATCAACCCGGGGAGATAGCGCTCACTCTCCGCAAGGCCCAGTCCGCACGTCGGCAGTGATACGCAGGCCATTGACCCCAGTCTGACAGCCGAGCCCTGATTCTCAACCGGGAGTCCATGCTTCGCAAGCATGGCGGTAATCGCTTCCCGCTGCCCGGAGGGAATGTTCGCGAGGATCAAGTTGTTCCCGGGCGTCAACCGGATCTCCGGTTTGAACTCTGCAACCACCTCCCGCAGAGCCGCCTTGATTCTCCGGGCCGGGGTGTCCTTGATGCGTCCGGTTTCAACGCAGAGACCCACGAACCAGTTTCCATCGGTTTGCTTGTGCCACCCGAAACGGTCCCCCTGATGCGTGAAGGTGAAGGGGCGGGCAGCGCCCAGCTTCAAACCACTCCGCTGCTCCAGTTCAGCCCGGAACCAGTCCACACCACGGTCGGCCAGAACATATTTCAACCTCGCCCGCTTCCGGTTCGTGCGATCCCCGAAATCCCGGTGGATCGTCACTGTGGTCCTCACCGCGGCATCCACCTGGTCCGGCGTCAGAAATCCAACCACATCCGCCAGGCGCGGGAAGGTTTCCTCGTTTCCATGGCTTCGGCCCATGCCTCCACCGACGAGCAGGTTGTAGCCCGCGAGCACCCCATTCTCCACGATGGCCACCAGTCCCAGGCAGTGTGTGAAAACATCCACCTCGTTGTGGGGCGGAATCGCGATTCCGATCTTGAACTTCCTCGGCAGGTAGGTTTTCCCGTAAAGCGGGTCCGAAAAATCCCCGACCGGCCGACCGGTCCCCAATTCCAAAGGCTGACCCTCCAGCCATATTTCTGGGTAGGCGGGTGTCGTGGGGGCAAGATCTTTGGAAAGCTTGAGCGCCGACGCCAGCACCTGCTCCCGCACCGCACCATTCCCGTCGGTGCCGGGATAGGGCGGCGCCATCACATTTCGAACCACATCACCGCAGGCCGCGATGGTCGTTAGAAGGGTGTCGTTGATTCCCTTCACGGTTCGGGCCAGCCTGGATTTGACCACCCCATGAAATTGGAGCGCCTGCCGGGAGGTGATCCGCAGGGTGTCGTTCCCGTATTCGGAGGAGAGCCGGTCCAAATCCAGGTATTGCGCGGGGGTCAGCACGCCGCCCGGCATCCGGACCCGGACCATCATGATGAACTTTTTGCCCGTCTTGCGGAGATCCCGGTCATCCTGCTGGTAGATGCCGTGGAACTTCAGAAACTGGTTGTCGTCATCAGAAAATCGGTCTGCCTGGGGATCGGCAAGGGTTTGGGCGATCGTCCCGGCAAGGGTCGGGCTTCCCTGCTTGAGGAGTTCATTCGCCGAGGGTGCCGCTGTCTGCTTATTGCTCATGTTCAAAAAAACGAAATGCCAGTATCCAGAAACAGTAAGTCCACGACAAACATTTACTTCCCTCCTGCATCCCGCGCTGAATCCGCTCTGCGGCGATGGGAGTGAGCAGGCTCGTCACACCACTGCGACCAGAGCGCTCCAAACGTATGCTGCCCTGCTTACTGCCGCTCGTATTCCCCCTTGCTCACCCTCTTCAGAACCGTGAATCCGGCCTTTTTTGCGTCTGAGAACGAGACTGTCTTGGGGGAGTTAAAACTTGAGAAAAGCTTCCGCACCGGCTTCTTGCAGGCAGGGCATTGGGTGAGCGGCGCTGCATCCAGAGGGCGGTTCAATGTGAACTTCCCACCGCAGACCTTGCAGTCGCCGTCAATCAATTCGTATTCGTAAATGGGCATGGCTATAATCCAGCTTCCTACCCAAAGCATCCAGTAAACCGCACCACTGTCAAGCTGGCTCCCTCGAACAACTTCCGCACATACCCAACGCAGGATCTCAGCATCAGAGGAGAGAGCCCCTGTTTCGTGGCAGGGGGGAACCATGGGCTTATGCTCCCGCCCGGCAACCAGACAGTCGGCTGGTGCCAAACGGGGTCTCCCACCGAACAAAAAAAACCACCCGAAGGTGGTTTTAATGGTGCCCCGCATGGCGGGGCTTAATCAGGTGCCCTGACTCAGGCGTTGGCCGGAGTCTTGGCAGAGGCTTTTGCCCCCGTCTTGGCGTTAACCAGCGCCTTCTTCCGCTTGATATAACTCTCACGGCGACTGCGTTTCTCAGCTTTATTGTGTTGCTTACTCATATCGATCTTTACTTTGGCAATTCGTTACGATTGTTTTAAGAGTATGAAGATTCTCTCGAGGCGATTCAATCTCTATTTCCTGATCTTTTTGGCCGGGCTCCTTGCCGTGGGATGCAGTTCCCCCGAAAAGAAGCGGGGAAAAGCTCTGAGTTCCCTTCGGGTTCATGGGGAAGGGGCCAAGGATGCCGGTGGGCGGACCTCAGGAATCACCGTATTCCGGGCAAAACCCATTCCCATCCAGATCGAGCGCTCACCTCTGGCAACCGAGGGGAATGTTCGTGAGGCAAAGCTGGTCGATGTGATGGGCGGATTCGCCATCCAGATCCAGTTCGACCGGCGCGGATCCTGGTTGATCGAGCAATTCACCACAATGAACCGGGGCAAGAGGTTGGCCATTTTTTCCCAGTTCGTAAGCCCTCCTGCCGTGAAACCCAACGATGAACGCTGGCTCGCGGCACCCAAAATCTCCCAACCGATCACCAACGGTCTCCTGATCTTCACCCCGGATGCCACAGAGGAGGAGGCCCGACAAATCGTCCAGGGCCTCAATAACGCCGCCAAGAAATATCAGGACAAGGAACTCGATCTCTGACCCCCACCGGGCGCGGCCGGAATGGCCGCCGCCCGGGATTTGAGCCAATCTGCCCGGCGTCAACTGAAGGTCACAACCAGTTCCGTGTTTGTCTTTAGGGTTGTCTCGGCGGCGAGAACAACCCTGGCACGAGTGCCAGTGACTTCGAAGGTGGCGGGGAGTGTGGATGATCCCAACTTCACCTCCACACGGCTCGGGATTTGACCTTCCCTCACGCCAAAAGCCAGCGTTTTGATCCGCAGACGGCCATATCTCACTGACAGGGTTTCGACCTGGCGTGCCCCCTCACGCACCTGCTGGAAGGTCCCCCACCCCTCCGCAGCGGTAAATGCCGATTTGAACCGCTCGGGCGTGATGCGGGGATCAAACCCGATGTGCCTGCCGGGACCGTGATGCTCGTAACCACTGGCCGCGATGAAGCTCCCATGGCTGGACATCGCCCGGGTGTAATGATCGGAACATTCCACCTCGTTGTAGGGATTTCTTTTTGAGGCATGATGACGGTCATGCAGGATGCGGGTGATGATCATGGCAGGCTCAACCATCCCCTCCCAGATCATGTGTGCCGCCAATTGATGCTCCTGACCGGTCCAGACCTCGTTGAAATAATAGCCGAATCCGCTCTGACCCGCCGCCTGCTCGATACCCCCGCGCGGAAAGGTGGTCATTACAACGCCACCCTCACCCGCCATGGCATACCAGCGCCCTCCCTTGATGAACGACTCCTTGCGGTAGGGGCCGACATCCGGTGTGAAGTTATACTTCCAGATCGCCTGCAGCGCCGAGCGGGACTCGGCGGCTGGAATGACTCTGGGCAACCCGACCTGCATCGCCCATGCCTGGCCCATCAACTGGTCGATATGGCATCCATCGTTCGTGTTGGTGGCCTTCGGATGCTGGGGATCCGGTTTATGGATGAAAAACTCCCCGTTGTAGAGCTGCTTCACCAGTTCCTGGCTGCCACGGCTCGCGATCCGCTGGCACTGCACGGCAAAATCGGTGTCGCCCAACTCCCGGGCCATCGCCTCCCCGGCGCGGAGTGCCGCCACATAGAAGGAACTGATCCAGGCCATCGGGCCAAACCATGCGGCATCGAGGGTGTTGTATTGTTCCCCCTCAAGCAACCCATCCTCCCCGCCATCCAGCCCGATCAGGTATGAAATGGATTTGCGGATTCTCGGCCAGCAGGCCCGGAGATAGCGGTCATCCGGGGCCATTTGATGCTCGCGCCAGGCCCTTAAAATCACCCCGCACTGACCATCATGCGCCACGTGGCGGGCACACTCGCCCCGATAGTCAATCGCCCCGTTCTCGTGCCACGATGTGCCAAAATCGGTCCTCTCCCTGAGATCCCGCTCCAATTCCGGGAAGATGCGGGCGACAGAATGCGCATAATTCCAGACGTGCTGGCAGGTCCCCTCGCAGCAATAGACCCCCTCAAAGGCATAAAACCGGCCTGAGGTGAACTGGTAGCAGGTGCTCGTCGCCAGGGTGCAGATGGGGGCAAACGTGCGGTCCAGAAACCAGTATGGCAAAGTGGATTCATACCATGTCTTGTTCCAGAGCATTGTATCACCGGCGAGCCGTTTGTAGTCGCGGGCCACATAACGGGCCACCCCGGCGGCCGACTTGAACCGTGACGCATAGGACCGCCTGAGGGTTGCGAGGTCCTTCAGCGGACCCAGCCTCCGCCGGAGCAGGCCCGGGAAATGCCAGGCCACAACAAACACCACATCACCCTCCGCCCCGGAGGCCAGCTTGAGTTTCCGTCCCACCGCCCCAACCAGCTTTCCACCGGCGGAGAGCACTGCATCCTCCCGGCCGCCGGAAGTCATCTCGGCAAAGGCACCCTCGGCAAAGGGGGCGGAAACACGGGTCTGTGCAAAAGGATCAGACCCCTTCCCCACCAGCGCGATTCCCATCGACCCGTAATCCTCCCGCGCTTCCAGTGGCACGCGGGCGGCGGCCGTCTCATCCGTGAAGACAATCTGGTCCACATTGATATGGCCCCATCCCTCTGTGGAGTCGTCCACGATTTCAATCCGGCCGGTCCGCCCCTCAAACTCGCTCACATCCCATTCCTGCCACGAGAGGGCCTCCGAATTGTGCCCGGTGGCGGTCCGGACCTGCCTGTCATCCACAAACAGGTTGATGCAGGTGCGCTTCGCCATGGCGCCGCCACCCACAAGAAAGGAGATGAATCGCCGCTCAATCTTGAAACCGGGGGAGGTCAACCGCCCCTTGGTGGAATCCCCGTCCAGGAACGTGTTCACCAGCTTCTTGCCAAGGAAACCACTGACTGCCTGCTGCCCGGGCAGCGTGCCCTCAGCCGGGGCGGAGCCGAATGCCGTCCCCTCCGCCTTCCACGCCCCATAACCATTCTCGAAGGTCTCAAAGACAATCTCGGGACGGGATGGGGTTTGATCCCGATTTGGCAACGGTTCGACGGCACATTCCATGAAAGTCACCCCGCCATCCCTGCTGAGCCTGTTCCGACGCCGGGCCAACCCTCCGAGGCCGCTTCCGAGACAGACCGCATTCTCGATCCATCCAGACAATTCGACCACCACGGCCTTTTGCGAATGGTTCTTCACAGAAAACCGCATCACAGTGGCAGGCAGCGACGAATCCGGCACGTTCAGCGGGATGAAAGGGGAAAAGGCCTCCAGAGCGATGGTGACCGGCAGTTCCGGATCGCGGTAATCCACGAACGCCACCGGGTATTGTCCCCGAAAAGTGATGTGCTTCGGATCAAACCCTCGGCTGTCCAGCACCCGGGTCTGCGCCCGGCCATCCGATTCGATCCTGATGCCGAACCCCTGTTCGATGGGCGATTCCGGCTTAGGGGGATGGGCATAATTGGGCCCGCCCGTGTCACTGAAATGGGAGGGCTGCGGGAGGTTGAAGATATCCCAGTGCCAGAGACGGCCGTCCCCTCCCAGGTAAAGCTGCCCGGCACAAATGCCTCCGATCGGCATGCCGATGGTTTCCAGTTCCCCGCCCCGATATTCGGTTGGATTACCACGCTCCTGGATCAACTTCACCCAGGCCGGATCCAACCGCTTGTCGGCCGGGATCAGCTTTTCAAAATCGGCCCCTTCAAAAGGCCCGGCGATCGCCCCCATGCGGCTCGCCGTGGCACCTGCGACAGCAAGGCCCGTCCACCGGATGAAGTCACGCCGCGTGAGCGGCTGGCTGCATCCGCAGGATGGGGAGTTGCACGATGATGATTCAGAGGGTGTATTCATGGCGTGAATGTGTATGGGGAACGCGGGGTGTGTTCATGCGGTGCGACGGCCGCGCCGCTGCAGACATTGGCAACACTGGCGGCGACCGATCCGGGATATACTCTCCGGATGTCTCCAGGCGGTGCATAACATGCCCGGCAGAGCCAAAGTTCCAGTTGTCATGGGGAAGGATTTAAGCAGCCGCGCGTGTGAAACACAAGAAACCAACGCGCAAGTCCTACCTCGCCAATCACCTCCCGACCCTCTACTTTGCCTTCATGAAGGCGATCCATCCTTGTTGGGTTCTTATGGCTTCAGGTCTGTCAGCCATGGCAGCCATCACAGGCCAGTGGGATTTTGAGAACGGCGATCTGGCGGCGACGATCGGCACCCCCCTGCAATATCGCGGCACGACGGCCAGCCAGACGCAGTTTGGCACCACGACCGCCTTCGGCATCGCCTCCATCAATGGCCAGGCGGGTCGCGTCATGCGCTTTCCAGCAACCACGGCGGGCCAGGGTTACATTGTGCCACATGGTGCCCTCCCCAACGGATCCGGGACGAAGGTGAACCAATATACGGTGGTCCTGGACATTCTTTACCCCTCCAGCAGCACCGGCTACCGCTCCATCTGGCAGACCGACACCAACAACGCCAGTGATGGCGAGATTTTTGTCAATGGGGCCAACGGGATCGGCATCAACGGATACTACAATGGCAATCTTTCCCCGGATGTCTGGCACCGTGTGGCCTTCACCATCGACACGACACGGCGCGAGCTGGGAAAATATATCGATGGAACCAGTGTGCTATCCTCAGCGATTGGCTCCGCGCCGTTGGGAACAAACCGCATGCAATATCTGGACGCGACCCCCAGCGCGGTTGACGGCCGGTGGGCTCTGAACACAACAGCACTGCTTTTTGCTGATGAGAACAACGAAACGGGTGTCGGGTATGTGAGCAGCATCCAGATCCATGATCGCGCACTTGCCCCCGAGGAGATAGCCCTCCTCGGCCTCCCGAATGCGGCGGGAATTCAGAAATGGTCCGGCGCCGGAATCGCGCAGTGGGATTTCAACGGGAACCTTGCATCCTCAAGCGGTGGCGCGAGCCTGGCCCCCGGTGCCGCCGCCCCGGCCTCAACTCCCGCCATCGAATTCACAAACATGCTCATCAAGGGCCAGACGGCACAGGTCGCAGGCTTCACGCGTGGCACCTTTCTCCGGCTCACACATGGATTCCTGGCGAATGGGGGGGGCACTGCGATTAACCAATACACACTGCTCATGGATGTGATGTTCCCCTCCCGCCCGGGAGGCTGGGCGGCCCTCCTGCAAACGGCCCCGGGAAATAACAACGACGGGGACTGGTTCATCAATCCCTCCAACGGGCTTGGGATCTCCGGTGTTTACACGGGAAATGTCCCGGATGGAACCTGGAACCGGATTGCCCTCGTCGTGGATTGTGCCGCCGGAACCTACACCAGCTATCTCAACGGTTCCCAGGTCCAGCAAATCTCCGGTTTGAGCCTGGATGGCCGCTGGGCTCTGGACACCACAGCACTGCTCTTTGGTGACGAAGATCAGGAAAACGCGGCGGGTTTTGTCAACAGCGTCCAAATGCGGGACCGGGCCCTGACTCCGGCGGAACTCGCACTGTTCGGCGGCCCCGAGGCAGCGGGCATTCCCCTCCCCCTGCAACCCACAGGACTGCGAGTGGCAAGCCCCAACGGCAGGGAGGTTCTTTCCGCTGGAACAACCCAGACCATCACATGGTCAGCCGTGGACCCCGGCGGGCTGGTGAAAATTGATCTCCTGCTGGGGGACCTGTTGTATCGGGCACTGGGTCAGACCCTGATGCGCCAAAGCAATTTTGCATGGGCCATCGAGCCGAGGCTGGGCGATACCAACAACTACCGGATCCGGCTCACATCCCTGGATTTTCCATCCCTTCAGGATGCTTCGGATGCCGCGTTTGCGGTCACCAACTCTGGAATGCCCCCGAACCTCCTTTTCGGGCAACCGCTCCAGACCAACGGCGGATTCGAGTCCGGTCTCGCCAACTGGCAGGTCGTTTCGGGACATCCGGTCACGATGACGGCCGCCGCCGGCAAAGGCTCGCCTGCCTCCGGCTCCCTGTTTCTCCACGGTGGATTGAAGCCGGGTGGCGACATGATTCTCCGGCAGGATGTGGATCTCCTTGCCGCAGGATTCACTGCCGCCGATCTGGATGGTGGCGCTGTTCTGGATGCATCCGCCTCCATTCGCAACGCATACGCCACCGGCACCTTTGACAGCCAGACTTCCCTTCGCGTGGCGTTCCTGGACTCATCCCGCGAGGAGATAGCCGCCAGCCGGAGCATGGTGGCGGGAACAGATGTGTGGCTTCGCCGCGGCACCACGGGACTCCTGCCCACCGGCACCCGGGCTCTGCGTCTGGAAATCATTGGCAACCACCGCCGGGATGCGGACAACAACAGCATGGCGGATGATGTGGTCGCTCGCATCCAGAGAGCCACAACACTCACGGCCCCAACCATCACCAAGCTCCCCCTGCTTCAGGATTACCGTCAGGATGCGATGACCCTGCAGTGGGAGACGGATGGCAATCTGGCCACCCCCACCGTTGAGTGGGGCCCCTCAAATATCACTCAGCACACCCTCATGCGAATCGAAACCACCATGATCGATTCCACCCACTTCGTCCACCGCGCCACGCTGACCGGGCTCGCGCCCCAGACCCATTACACCTACCGCGTGTGCAACGGAGCCACCCGATCCCCCACCTACGCCTTCCGCACGGCACCCTACCGGAACACTCCATTTTCAGTAGCCTGGTGGGGGGATAGCCAGGTCGGCCCCACCACCCTGCATCAGATGATCCCTGACATGCTGACCCGGGGGGTGGACTGGACGGGAGCAGCCGGGGATGTGGCGTCCAGCGGGGCATCCCTCTATGACTGGCACAACTACTGGTTCGGGGCCCTGGAATTCCAGTCAATCGGACAAACCCATCCAGCCCTGTTCGCCAGGGGCAATCACGATGGGGAACATCCCTATTCCTATGCCTACGGAGCCCTGCCCGGCAACAGTTCCTGGTATGCCTTCGACTATGGAAACTCCCGATTCATCTTTCTGGATACCGAGGCAAGCACATCCGCATCCCCCGAACAATACACCTGGCTGGTCAATGAACTGGGCCGTCCGGAAACCCGGAACGCGGCGTTCCGCGTGGTATGCTTCCACAAACCTCCCTTCGCGAACCTGTGGAATGGCGGCGGCTACACGGGTGAGGGCTGGGTGAGAAACGATTGGGTTCCCCTGTTCAGCCAATACCACGTCGATGTGGTCATCAACGGCCACGCCCACAATTACAACCGGGGGGTGACCAACGGGGTCACCTACGTCGTCACAGGCGGCGGCGGGGGCGAGGTGGACACCGAACGGGTCGCGTTCTGGCCGCTCTTCACCGTTGAATATTCCAGTCACCACTACGATCTGATGCACATTGATGCCAACCAGCTCATCTGGGGAACCTATGACACGACAGGCCAGCAACTCGATGCGTTTACCCTGACGAGCCGGGTGCCTCAATTGAAACTCCAGAGGAGGGATTTCCGGACGGCCACACTGGTCCTCCAGGGCAAACCCGGGGAGACCTACGTTTTGGAGCGGGGCTCCACGCCCACAGACTGGGCCGCCTACAGCACCAACACCATCCCCACCCCGAACTCCAGCCCGGCAGCGATCACAAACATGATTCCACTCGGGGAGACGCAATACTATTTCCGTGCACGTGTGCAGCCATGAATGGGCAATGTCTGATGGGGGAAAAACCAAAGGAAAGAAGTGGCGGAGAGAGGGGGATTCGAACCCCCGGTGGGTTTAATCCCACTCACGCTTTCCAGGCGTGCGCGTTAAACCACTCTGCCATCTCTCCAGCCAACAGCCCCCACTTTGGACGAACCACCCAAGCTAATCAATAATTTTCCTCGATCCACTCAACCCAACCGCATCGAACCCGGCAGGCTTGAACGGGCAGGCCCGGAACGATACCATTCGCCACCAGCAAACTTGAAAACCAGACGAACCCGAACAAAACTGCGTGGCGAGAACCTGAGCGCATGCGAACTGCCGCTCGGCTTCAACACCCCACCCCCCGAACCCGATCCCCTGCCGGAGCCCATCAAACCGATGGACTGGGCCGACTTTGTGGAGGATGTGCGGAGTTTCAAGGAATTTGGTGCCCCAAGCCGTGAGAGTGTCACCTCCTACATCGCGCCCGATGGCGAGGACGCGGGAGCACCCACCTACACCAACGAGTTTTGGACCGCCCGGCAGCGCCAGGCATCCTCGCTGCACGAAATCTCCTACCGTGCCTGCTTCAAGCCCCAGTTACCCCGCTTTTTCATCGAAAGGCTCACACGCCCGGGGGATGTGGTTTATGACCCCTTCATGGGACGTGGCACAACCCTCGTGGAATCGGCCCTCCTCGGGCGAATCCCATACGGGAACGATGTGAACCCGCTCAGCCTCGTGCTGGTTAAGCCCCGTCTTCATCCCCCCGGCCTTGATGCCATTCAACAGCGGTTGGATCAAATCCCTTTGGATGACCCGGCCGACACCCCGGAGGATCTGCTGGCTTTTTACCATCCCAAAACCCTCGCAGGGCTCGGTTCCTTGAAAAAATATTTTCTGACCCGCGTGCAGGATGGTACTCTGGATGAAACGGACGACTGGCTTCGGATGGTCTCGCTAAACCGCCTCACGGGACACTCCCCCGGTTTTTTCTCCGTTTACACCCTGCCACCAAATCAGGCCGTTTCGGTCAAATCGCAACTCCGCATCAACGAGCGCCGCAACCAGGCCCCACCTGAGCGCGACATCCGCTCCATCCTCCTAAAGAAGAGCCGCCAACTGCTCGGGGATGTTTCCCCAAAAGCCCGGACCACCCTCACATCAACGAACCATGCTGCCAGGCTCTTCAACCGCCCAGCCGATGACACGACAGGAATCCCCTCCAATTCAATCTCGCTGGTGGTCACATCCCCACCCTTTCTGAAGGTGGTCCAGTATCAGCAGGACAACTGGCTCCGTTGCTGGTTTCTGAACATTGATCCCGCATCTGTCCGGCTGACCATGGACTCCAACCTGCCCGCATGGGAGGCCTCCATGAACCGGGTGTTCCGGGAACTCGCACGCGTGCTGAGGCCGAATGGGTATGTCGCTTTTGAAGTGGGTGAGGTGGACAGGGGAATGATCCAGCTGGAAAAAACGGTTCTCAGCTGCGGCACCAGAGCCGGGCTTACCCCCCTCCTCGTCCTCATCAACGACCAGGAATTCACCAAGACCGCGAATTGCTGGGGTGTGGACAACATGAAATCCGGGACCAACACAAACCGCATTGTTGTATTCCACAAGGCTCCCTGATGTTCAGCCAGGGCCGGATGGGTGGGTGGGCTGGAAATCGAATCGAGTTGCGTCAAAAGCCCTTTGCCCGATCATGCTGTCGTGATGTCGTCATGCCGTTTGTTTGCTTGGGTTCTGCTGCTCAGCGGAGCTGTCTCTTTTGGAGCATCGCCGCATTTGCGAGGGGATCTCGGCGCGCACGACCCCTCCACCATCATCAAGTGCAAGGACCGCTACTACCAAGTTGTCACAGGCTACAGCATCAAAACAAAATCCTCGGCCGACAAGGTCTTCTGGAAATCCGGCCCTCCCGTTTTTTCAAAACTCCCCTCATGGACGACCAACGCCGTCCCGGGATTTGACGGCACAGTCTGGGCGCCGGACATCATCTACTTCGCAAACGCCTATCGTGTCTATTATGCCATTTCCACCTGGGGCAGCCAGACCTCCGCAATCGGCATGGTCTCCACCCCCACGCTGGATCCAACCGACCCTGCCTATGCCTGGACCGACCACGGTCCTGTGATCCTGTCCAGCACCACAAGCCCCTATAACGTCATCGATCCCAGCCTCGTGCTGGACGCCTCGGGAAATCCATGGATGTGTTTCGGATCTTATTGGACCGGCATCTACGTCGTGCAACTGGATCCCGTGACCGGCATGAGAATCTCGGCGGACAGCCCAACCACCCAACTCGCCTACAACAGTTCCATCGAAGCCTCATGCCTGTTTCATCGGGGCGGATATTATTATCTCTTTGTGAACTACGACTCCTGCTGTTCCGGTGTGAACAGTGGTTACAACATCCGCGTGGGCCGCAGTTCGACGATCACAGGACCCTATTTTGACAGGGCTGGACGGGACCTGAGGAACGCGGGCAACACATTGTTTCTCGAGGGCACGGGCAAGTTCACCGGACCGGGTCACGCGGGTATTCTCTCGGAAGGAGGGCGTCAGTATTTGAGCTACCATTATTATGACGCCAACGCCTACGCCCCCTGGTATGGAGCCTACGGCCCCGCCCGGTTTGACCTCGTGCCGCTCGCATGGACTGCGGACAACTGGCCCGTTTATACGAACGATTGGTCGGCCCTCTACAACTTTGAATTCGATGCCACCGATGATCACGGCCAATACAGCGGCATGCTCCGGGGCACAGCCCGCACGGTGCCGGATCCCACATACGGCCGGGTGCTCTCCCTTGAGGGCACCAACGCCTCGGTGGAACTCCCTCCCGGAGTGGCCTACGCAAGGACCTTTAGCGCGGTCGTCAAATGGAGCGGTGGCGCTCCCTGGCAACGGATCTTCGATTTCGGAACGGACACTTCGCGCTATGTGATGCTCACCCCGGCCTCCGGCGACAGGCACCTGCGCTGCGACATCCGCACCGGAGCCACCTACTCGATCGATGCCCCCACCGCCGTTCCAACCAACCGCTGGACGCATGTGGCTGTCACCTTCGATGACCAGCGCGGCATCCTCTACCTCAACGGTGCCCCGGTGGCCACCAACTCATCCCTGCCGGTCGCACCCCTGTTGGTCCGTGCGCAAACAAACCATCTCGGCCGCAGCAAATTCGCGGCGGATGCCAATTTCAACGGCCTCATCGCCGGGTTCCGGGCCCATGGCCGGGTGCTGAATGCCCAGTCCATCACCGCACCGGAGGCGCGCATCGAGCTTCCGGATTCAAAATCGACCTTCCTGCCGGGCACCCGGGTGATCCTTCGAGGCTCGGGCCGCGACTTCATGCTCACGCCCCTGGGCCCATCCTCCTGCCAGTGGCAGATCGACATCATCCGAAATGGGCGGACCAATGTCCTGAGTCCGCTCCTGATCGGCATGACGAATACATCGTTCCTGGTCCCCACCAACACCCCCGGTGATGCCACCCTCCAGGTGAGGTTGCTCGTCACCGATTCGATCGGGCGCAAAACCACTGCCGTGGCAATGGTTCCCTCTGCCAATCCAACTCCCGACTGGGATGCCCGGCACCCCCTCCAGTCCAATGCACTGGATGCCCG
Organism: uncultured Verrucomicrobia subdivision 3 bacterium; assembly: GCA_903913865.1. Taxonomy (GTDB): domain Bacteria; phylum Verrucomicrobiota; class Verrucomicrobiia; order Limisphaerales; family UBA8199; genus UBA693. The sequence continues at coordinate 21,794 of CAIWMU010000036.1, forward strand.
CGGTGGCACAGCGGGACTGCTGCTGGGTGGTGCCTCCTTCACAAATGATCCCGACCGGGGCCAGGTGTTGCAACTGACCGGGAGTGGCCAATATGTCCAACTGCCGCAGGAGTCCTCAAGGTTCATGACCTTCTCCGCCTGGGTGAAATGGAGCGGAGGGGCGGACTCGCAGCCCGTCTTCGATTTCGGAACCGATGCAAACCGCCATTCCGTCCTGACGCCCCGGGCGGCGGGAGGAAAACTGCGCTTCAACATGACCCTGCGCGGAGTTCCCGGGGACCAAATCATCGAAGCCCCCTGGGCCCTGCCCACGAATCTCTGGGTCCATCTCGCCGTGGTTCTGGACGGCAGCCGGGGCGTTCTCTACACGAACGGCACCCCGGTGGCGACCAACGCTGCGCTGAATCTCACTCCGGAAAACCTCGGGGCCACCAATTTCTTTCTCGGCAGAAGCCTGGGCCCGGATCCCTACTTCAGGGGATTCATCAGTGGTGTGCGCCTCACCTCCCGTGCGATCCCGGCGGCCCAAATCCTCGCACCGCTTGCCGAAATTTCATCCCCGGGCCCCGGCAGGGGCTGCGAACCGGGACAGACCATCTCCTTCTCCGGTTCCGCCCTGGATTACCGGGACAGGATGATCGCACCAACGGGAATGACATGGACAGTGCGGCATATCCTGAACGGGGTCACGAACACGGTGCTCGGCCCCGTTCAGGGGGTATCAAGCGGGTCCTACACGGTTCCCCTCTCGGGCACGATGTCCACAAACGGACTGTATCGCTTCACCCTCGAGGCTGTGGACGTGGAGGGTAGAAAATCCACAAATTGGGTGGATCTCCTCCCGCTCGCCTCAGTCTCATCCGCAGGAGTGGAGTGGCAGTCTTTTTATCCCTTCACCCTGGATGCCCGCGATGCTAGTAACCGGTTTGCTGGCACTCTGAACGGGGGGGCCTCGGTCCAGATCGAAGCGATTCGCTCCCGTGTATTAAACCTTTCGGGCACTGGCCAATATCTCAGCCTTCCCACCGGGAGCAGTTCGGCCCAGACGATCTCCAGCTGGGTGAAATGGCGCGGCGGCGCGGCCTGGCAACGGATTTTCGATTGGGGGGTGGATACGGAGCACTGGTTCTATTTCACACCGTTCAACGGAGGCGGAAACATGGAGTGCGGCATCACATCCGACTCGACGAGCTTCGCCCATTACATGCAACCGAACGCCCCTTTCCCCCTGAATGTCTGGACCCATGTGGCCGTTTCCCTCAACGGCCGCGAGGCTGTGGTTTACACAAACGGAGTCCCCGCCATCGTCAACAACGCGGTTTATGTGCTGCCTTCCGACCTTGGCGCCACACGTGTCTGGTTCGGTCGCAGCATGTTCCCCGCCGATGCCTACTTTAACGGACAGTTGGACTCGATCCAGATGAACAGTCTCGGACTGGATTACGAGACCCTCTTCGCACCCACGCCCGCCATCCTCCAACCCACTGCCGGATCCTCTTTTGCAGGCGGGGATGCCATCAGCTTCAGCGGATCAGCCAGTGATTTTGCCGGGAATGCCATTCCTGTGACGAATTGGAACTGGTCTGCGTCCCTGGTTCAGGACGGTCAGGTTTCAACGGTCGCCGGAGCCTGGAGCAACGCCGCCACGGGGACGTTGACCATTCCAGGGACCGGCCCGACTTCAACGAACGTGCAATACCGGCTGGCTCTCACCGCAAGCGCAACGAACGGGATCTCCTCCACCACATCTCTGGATATCAGCCCCAAAGTCCTTCCTGTAAGCTTTGAAACCGCACCTTCGGGACTGCAGATCACTCTCGATGGTTACCCGACCCAAACGCCGGTCACAGTGCCTATGGTTCAGGGGTGGTCCAGGGAGGTCTCCGCCCCCGCCTCCCAGCTGTTCGCTGGGAGCAATTATTTGTTCGTGGCCTGGTCGGATCTGGGGGATCCGACCCACCGGATCAGCCCCCTGCCCGAAAAAACAAACCATGTCGCCGGGTATGTCCGCCCCACATTGGCGTTGGGTTCAAGGGATGGACAACTCGCACTGCAATGGCCCGGATGGGCGGCCGGGATGCCCGTTTACCGTGCGGAAAGCCTCCCGAGCCCCCCGCAGGCGTGGATCCGCCTCACGAACACAGCCGGGTACTCAAACGGCCTTTCATCCCTCATCCTGCCCCGCGGGACCCCGGCAGGTTTCTACCGGCTCGGCATGTGACACACCCCACCGGGGTCAAAACCCGCCCCCGCTCTCCCAGAACCCGGAGGGTTCCCAGATATTAGCCGGTGGTTGAGGAGCAACGCGACGACACCACCGGTATAGCCCCAAATTACAAAAGCATCCCGGAGGGGATGCCAGACCGCCATGCATACGCGCCCCATCCACCACACCCGAACGCTGGGACCCACTGCCGGGGTCCTTGTCCCTTTCCGCGTTCGACCCGGGGTATCGCTCCGCTCAACCCCGGGCTAATTTCTTCCACCCCGCCGGGGTGGTTCAAACCTCGCAGAGTTTCTTCATCTTCTCCAGCGTGACAAGAGCATCCGCAGTGGGCGTGTATTCATGCGAGAGCACCCCTTTGTAATCCAGGGCGGCGATCGCCTTGCAAATCCCGGGGTAGTTCAACTCCTGCGTCTCATCAAACTCCCTCCTGCCCGGATTGCCGGCGGTGTGGAAATGGCCGATGTATTTGATATTCTCCCGAATGGTGCGGATGACATCCCCCTCCATGATCTGCATGTGGTAAATGTCGTAGAGCAGCTTCATCCGGGGTGAGTTCACCCGTTTGCACAATTCCACACCCCATTTCGTCCGGTCGCAGACATAACCCGGATGGTTGACCTTGCTGTTCAACAGTTCCATGCAGAGAGTCACCCCGAGATCCTCAGCCTGTGCTTTGATTTTGTTGAGGAATGTGGCGCAGTGCTCAAGGCTCTGCTCATCGGTGAACCCGGCACGATCCCCTGCCAAAACGATCACGTTCGGTGCACCTGCAGTAGCAGCCACCTTGAGCGCATCAACCATCTTTGGAAAAATGTCATCATGATTGGCCGGATCATTAATCCCCTTCTTGATCCCGCTGCCTCCGGGGACCATCGTGGGAATGAGGCCATGTTTCTTGAGTGTGGGAAAGGTGTCCGCACCCACCAGGTCAATACCCACAAAGCCGAGCCGGGCCGCCTCGCGACACTGGCCATCCAGATCCAGTTTCGTGCCGCTAAACACGCCCCGGCAGACTCCCTGCCGGATCCTTCCCTTGCCCGGGGACTCATCGACTCCCAAAGCCGAGGGCAACCCCAGCCCGCCCAGAACCCCAACCGCGCCCATGGCGGTCATAAAGCTGCGGCGGGAGAACAGTGTGGAATTATTTTTCATATGCGATCCTATGCGGAAAGACTTTATGGGTTTAACAGGAAAAATTGTGGTGCGTCATTCATCCTCCGGAATGCCGAGTTCTTTCAAGGTCTTCCTCAGCCATGCCAGCGATTTTTCAATCATGGGACCGCCCTGCCCCTCGCATTCGATGCTGAGTGCGCCGGTGTAGCCGTGCTCGTGGAGCATTCGCAGGCAGGTCCGGATGTTGTCTGCATTGACCCCCTCCCCCAGGGAACACTGGCTGACGGCAATCCCCGTCTGCCCTCCGCGAACGGCCAGCGCGAGCGATTCGGAAACATCTTTCACATGGACGTGGCTCACCTTCCCGATGAACCGCTTCAGGAATTCCACCGGATCCTGACCGGCGATGAATGTGTTTCCTGTGTCCATGTTCATCCGCAGGTATTGGCTCCTGCAAAATCCAAGCATCTTCTCCATCATCTCGGGACGGGTGGTGAAATACCCGTGCGGTTCGATGTTGATAACCACCCCGTGGGCCTCGGCGACCTCGATGATCTGCTCGTAGCAACGCTTCATCGAATCAAGCGCTTCGCCCTCACTCAACCCCTCCGGAGCATGGAGCCCATCCGTGGTATCCACACAGGTGCAGCCCATCATCTTTGCCCAGGCGATGGATTTCAGCACATAGGGCACTCCCCGGCTTGGACCATCCTTCCCCGAGAGGGGATAGGCGGCGTCCACCTGCGAAAAGCGGACACCGTAGCCATCCATTTTGCGCAACAGCAGAGCGGGATCCTCATACAGGGCGACATGCGGTTGATAACCCAGCCCGTGAATCCAACTCACCCCATCGATCAACCCGCACTCGATGTGCCGGACCTGATTCTTCTGAGCCCACTGGAGGCATTTGTCGAACGACCAGTAGGCCGAATTGAAGGCGTCTGTGTGAAAGCCGATTTTCATAAGCAATTATGGTGACCTCCCCATCATGCCCCACAAGGTGCCTGTGTAAAGCCAATGTTTGGCGGCGTTCCCCGGGCATGAGGGCATGCTTCCGCTCAGATCGAAACACCGTGCTTCTTGAGGGCCTTCTTCAAGGCGTCCATCGCGGCGTGGAATTCACCGGACTTGATGCACCGCTCAAACTCCACATGGCCATCATGGGGGAAGGCTGAACGGAACGTCACCTTGTTGTCCTTCCAGCAGTCCTTCGCCCCCGGATCACCATCAACCAGCAGCGGCACGATGATCGCCACAGCCTTGCGCAGGGTCGGCAAATCGACCGCAACTGCCTGCACCGCCCTGCCACCGGAGGGCTTTTCCTCGCGCAGGTTCAAGGCCGCCTTCAGATCCATGATCAACGCCCCGAGAACCCCCTCCATCTCGGCCCAAATCGCCTCAATGTCACCCGGCTCGTAATGGTCATGAATCGCCCGCTCAAGAGTTGCCGCCGCACCATTTGCGGCCACCGCGCCGATCTCCCCGGACTCCGTCTTGAGTGACCGGACCACCCGCCCGGCCTCATCAAACTCACCCCGCTCCAGCGCATTCCGGACCTTGATCGCTGAACCGGCCTGATGCTCCACGAATTGTGCCAGTTTCTGGAGATAGAGGACAGGATCCCCATCTGCCCAGGCCAGACCGTCCGCTGTAACCAAACCCTCGACCACTGGCATATCCACCGGCTCCGCAGCATCCTCCTCAGGCACCGCCGGATTGGCCGCTTCCTCCACAGGAGTCTCGATCTGCACTTCCTCCGTGACCTCCTCCGGTTCAATGCCTGGGTCCGTGGCGGCTGGCTCGCTTTCGACGCTCTCCACCACTGTCTCCTTCAGGGGGGGCGGCGGCTCAATGACGGATTCAGAACCCAATGGGGTCCCGGCTTCCAGCACTTCATCACGTTCCGGCTCGGGGGCAACCACCGGCGCCCCGAAAAGGTCCATCTGATCATCCCTGCGAACTTTTTTCCGCCGCGCCGGTTTCAGAACCGCTGCAGGCTCCAGTTCCGCAGCCACGACCGCCACCGGCTCCGTTGCTGCCCCGGTGATCTGAGCCACGGACTCCTCCCCAACAAGCACAACCGGCCCGGCATCCTCCTCCACGCTTTCGACCACAGCCTCAGTCGCAGGCTCAGGTTCCACCTTGGATTCGGTAACCGGCCCGGCCTGGTCTTCGGGCACTGGTGCCACTTCCTGAATACTCTCCTCAATTTCGTTGGAGGATTCCTCTGCTGCGGGTGGCTCGTTCAAAAAAACCAACTCCTCGATAGGCTGAGCAGGGGCTTCCTCGGGAACCGGGGTTGCAACTGCCATGGCACTGCGTGCGGCAAGTTCCCCCTCCCTGAGGGCGATGGTGGCGAGGGCCTCCTCAAAATCTCTTTTGGATGCAGACAGTTCCGTGGCAAGTTCCGAAACCTGCCTCCTGTAAGATTCCAGTTCCCTCTGTCTGGCCTCCAGCTCCCCGGTAGTGAGCTTCGCCGTCACTGCCTGCTGTGCCTGAACAGCGGCACCCGCCGCTTCAGCCTTCTGCGCTGCCTCGAGCAGGGTCCCAAGATCTTTCATCTCCCGTGCCATCCGCGCGAACTCCTTTGCCCGCAGCGCCTCCGATTCCTTCCCGGCCCGCACCGCCTCATCCAGTCGCTCAGTCGTTTCACGGACCTGCTCCAGGGCCGCTGCAAGAACCGCAGCGGATGCCTTTTCGCCGGCCTCTCTGGCGCTGACCGCCTTCTGACTCTCACGCAAAGCGGTCTCCAGCCGCAGTTGCAGTTCCGCAGAGGCCTTTTGGGATCTGGCCAGATCCTCACGCAGAGCCGCCCCATCCTGCCGGGCCTTGAGAAACGCCTGCTCTGTCAGCAACTGGGTCTCCCTGTGGTGCGCCGAGGCTTCCTTGAGATTGGTGTTTGCAAGTTCCAGTTCCGCCTCCAGTTTTGCCTGCGCATCCTTTGAAGCCCGGGCCTCCTGCTGGGCAAGCCCCTCCGCGCGGGTGACCTGACGAAGTTGCTCCTGCATCTGCAGGAGATCCGCATCCAACCCACGAAGGCTCTGGAACAAATTCACGACCGCACACAACAATCCGGCAACGAACAGTGCCAGCAACAGTTCCGCACCCGCACGCCAGACATCGAACCATCCACCGACAGGCTCCAACGCCAGGCGGAATTCCAGTGAACCCACCCGGATGCTTTGTTGCACGGCACTCCCAAGCCGCAAACCATCCGTGCCCACCAACGCCTTGTATCCCCGGGTTTCCGCCAAAGCGGGCAGAAGCGCATACTTGTATCCCCTGCGGCGCACATCATCCAGACGGGCCCACTCGGCAACGTCCTGAAACCGGACTGAAACGGCCACAAGGCCCCAGAAACTCTCCACCCCGTTCCGCGCCCGCTCGAAAAGGGGCACCCGCACCACCAACCCCTTGCCGCCACGCATGTCAACCGGCCCGCAAACAGTGGTCTGCCGTCTCTGGATGGTTGCCGCCACCCCGGCAGCCTGCCTGGGATCTGTCCGCACGTTTACCTCCAGCAGGTGCTCGTTTCCATTCCTGGGCACCACATCCCGCACCACCCCGGAGGGCTGCAGTTCAATCGCTGCAAGTGCGGGCCGCGTCGCGAGCAATCCGGCGGCAACGCCGGCAAAGCCCGGAATGCCACCACCCACCGCCTGCCTGCCATGAACAGCAAGGATGTCGGCTGCGGAGAGTGCCTGCTGGAGCTGGGTCTCCATCAGTGCCGCGCGCGCCTGCACCTCGACCCGCGCCTCGTAACGATGGTCCTCCAACCGGTTGACAGCCCTCCACACCACCAGCCCCACACCGGTGAGCAGGGCCACCACCAGCACGACAATCGCGGGCCGGATCAACGGTGCGGACCGGGGTGCCTCCCCGCCAGCCTCGGGCAATTTGAACATGTTCATGGATTCAAAATCTCTCTAGCCACCACAGCACTCACGCAGCCCGGAACCTCACCCCGCAGCACTCTGAACTTTGCCGCCCGCAGGGATCCGCCCGGCGCGATAACCATACAAACCATAAAAAGCGATATACCCAAAAGCCGCCATCGGCACCACAAAAGAAAATTGGATCCCGGCGGCATCCGCCACCGCACCCTGGATCGGCGGCAGGAGCGCCCCGCCCAGAATGGCGAGCACAAGAAGCGAGGATGCCTGGCTTTTCAACGGCCCCAACCCCTCAATGGCCAGTGAAAAAATGTTCGACCACATCACCGAACAGAACAATCCCACACCCAGAATCGCCCACTTGGCCGTCTCTCCCGCCCCGGCCATCCCCACCGCCAGCAGCAGGATGATGATTCCACTGAAGACCGCCAGCATCCGCTGCGGACTGGATTCCCCGAGAAAAAAGCCCGCCAGAAGCACCAGCAGCAGTGCCCCGTAATGCATCGCGTTCCCGAAGCTGCAGAGTTCGGCCGCCTGATGCCAATCCTGATGCAACAGGGTGCCGATCCGTGGCAGGGCCAGAATCACTAGAAACGCCGTCAATGGCACGCACACCACAAGCAGGTGTTTCACCTGCCGTGACAGGTCGCTCAGGGCGAACGCCCCCATGAACCGCCCGATCATCAACCCGCCCCAGTAATAGGCGAGGTAACTGCTCGCCACATCCTTCGCAATCCCCCCAAGCCGTGGAGTGCCCAGCACATTTACAATCGCACTCCCCACCGCCACCTCGCCCCCCACATACATGAAGATCGCCACCATGCCCAATACCGTGTGGGGATGCTTCAACGCTCCGCCCCCCTCCTCAATCCGGTCCGTGTTTGTAAAATCGGGCAGATGCGCCAGCTTGAAAAAGACGGCCAGCATCAGGAACACTGCCGCAAACCCAAGGTAAGGCATCTTCACAGAATCGGCCCCATGGGTCCCGGCCCGCATGAACACGCTGAAAATCAGCCACCCGGCAATGATCGGCCCGATCGTTGTTCCGAAGGAGTTGAATCCCTGCGAAAGGTTCAGCCTGCTGGAAGCCGTCCGCTCCGGACCGAGGATCGTGACATAGGGGTTTGCCGCAATCTGGAGCATCGCAAATCCAAGCCCGACCACGAACAGTGCCACAAGGAAGAATGGATAGGAGGCAGCCGTCGCTGCCGGATAAAACAGGGCGCTGCCCACTGCGGCAATGATCAGACCCAGGATCACCCCGTTCTTGTAGCCGATCCGGTTGATCGGATCGCCGGAGACCATCGAAACCAGGTAATACACCAGGCCACCCACCGCGTAGGCCCCGAAAAAGGCGAACTGCACCAGCATCGCCTCGAAGTAGGTCAGCGTGAAGGCCTCCTTGAACTGGGGAATAAGAATGTCATTCCACACCGTCATGAAGCCCCACATGAAGAACAAAACCGTCATGATCGCAAAGGGGCCCCGGAAGGAGCCAACCGCCTTCGCCCCGGGACCATTGGCGGTGGGAACGCTGGTGTTGATGTTTGACATGATCTCCACCTTATAACAAAGAGACCGCCGGTTTCCAGAACTTAACCACCGAAAACGGTGTTCCCTGCGATCAGGTGAACCGGGCCGGTTGGCCGGTGCTGGAAAGAACGGCCTGCCACAGCTGGCTGTCAGGATCTATCCGCTTTCGCTCCCGGGCCAGCATCGTGATCGGGATGTGGATGAACAGGTCGTGCAGGTTCCCGATCACCAGACCTGTCTTCCCCGCCATGGCGGCATGGACCGCCTGCCGCGCAAACAGGTCGCACAGGATCGCATCCTCGGCATCCGCCTTCACGCTCCGGATCAGGTAGTTCGGATCAAAATACCGCAGGGTCGCCGGTATCCCCCTGCCCTTGAAATGGGCCTCAATCTTCTGGCGGAGAAACAGGCCGATGTCCTGAAGTTTCACATTGCCGGAAGCGTCCCGTTCCAGCCCTGCCTGCTCTGTCTTCAGCAAATCCTGCCCAGCCCCCTCGGCAACCACGATCACCGCATGCCTCCGGCGGAGCACCCGCTTCTCCAGCGCAGCTAGAAATCCGTTTTCACCCTCCAGCTTGAACGGCACCTCCGGGATCAGGGTGAAATTCACGTCCTGACTCGCAATGGTCGCCCCCACGGCGATGAACCCGGCATCGCGCCCCATCAATTTGACGAGCGAAATGCCATTCTCAACGCTGTGTGCCTCGTTGTGGGCGCAAGCCAGCACCCGCGCCGCCTCCTCAACCGCTGTTTGAAACCCGAATGTCCGGGCCACGTAGGCAACATCGTTGTCCACCGTCTTCGGAACCCCGACAACCGCCAGGTTGTGCCCTCGTCGTTGGGCCTCAAGATAGAGATCGTTGCCTCCCCGCTGGGTGCCATCCCCGCCGATCGTGAACAGGATGTCCACCCCCAGCCGGATCAGGTTGTCCACAGCAATCACCGTATCCACAGGTCCACGGGAGGTGTCCAGCACGGTCCCGCCCTCCCGGTGGATATCGTCAACATAGTCGGGACTGAGCTCGATCGGCGATTCGCCCCGCGCCGGATCAAGACCCTTGTAGCCGCCCCGGAACCCCAGCACTTGTGTCACCCCGTAACGGTGATGCAGCTCCAAAAAGAGGGAACGGATCACGTTGTTCAATCCCGGGCACAGCCCGCCACAGGTGACAATCCCCGCCCGGGTCCGGGGACCATCAAAAAGAGCCGCGCCCTCGGTCCAGCCAGTTCAAAGCTGAGTCCATCCCCGCCCTGGTTCGTTCCATCCTGTATGATGGATACCGGCACCCGGGGCGTATCCGAAACGGTCTGCTGGTAGGGCGATGGAAACCGGCATTCTCCAAGTGTGGCGATACTCATGCCCCCAATGTTGCCCCCCCGGACGGAATTCGTCAACCAACCGGCAAATTGCCCGCTTACGGAACGTATGCCTGAACGATCTGGGAGTCCTGTGAACGTGGGGGCGGTGGGGAGTTTGGTGTGCCGCTTCTGGCATCGATCCTCACCTGCGGCCTCCGCAGATGGTTCATGACGACAGCGGCGCGGGACGATTCTGGCGGTTGGAACATTGCCTGCCTGGCTGACTGGGGTTGCCCCTTGTCAAAAAGCATCCCGTGAGTCAGATTTGAACCATGCCGATGTCCCTGGATCATTTTGTGGATGAAACCCGTGAAATGCCGGCGGAAGTCGTGTCGGAGCTCGTTGACCGCATTATGCTGGCCCGGCATGGGGGCCTTGAGCAGTCCGTCGGGGCCGCTTGGAAGACCGAGACGGACCGCCGCATAGCGGAAATCGAATCCGGGAAGGTGGAAGGGGTGCCACTCGAAGCATCCCTGGCCCGTGCCCGCAAAATCGTCGGGCTGTGAAATAGATGACTCACATTTTCGCAGATGGGAAATGGTCTGCTTCCGGCATCTGCGGTAATCTGCGGACAATTATGGGCCTTGGAATTCTTTTGGCATGACCCACTTTTTTGCGTGACAAACTGATGGGTCGGGTGTCTGTTTAAACAATGGTGACGCTTTCTCAGGTCGCCGGGTGGAACATGAAATCGTGAAGGGAACAATGAAATCGCTCAAACTTCCGAAGATATTGCCGCTTGAATATCCGCCCCGGGTCCATGCCCGGCAGGCTCGGAGCCTGGCCCTGTCCCATGTCGCGAGTCCACCGTTGGC
>CAIWMU010000037.1 GCA_903913865.1 uncultured Verrucomicrobia subdivision 3 bacterium
AGGTGCAGGGCGGCGGCGCTGAAGGCCAGAAGGCCAACCCACTGCCCGTCAACCTCGGCAACATACCTCAGGGTCCTGCCAACGAGGCGGATGCTCTCAATGTAGTGGTTCTCCTCAAGGAGAAGGTTGAACCGGCCAATCTCGGAATCATCGAGAAGCCGGACTGTGACACGGTCCAAAACGTTGCTTTCGGTGCCTGAAATGTTCAAAATCATGCACCGGAGTATGGAAAAGGAGCCGGCGATTGTCCCGTCAAATCTCATACCCACTCGTCCCTTATTCATCCTGGTCTTCCCAGATGAATCGGCCCTGCTGGCAGAGGTTGCTGCCGTTAGAGTGTTGTAGATCCCAACCCTTTTTGGGTTTCCAAATTATGGGAAGATCCAGATTTTGAACTGATTATGTTTGCCAATGTCCCGGCTTGTGTGTAATCGCTGTTGGAACAACCAATATCATCTATGAACGAGCACCCGAGCCGACCGGACGGAATCAACAGAAGGAATTTCTTAAAGGCCACAGGAACCGCAGCAACTGCAACCGCCCTGGGGGCGATTGACCTGAGCCGAAGCGCGCATGCCGCCGGGAACGATGTTCTGAAAGTTGGAATGATCGGATGCGGTGGCCGCAATTCGGGAGCCATCGTTCAGGCATTGACTGCAGACAAGGGGGCCAGACTCGTGGCCATGTGCGACATTCTGCGTGATCGGGTGTTGGCCAAGAGGGAGGAGATCAAAACCGCACGCGGCGCGCAGGTCACGGTCGATGACGATCACTGCTTCGCGGGCTTTGATGGCTATCGTCATGTGATCGAGGCATCAGATGTCGTGCTGATTGCCAATGGTGCCAAGTTCCACCCATTCCACGCGATGGCCGCAATCAAGGCAGGGAAGCACGTTTTTGTTGAGAAACCCCACGGGGTTGATCCGGCCGGGGTCCGATTGATGCAGGAGGCTTGTGATCTTGCAAAGAAGAACAAGCTGAGCATTGTTTCGGGGCTGCAGAGCCGCTTTCATGCCGGATATGTTGAAACGGTGCGACGGATTCAGGATGGGGCAATTGGAGACATCGTTTCCATCGAGGAAAACTTTTTGCGCGCCCCCTACGGGGTTACAGATCGCAAGCCCGGGTTGACTGAAGTGGAGTGGCAGTGCAGCACGCAATATCACTTCAGGTGGCTTTCAGGGGATGATGTTCCCCAATCCCTCGTTCACAATCTCGACCGGGCCAGTTGGGTGCTCGGCAACAAGGTTCCTGATCGATGCCACGGCATGGGGGGACGATCGACGATGACTGAGCCGATCTACGGCGATGTTTTCGACCATCATTCGGTGGTCTATCAAATGGCCAATGGCGTCCGGATCTACGCGTTCTGTCGCACGACGGCCGGGTGCTATGATGAATCCTCAAGCCTTGTCTTCGGCAGCAAGGGGAAGGCCTCCATCACCGGGGCCCGGATCTGGGGTGAAAAAAACTGGCGATGGGAAGGGCAGTGTGATCCTTATCAGTTGGAGCACGACAAGCTGTTTGCCGCGATCCGCTCGGGAGAGCCCATCAACTGCGGCGATTATATGGCACGCAGCACGATGATCGGCGTCATGGGGCAGATCTCATGCTACACCGGCAAAGAAGTCACGTGGGACGAGGTCAACGCCTCAAATTTCTTCTATGCCCCTCATCCCGCAGACTGCAAAGATGGTATGGAGCCTCCATCCAAGCCTGGAGCGGATGGATCTTATCCGACTCTGGTGCCCGGACGGACGAAATTGATCTGAGCTTCAATCCTATAGTGAAGGCGCTCGAAGTTGGCAGACCAGCAGTCGGCGTTGAGCGGTTTCGGGGTTTTTAGAGGCCTAAAACCGGCGGGGCAGTCCCTCGCTTCCACTCTGGGAAGCAAGGGGACTGCCCCCTGTCCGTCTGTGATCCTATTACCAGCGTACCCGATAGAACTTCTTGCCCGCAGCGCTGGAGGCGGTGTAAGGGGATGTTGCAGCCACCAGAGAAGACCACGGACCGGCAACATCAGAAGCCTCCTCGAGGAGTCCGGCATTCCAGGTGAGTGAGAGCGTTCCCGGGGTGGGCTTGCTTATGGAAAGGATCGCGCTTTGTCCTGTCGCACGGAGGTAGTGCCGGGCCACTTGCGCCGGGGACAGCCCGTAGGAGTAGATCGCTGGCTCATCGATACCCCCCTGAAAGAATCTTTCTGTGACGGTGCTGCGTGAACCTATGGCCCAACCATCGGCAACCGTAAGCGCCCCTACGCTGTTCGTGCTGCGTGCCACCAGCGTCCCGTTGCGGAACAGATTCCATGCAACGCCATCGTAGGTTCCCACCAAGTGCACCCAGGTGCCGATGTCATTGGCGGGAACGGCATAATTGACCCCGTAATTCGCACCATCATAGGAAACAATCTGATAGGCGCCGGCAAAGACGCGCAACGCTAATTCCCGGGTGGGTGAACCACCGAAGCCGTGGGCGATGATGTTTCCATAGCCGCCTCCGGCATAGTTGGTGAGCGGTTTGATCCATGCCTCAAGGGAGCACTCTCCGGAGATGTTCAACCCGGGGTAATTTTCAAAGGTGATCGACTGGCTGGCACCGTCTAAATCCAGGGAATAGCCGGTGGCGGGCGTTGCCCCCGGTGTCTGCTGGGCACTGGAGTTTATATATTGGCCCTGGTAGGCGCCAAAATTGTAAAGTTCGAGAGCAAGGGTGTCCCCCAGCGTCTCGTCCAAAGGAAAGTAGGCAGCCGGGCTGTCGTTCATCACAACAGCGCGGTAGCCGGTCTGTGTGACGGGAACAATCGTCAGGGTCACCGGGGTGGTGTTGGTTGCACCAGCACCGTTCGAGATCAGTGCGGAATAGGTGCCCGCATCTCCGGGGGCTGCACTTCGGATCACGAAAGTGCTTTCGGTGGCTCCGGGAATTGTGGTTCCGTTCCGGGTCCACTGGTAGGCGATCGGGAAACTGCCCTCAGCGAGGGCGGTTAGCCGGATCAACCCGCCGGCGTAGTTTGTGAGGGACTCCGGTTGCTGGAGGAGGATGGGAGGGGTGTTCGGGCCATATTTGGCGATGCCATAGTGCCTGGCCACTTCGGAGGGGGAAATGGCCCGCGAATAAATGGCGGCCTCATCGATACTGCCGAGGAAAAAGTCGGCCGGGGATGGCTGGAAGGTTCGTCCGGCACCGATGCGGACCGGCACCTCGACAGCGAACACAGGAAGGCTCTGGGAGCCGACCTCGCGACCATCCACATAGAGACGCTTGGTGGTCCCATCGTAGGTTGCCACCAAATGCTGCCATTCACCGGGCAGGATAGTGCCGCCACTCAGGTCGTTCCAAAACTCACTCGCAGGGGATGTGGCATAACCAGTGCGGAATTGCCAGGTCACACCGCTTCCCGCCAGTTCATAACCGCTCGAAAAGTATTGGTTGCGTGAGCAAATGACAGACTGGCGACCTCCAGATGCATCCGCCTTGACCCAGGCCTCAAGGGTGAAGCCAAAGGGATGCTGGAGTGCCGGAGAGTAGGGTAGTTCAATGTAGTCAACCCCATTGAAGGTGGCTGAGGTGTCTGGATCCTGCGAGACGGCACCGGGGGATTGCAGTTCGGAGCCAAAGAAATTGGAGAGGTAGCCAGTGTGGAGGGTGGTTGTATCCTGTGCCACGGTGGATCCATTCTGATCCCCCAACCTCCAATAGGCAGCCACGGCACCGCTCTCCAGAACTGACCGGGCGTAAAGAGATGATGGCACCGGAACCACCTTCAAGGGGGCCGGGGTGCTGATTGCAGTCTGGCCGGCAAGCTGCACACGCACCGAGTAGGAGTTGGCGTCCGCCAGGGTCGCAGAGGAAATGGTGTAGCTGGAAGTGGTGGCTCCAAGGATGTCTGCTCCGGCTTTGAGCCATTGGTAGGTGTAACCGGTGCTCTCAGATGGCATTTTGATAGACCAACTGGCGATCCCCCCCTGTAACACTGTCAACTCGGCAGGTTCCAAAAGAGGCGTGGACCAGGATAGTGTTGCGCTCGTGCTGAGAACTCCTCCAAATGGATTCGTGATCCCAACGTTGTATCTGCCTATGCTCGCGACCGTCACAGGACTGATTGTCAGAATCTGGTTGGTTCCGGAGGTCAGGTTCGCATCGTCCCGCTTCCAGCGAAAGGAAAGGGGAGGACTGCCGCTTGAGAGGCCCACAGAGAACGAAGCGGTCGAGTTGGTCGCTCCGAGGATTGCTGCGGCATTAACGGGGGACCGACCGATGGCCGGAGCAGTGCCGCTGCCATAAACCATCTGAATGATCTGGTTGTCGCTGAGGGCTTCGTCATAGATGCGAACATCGTCAAGACCGCCCAGGAAGGTGGCGCCGAAGTTGTGGATCGAAACGCCGAGATGCACAGGATAAAGGGCGGATGTGCCTGTTCCCGTCAAGAGTGCCTGGGATGGGGCGCTGTTAACCGTGAATGTCTGACGATTCCCATCGACATAAAGGACCAGATTGGACATCCGGGCATTTTCCGGTGCGACGACTGCCACATGGTGCCAATTTCCATCTGCAACCACGGTGTTCCCGACGACCGCAGCACCGGCGATTTCGGTGCGCAGCTTGCCACCATTAGCGGGATCGACCCGGAAGCTGAACCGGGTGAAATTGGGTGCGGTGGTTCCGTAGCTCAGGAGAGTCCCCAGACCGGCATTCTGGCCTATCATGCTGGCTGGAACTTTCACCCATGCGCTGAAGGTCCGTGCCAGTCCGCCAGTGGGTGCGTAAACATCGGTTGTGATGTAACCCCCGCTCAGGGCGGGGAGGGGAACCTGATAATCCAGATAAGCAGTGCTGCCTCCCTCTGTGGCAGGGATGGGAGGAAGCCCTGTGGTCGTCCAGACCGGAATGGCCGTTCCCGCGTAAAAAACTCCCGTGTTGCTACCCACGGAGGAAGCGATTGTGTTGGTGCTGGAGTCGAGCGCTCCGTCGTTCAGCCGAAAGTGGGCCAGCAGGGATGCCGAACCGCTCGACGGAGAAAGAATTGTCGCGCCCGCAAGAAGGGACGCCGTGAATGCTCTTATTGCGTTGTATTTCATCAAGTTAATTTGGTTGTCGGGCTCTTTATTTTCAGACTCTGCCGTTCATTTGTTGCCCACGTTTGGGCTATTGACCTGCTCAAACTAACACAAAGCTCGACTATATCAATAGAGATAGTCATATTTATGTCTTTAGATCACTATCGCACGTCTCTCATGAACCCGGTCATGAGGCGCGATCTACCGACTTACAGCAGGTAGGGTGATCTGGGCTATTAGCGAATTCTAGCAGAACGGGCCGCCGTGGCGTCCATACCCAAAATGGGGGAGGCAGTGGCAACGGGGGATGGATGCTTGTGGCTTTCGCGAGACGGTTCCGCGAGTGACATCCGGGATCAAAGGAGGTAAACTCCAAGCTGATATGGAATCACTGGATTGGGTGGACAGACATCATTGGCTTGCGGCGCAGGGTTGGATGGAGTTGGGGAATTCCGGTGAGGCCTTGGCGGAGTTTGCGCTCATTTCTTCTGATGCCCGGGAAACTGAACCGGTGCTGCATTTGGAGTGGGAGCTACTGGGCGGGACAAAACGGTGGCAGGAAGCGGTTGTGGTGGCTGAGCGAATGATATCCGCCCATCCATCGAATGTTTCAGGATGGATCCACTGCTCCTATGGTCTGCACGAATTGGGTCGCACGGTCGAGGCCAGAGACAACTTGTTGAAGGGGTTGCCCCGTTTTCCCAAAAATCCGGTCCTTCCTTACAATCTTGCCTGTTACGAAGCGCAGTTGGGAAACCTGACATCCGCCCGCCGGTGGCTTGGAGTGGCATTCGCACTTCCGGGAGCGGAGGAGTTAAAACTGGCGGCACGCAAAGATCCCGATTTGACCCCCCTGAAGGGCGATTGGTTGGTGTGAGGGTGAGCAAAATCGGGTTAGTTTTGGGCAAGGGGGGTAGTGACTAAATCTTCTTCATGTGGCAGTGTGCTAGTAGAAAGAGTTCGAATCGCCCCGCCATCGTGCTGAGATGCGATGAATGGACGGTTGGGTGGTCGGCCTTTGAAATGCAGATTCTGACTTATGAAGAAAAAACTTAGTTTTGCGGTTCAGTGGTCAAGTGGAGAGCTGGTGCTGCGCGATCCGGCGCAAAACCGTGATGCCGCGTTCACCCATGAAGAACGGCGGTTGCTGGGTATCGAGGGATTACTTCCCCCGGCTGTGATGAAGATCAGCCAGCAGGTCGAGATGGAACTGGAGCATATTTTCTCCAAGAGTGATCCGCTCGAACAATACATTGGACTGATCGCCCTGCTGGACCGGAATGAGGTGCTTTTTTATAGGCTGCTCGTGGAGCATATTGAGCGGTTGACCCCGATCATCTACACTCCGGTCGTGGGTCTGGCCTGTCAGCAATTCAGCCATATTTTTCGCAGGCCCCGTGGCCTGTTCCTGTGTCCGGATGACCGGGGACACCTGGAGAGCCGGCTTCGCAACTTCAGCCAGAGGGACATCCGCTTGATCGTTGTGACTGATAACGAACGGATTCTGGGGCTTGGGGATCAGGGGGCAGGGGGCATGCCAATCCCGATTGGGAAGTTGATTCTGTATTCGGCGGGCGCTGGCATTCATCCCTCCTTCTGTCTGCCAATAAGTCTGGATGTTGGAACGGACAACGCGAAGTTGCTGGAAGATCCCCAATATCTTGGATATCGCGGGCGTCGTCTGCGCGGTCCGGAATACGACAGTTTCGTCGAAGAGTTTGTGCAGGCGGTCAAGAGTGTTTTCCCCAGAGCGCTTCTGCAGTGGGAGGATTTCAAAAAGGCCAATGCTTTCACTCTGCTCGAGCGTTATGCCGGGCGTCTACCAAGCTTCAACGATGACATTCAGGGGACATCCGCCGTCACGCTGGGTGGCGTTTTCTCCGGATTGCGTGTTTTGGGGGCAAAGCTGCCCGAACAGCGTGTTTTGCTTGCAGGCGCAGGAGCGGCTGGGGTTGGCATCGGCAGGTTGCTGCGGCTGGCGTTCAGGCAGGAGGGAATTTCGGACTCTGAGATCAGGCGCCGGCTTGTCTTTTTCGATAGTTCCGGTTTGGTCGTCCAGCGTGAAGGGTTGGATCAGCACAAGCGGGAATTCGCCCTTACACCTGAGGACTGTCAGAGCCTTGGCCTTGATGAGTCCTGCTCGAAATCATTGACAGAGGTCATCAAGAGAATCAAGCCCACCATTCTCATCGGCACCACGGGACAGGCGGGGGACTTCACACCCGCAGGAATCCGGGCAATGGCAGATGGTTGTGCCAGACCGATGATCTTCCCATTGAGCAATCCGACGAGCCAGGCCGAGTGCACGCCCAGTGAAGCGCTGCTTCATTCTGACGGCCGTGCCCTGGTGGCCACTGGTTCGCCGTTTGAGCCGGTGGTTTTCAACGGCAAGAAGCATGTGATAGGGCAGTGCAACAACGTGTTCATATTCCCCGGGGTCGGCCTTGGTGCGTTGATCAGCGAAGCCACCCGCGTCAGCGAAGCCATGTTCCTCGCGGCCGCGCGGACTCTGGCCCAATTCACGACCGACCATTCCACCGGAGAAGGGGAGTCCCTCTATCCACAAGTGCGCAAATTGCGCGAGGTCAGCCGGTTGATCGCATTCAAGGTGGCACAGACGGCACGCGAGGAGGGGATCGGGCGCACATTGAATGATGCCGAACTCAGTGCGGAAATCGCCGCATTCTTCTGGAATCCGGCTTATCCGGCACAGGTCAAAGTGCCCGTGGCCACGATCCCTGAGCACGAGTAATCCATCGGGGTTCGGGTCACACCGGCGGGATGTGTGAAGTTACACACCTTCCGGTGTGGCCCTGGTCGGTGTTCAGTTGTGAATGCCCTTGATGCTTTCGAGAGCCCAGGGCAGGAGTGCAAGGCTCGTGGCATCAAACATGCCGTGCGCGATGACGGCTGGCCAGATGGACTTGTGGAAGACCATGATGGCACCCAAGCCCAGACCGAGAAAACCGGTAAGGGCTATGGCGATCGGTCCCTGCGGCGCATGGCCCAGTCCAAAAATCACGGCGGCAAATACCACTGCAACGAGCTGCCCTTTGCGACTGCTGAAGCGCGCAGGCCATAGCCCCCGGACTCCCGCCAAAAAAGCAGATCTCCACAATTCCTCCCGCAGCCCGGCCACCACGAAACTTACGAGTGTCAACGTGAGCCAAAAATAAACCGGGTTGTTCCGGAGGGATGACACGTCCACCACCGCCTCGACGTTGGGACGGTTGTCCATGAAGTAATCCTGAAGCGAATGCAGGGAAACCACTCCGGAGGCGATCAGGATTAGGGCCAGGAGGCCGACAAAAACGCCCAGAGCAACCCGCAGGAGAATCGAATAGCCCACCCCCAGAGGCAAGGGCCAGAAGCCCCCACGCCAATGCAGCAGCAGAAAATCCTTGGGTGCCCGGGAAATCCATACTGCGAGACCGAACAAGGATCCAAAAATAGCCAGCTCCGTAGCGCAGGTAGTCAGAAGATATCGGCTGCTCTCGCCAAGTGCCGGCATTCCCGCAGGCGATTTCCCCAAACCTGCCACCCCAATCAGCAGAGGGTAGAAACCGATCACCAAAAAGTGAACCCACCATCTCCATCGTCCGCGTGGAGTTGGGGATAATAACGGGGGCGGTTCGAGAACAGAGGATTGCGGATCCACCGGGGAGGGCTGGGGAACTTCCGGGGCTGGGATGGGTTGATGGTCCTCCATGAAGGAGTCAGGATATGTCTGACCGGATGTCAGATTCCCAAGTTTGAAAGGTTCTGACTGATCGAATTCACGATCTGGACCAACCTCGGATGGGACTCCTCAAAGCCGACCACAGATGAGCCGAAGCCCTTGAGGGAGACATCCAGAAGCTCCGGATCCTGCTCGGCCCGGGTGGCTTCTCTCATGGAGGCATCAGCGAACACCACGATTGCGCGGGCGTCCTCCTTGTGGGTTTTGGTCAATTCCACAATCTCCCCCCTGAGCGTCTCCACCAACGCCAGCAATTCAAGACGCCGATCAGTCGACAAGGACTCGCTGTTTCTGATGCGGCCCTCAATTTGATCCAAGGTTTGGTCGTGCATATCCTTCTTCTAAAGCTGAACGCACGGGTGGCTAGCATCAAGAACATTCGGGCGCAGGCCTTAAGAAATGCTTCAAAGTCCCAACTTGGGACAGTTCCGGTGGTGGAATTCACTCCCGCCTCTAATCCGCGACATGTGTTGGATTCATTAGGGTGGCCGCTTTAACGAAAAGCTGCCATTTCGGGCGTTCCCGGTTGAAACTCTCGCATAATGGAGCGATTATCGAGAATGAGTGAACCATTGATTGATGCGAGCCGGGAGAGAATCCTGACTCTCGCCTCCGAAACGCAGTTCGTGCCGAATGGGATCGTCAGCAGGACGATTCTAAGAACCCCGATGGTCCGGGTTGTCCTGTTTGGCTTTGCCGAAGGGCAGGAGTTGACTGAGCACACTTCAACCCAGCATGCGCTCGTTGAGATTCTTTCCGGCGCGTGCGAGTTCAGTCTGGGCGGAAAAAAGAACCTCCTGAAAGCGGGCGATTTTGTTCATATGCCACCCCATTTGGCTCACGCAGTGAAGGCAACGGAACAGTTTTCGATGTTGCTGACCCTGTTCAAACCAGCTACAGAACCTGTGGGAAATCCCTGAAAGTGGCACAGACAGGCCGAACCTTGATCTGAGTCAAGGCGGAGTGAACATTCCCGGAGTAACCTCTGATTTGTGATGATTGAAAAAACGATTGATTTGAACAAGGTCATGGATGTGCGGGAACTACCGTGCTCCGTGAAGCACCCGTCCATTCTTAAGAGATGGTTCGAACTACCCGTGGGGGACTATTTTGTCCTGGTGAACACCCATGATCCAGTCCGGTTGAGGGACCAGTTTCAGGCTCAGTTTTCCGGGGCCATGAGCTGGGAATATCTGCAACAAGACTCCGATCTTGTGCGCATCATGATCAAGAAGGTGGCGCAAATTGCACCCATTGATCTGACGAATCCCTGTTCCGGCGACAACCACTAAACGTGAAATTCCGGATGCTGAGCGCGGCCTGATCGCGCCAGCAACTCCCGCAACTTTTCGTTGAACGCCTCCGCCTCGAGCAGTCGCTCCAGAGGGATGTGCATTCGGTATCGCCAGTAAAACGGCGTGATCGCCGGGATGTTGATCCGTTCTGCGTCCGGATTCGGACAGCGGAGATCCGGTTCCATTGCGAGCAGGTCCTGAAGTTGAAACACGCTCCACATGGCGGGGCTGGACAGGTGCTGGGCCAGAATCTGAGTCGCAACTTCCGGCGTGCATTCAGCCGGACAGGGGACCGAAGTGCCTTTTCCGGGGACGGCGAAAGACTGTGACAGTTCTTGATTGAAAAATCGCCCTGTTACGGCTTTATCCTCCTGCCACCATGCGCGGATCGGGCTCATGTCGTGGGTTGATGGGGTCACAACCGCCAGATATTGAGCCTCCGCCGGTCGTGAGAATTCCATGCCGAGCCGCTTGGGCATACGTTGCACTTCAAGGCAAAGGAGCCCCAACCGCCGCATGACCTCTGGCACACAATCCGGAACCATTCCAAGATCCTCCCCACAGATCAGCATGGAAGTTCCCTCCTTCAGCGCGGGAAGCTTGCGCAACCCTTCAACCATCCAGAACGGTTCCTGACGGCGGAAGAAGTAATCGTCATAAAGGCTTGAAAGCCGATCGCGGATGAACTGCGGGAGCTGCTGAAACGAGGAGGTGTCCCGCATGCCGATCCGGAAGTGAAAGTTCCCGTCGGGAGCATCCAGGGGCTGGATCAAAATCACGTTGGCGATGAGATCGAACAACCCCTGGCGAAGAGCCTGATTTTCCCTGGTCTGAGGCTCTGAATGGAAAAAGAGTTCGACCTGTCGCTGGGTGGCCACGTGCGGATGCAGCCGGAGGATCCCCTGAGAATCCCGAAAAACAAACCGATCCATCGCTTGCGTCGCTAGACTTCCAAAGGTTTCATCAAGAACACTCTCCGATATCCAGGGGGAAAGGAGACGGTCACGGTCACAGGAGATGCCCCACACTGGAAGCTCGTGAAATTGCACCGGCAGGGCTGGAACGAAGTAGCCCAGAATTCCCTCAACCGCATGCAGGGGAATACTCCAAATGCGGAAGAATCCGAGAATATGGTCGATTCGGAAGGCATCGAAGTAGCGGCCCATCTGTTCAAAGCGCCGACTCCACCATGAAAATCCGTCCTGCTCCATGCATGGCCAGTTGTAAGTCGGAAATCCCCAGTTCTGCCCCTTCACAGCGAACGCATCCGGCGGCGCTCCGGCCTGCATCTCGAGGCGATAAAGTTCCGGGCTTTGCCAGGTATCCGCCCCATGCCGGTTGACTCCGATCGCGATGTCCCCCTTGAGCACGAGTCCTCGTTCATGAGTGTGACTTGCGGCACCTTCCAACTGCGTGTGAAGTTGGAATTGCACGAACCAATGGAACGCCACCGCATCATGATCAGGATGGGCGGGATCGGACAGCTGCGCGACGAAATCGGGATCACACTTCCGGTGCTCCGGCCATCGGGAGAAATCGGCCGTTGCAAAACGGTCGCGAAGCACACAGAACACAGCATAGGGTGCCAGCCAGTCCTTGTTGGCGGCATGGAATTCCTGAAATCGTGCCGTTCTGAAAACCTTCTTGTGCTCCTTTGAAAACCAGACCTTGATGAGTGCGATTTTAGCCTTCATCACCTCCTCATGGTCCACACATTCAAGCTCGTTGAGCCTGAGCCGCAAAGGCTCCGCATCTGATAGAGCCCGGCGCATGGAAGTTGCAGTGATCTGACGCAGATCAAGATAGGCCGGGTGCAGGGCGAAGGCTGAGATGGCGGCGTAGGGGTAGGAATCGGTCCAGGTATGGGAGGCGGTCGTGTCATTGACCGGAAGAATTTGAATCATTCGCAATCCGGCTCGCGCTCCCCAATCAGCAAGGAGTTTGATGTCCCCGAAATCTCCGATTCCGAAGCTGCCAGCGCTGCGGAGACTGAAGACTGGAATGGCGACCCCGGCCCCTTTCCAAGATTCAGCGTGAAAACGTGGAAATCCGTCATTCAGGATCGTGAGGCGCGAGGGGGACTCACCCAGTGGCGTGGCGCGGTTCGGGCCATCCTCGAAGGTGAAACTGCCATCCTGCAGATTGCGGATGCCATACTTGTATTCGGTGGAACCCCCTGCTTGTGAGAGGTCCACGCTCACCGTAAACAACGGGTCACCGGCGTTGGAGATCATCGGCACCGCCCGTGCCGGATCCCATTGTCCCAATTCCGGTGATGCTCCGATCAGGCAGGGTTGAGTGGATCCGTCAAGCCAGGGGGCCAGGATGTTGAAGGTGTGGGTTCCGAAAATGGGATGTTTGACTTCCTGAGTGGACCCCGGACGGTCGGCCCCTTCCGTCCGGCCCTGGCGAAGAAGAACCTTTTGGAACGGTTGGGTGAGAAAAGTGTTTTGGGTGAAACTGGCTGAGTTCCAGGAATCACGGATCCCGGCATCACGACCGGCCAGCCGGGGGAAGTCCAGCAACCGGCCCCTGTGCCAGTCCTTTTCGCAGGAGCCATCAGCCCCCCTCACAAGGTAACCATATTCGATGCGATCCCTTCCAAGGATGCTTTCAGGCAGAATCAGGGTGACGCGCCAGATCCCGGGAGCATGGTATTCCATCGGGATCGCCCGGGAGGCATCCCCGGCGCCAAAGATTTCGTGTGCGCCAGTCAGGAAAAGTTCCTGCCCCGGGCGCGTGTGATAACCAACTTCAAATGTGAGTCTCATGTGCTTTCACAGGCTGTGCGGAACAACCCTCAAATTATGGATCAATGTTAAAAATCCGCCAGTCTGGCGATACAGGTGACGGATTGGGACCGTTTTTTGCCTTTTTGTGATTGCGCCCGGGGCCAAAGAGTGGTGCATTGACTGAAATTCCTATGGAAAAACCGCGATTAAGCGTCTGGCAAATCTGGAACATGAGTTTCGGATTCTTTGGCATACAATTCGGATGGGGACTGCAGATGTCCAACATGAGTGCCATCTACCAATACCTCGGCGCAAAAGAGGGGGATATCGCGTTCCTCTGGCTGGCCGCCCCACTGACAGGTCTGATCGTCCAACCCATAGTGGGTTATGCCAGTGACCGAACCTGGGGGCCCCTCGGCCGCCGCCGACCCTATTTTCTCGTGGGCGCCATTCTGGCGAGTCTGGCCTTGATCGTGATGCCGAATTGTGGGGCCGTTTGGATGGCGGCCGGATTGCTTTGGATTCTGGATGCGAGCATTAACATCACGATGGAGCCCTTCCGTGCGTTCGTCGGTGATATGCTTCCGCCAAGTCAGCGAAAGAGTGGTTTTGCGATGCAGAGCCTGCTGATCGGTCTGGGGGCCGTGCTTTCCTCCGCACTGCCGTGGATGCTGACAAACTGGTTCAAAGTGGGGGGCGGTGAGGTAACTCAGGGAGCCATTCCGCGCACCGTCCAACTTTCCTTCTACATCGGAGCGGTGGTTTTCATGTGCGCGGTTCTTTATACAATATTCACCACCAAGGAATACCCGCCCGAAGACCTGAAACAGCTCAAGGAATCTGACTGCGGTTGCCTGGGCAAGGCGGCTCGCGAGATCATGTCCGGAATTTTCTCGATGCCCAAAACCATGCGGCAGCTGGCGTTGGTCCAGTTTTTCACCTGGTTCGCCCTGTTCTGCATGTGGATTTACTTCGTGCCCGCCGTTGCAACCAAAGTTTTTGGCGGGGCACCTGGCACCCCTGAATTTCAGGCAGGAAATGAATGGGGCGGCCTCTGCTTCTCCGTTTACAACGGGACGGCGTTCATCTTCGCGTTTGTCCTGCTCGCGCTTGTGGGGAAGGTGGGGGCGAAAAGCATTCACCGCATTTCCCTCCTTTGCGGTGGTGCCGGGTTGGTGCTCGCCTTCCTATTCCCTGAGAAGCATGTTCTTCTCGGTTCGATGGTTCTGGTGGGGATCGCCTGGGCGAGCATTCTCTCGATGCCTTACGCGATGCTTGCGAATGCGATCCCTGCCGAAAAGATGGGTTTCTACATGGGGGTGTTCAACTTCTTCATCGTCATTCCACAGATTCTGGCATCCCTTGGGTTGGGGTTGCTGATGAAGAAAGTTCTGGGAGACAACCCCATGAATGCCGTCCTGCTCGGCGGTGCCTCAATGATTGTTGCCGCGCTGTGCGTCAGCGCGGTTTCAAAAGAGGTGGAATAGCTGTCTATTTGCCCACCGTGCGGTGGTAAATCCGCCACTCAAAGCCGTTTAGCCGGAAGAGTGGGAATGCTCCCGGCACGGAGTCTGGCATTCCGGATATCTTGAGATGTTTGAATTCCTGATCGTGCATCACCTCCACCCAGCCGACAATCGGCCGGTTTGAGAGGTTCACGGCCACCACAAATTCCTCCTTGTCATCCAGCCGCATGAACGTGACGAGATTCGCCTCGTCAGAGTTTTTCAACCAGATCACCCGGTCGTTCCGGAATGCCGGATGATCACGCCGCATGGCGCTGAGATTCCGATATATTTCCCGCAGGGGAGGGCGCTCCTTGGAATGCCAGAAAACGGGCATTTTCTCGAACAACGCCGGGTCGCCCGACTCTGTGGCATCTCCCGCCTCCATGCCGTTGTAGAGCAGGGGCACTCCGTCCAGGCAGAACATCATGGCTGATGCAGCCAGGGCGCCCTTGATACCAAACCGGGCTACGGCGCGGGCCTCGTCGTGGTTGTCTGAAATCCGGAGGTGCAGGGAACCCTGGGGGAACTGCCTGCGGGATTCTTCCCAGGAACGCCTTAGTTCCGTGGCCGGGGCCCCATTCAGCAAAACGTTGTTCAGAGTGCCATGGAAAGGCCAGGAATAGTCGATGTCGAACGCCTTGAGGAGCAACTCCGGCTTGCTGGCCTCGGCCAGCATCATGATATCCGGCTTCACTTTATCAAGCTCCACCCTGGCCTGTTCCCAGAAATCGACCGGAACCATGTGGGCCACGTCGCACCGGAACCCATCCAGATTGAAGCCTGCCGGGTTGACCCAGCTCTTCAGCATCTCGATCATGTATTTGCGCAATCCGGGGTTCTCGTAGTTGAGCCCGGCCACGTCCGTCCATTCCGGCACAGGGGGGATGATCTTCCCATCCTTCTGCTTGTAGAACTCGGGGGTTTGAATCATTACGCTGTCCCACGCCGTATGATTGGCCACGATGTCCAGAATGACCTTTATCTGCCGCTTGTGCGCTTCAGACACCAACCGCTTCAGATCGTCTGCCGTTCCGAATTCCGGGTTGATGCCGTAGTAATCGCGAATGGCATAGGGGCTCCCCAGCGTGCCTTTGCGGAGTTTCTCTCCGATGGGCTGAATCGGCATGATCCAAAGGATCGTCACGCCGATGTCCTTGAGCTCGTCCAGTTTGGCTGTGATGCCGTTAAAATCCCCCTTGGCGGAGAATGCGCGTGGAAAAACTTCGTAAACGACTCCCTCGCGCAACCAATCGGGGGCGGTTCTGGCTTTTTGGTCCACAATATCAGCAGAGCATGGGATGGATGTCATGGCCACCACAGCTGCGGTGGTCAGGGTTCGAAGCAGTGTTTTTGGTCCAAAGTTCATAGCTTTCGAAGGAGACATTAGAACCCGGAGGGGTTTTCGTCAACGCACGTCATTCGCGCCATGCTTGACTTGGTTGGTCTACTGGCCGACAATTCGAGTTGTCGTATGCCGCAAAAAAGAAATACGAAGAACAAAAAGCTAAAGCGCAAAGATCTTCGCGACTTGGACGTGAAAATTACGTTCCTTGAGGGGATAGTGCGGCGCGACCCACAGTTTGTGGATGCCCTGAAGGTTCTGGGCGATCACTACAGCCAGCGGGGGCGCACTGAGGGGAGCCTGAAAGTTGACCAGCAACTCTCGACCCTTGAGCCCGCCAATCCCTTGGTTTTCTACAATCTTGCCTGCAGCTACGCCCTGAACGGCGACCTGATCCTGGCCCTCTCATCTCTGGATAAGGCCATTTCCCTCGGATATCAGGATTTCAAGTGGATGTCCAAGGATCCCGACCTGACGCCAGTTCGCAAGCACCCCCTCTACGTCGGCATCAAGGCCAAAATACGCAAGCTGCAATTGGGCGACGGGCCATTGACAGGGATCTGACCCCTGAAGTTCGTCGAGTGCTTGTTGTGGTTGGTGTCTGGCCAGCCTGAATAGTTCTCCCTTTCAAGCTATTGCAGGGTCCTTGCTTTGGACCTCCTTCTCCAGATGCTTTTCTTCTGTTGATGTCGTTGACCTGACACAAGATTGTAACTTCATTTTGCTTTATCCGGGAGCCAAACTCGTAAAAGCTTCGTGCATGAATCGATTTAAGTGGTTCCTGCTGGTTGTTGCGGCATGGTTGACTTCCAATTTCTCATCGGCCCAGACGGGCTCTGGCGAGGTGCATCCCGTTCGTCAGGCTGATCAATCCGTAAACGATTCAGAACTCCGCCAAACGGCAGGATTGAAGCCGAATCAAAACCTCCTTTTTAATGGCTGGGGTGTGTCCCCGGCGGGGGAACAGTTACCGGTAAGCGACATGGCCCTCAAGCTTGTGGTTTCTCCGGACAAGAAGAAGCTTGTAGGGGTTCACGGGGGCTTTGGCCGACACGGTGTGACGGTCATCGATATTGCGACTCGCAAGCAACTTCAGTTTCTTCCTCTGGCAAAGGCTTGGAACGGGCTGGCGTTCAGCCGTGATGGCAGTCAACTGTTTGTCTCCGGAGGCGGATCGGGCAGCATTCATGCCTTCGGCTTTGGGAAGGATGGCGTGGGCAAGGAGGAGTCCAAGGTGCTTTCTGCCAAGTCCGGTCAGCAGGTCTTCCTGGCAGGGTTGGCAGTGCATCCCACAACCGGCAAGCTCTATGTCTGCAACGAGGGGGCCCATGAAGTCTGGGTGGTTGATCCCACGACGTTGGAGTTTCAGGCGTCGATTCCGGTTGGATTGCACCCGCATTCATGTGTTTTTGGAAGTGATCGGCGCCATCTTTACGTTAGTGACTGGGGCAGCAGGACGGTGAGTGTCGTGGATTCTGTGGCAGCGAGGCGCGTCCGGGAGATTGATGTCGGAATTAGGCCCACGGACATGGCTCTCGCACCCGATGGCCGCCTCTTTGTGGCCTGCGCGGGGGATAACACAGTGCATGTCATCCAGACACGAAGTCTGGAAACCGTGGAGGAGGGGGCAAGTCCCAGCCGTCGCCCGCCAGAGGGCACTCGGGAGATCATCTCCGCATCGCTATATCCCGAATCGCCGGAGGGCAGCACTCCTGACTCTTTGGCGATCTCGCCCGACGGGAAGACGCTTTTTGTGGCGAATGCCGACAACAACTGCGTGATGGTGGTGGACATATCCAATTCCTCCTCGGAGCAGGCCGCAGCCAACCGTGAATCGGTCTCAGTGGTGGAAGGCTTCATCCCCGTGGGATGGTATCCGACGGCCGTTGCCGTCAGTCCGGACAATCAGACCCTGTTTGTTGCCAACGGCAAGGGGCTGTCATCCCGCGCAAATGTGCCCGTGCAGGGTGCTTCACCAAGGAAGCTCCACAAGCCGCCACCCTTCGATTACATCGGTCGCACTCTCGCTGGATCGATCTCCTTCATCAACCGCCCGAGTGCCCCGGAAATGGCGACCTACACTGAGCAGGTGAGACGCAACTCGCCCTACACTCCGGAACAGTTCCAACGAGCGCCGATCAAAAGCGATTCCGTCATCCCCGACAAGGTCGGCGATCCATGTCCGATTAAATACGTCCTTTATATCATCAAGGAGAACCGGACATATGATCAGATTTTTGGAGCCTTCCGCGATGCGAAGGGGCGTCCTGCTGGAAACGGCGATCCCAGCCTGACCATGTATGGTGAGAATGTGAGCCCGAACCATCACCAGATCGCCCGGGATTACGTGCTTCTGGACAACCTCTATTGCAATGGCGAGGTCAGCGTTGATGGCCACAGCTGGTGCGACGCGGCGATGGCGACTGATTTCAACCAGCGCTCCTGGATCCTTTCCTATTCGGGCCATGGGAAGATTCCCGGCAACCACGAAATGGAAACTCCTGCGGCGGGTTACCTTTGGGACCTCTGCAGGCGTCATGGTGTGAGTTTTAAGAACTATGGCGAGGGTGCCATGCGGGTGCCCTCCGCCTCGCGGGGGCGCTGGGGAAAGGGGCGGGACATGGATCGGGTGAAGTTCTGGATCGATGATCTGGAGACAGCCGCCCGCAAAGGTTCCACTCCGCCCCGGTTCACGATCATGTCGCTGGGGGAGGATCATACCCAGGGAACCACGGTTGGCGCCCCAACCCCTGATGCCTGCGTTGCCAGCAACGACATTGGTCTCGGCAGAATCGTTGAGGCGGCAACCCACAGTCCCTTCTGGAAGGAGATGGCCATTTTTGTCATTGAGGATGATGCTCAAAATGGGCCGGACCACGTCGATGCCCATCGCACCATGGGATTGGTGATCAGTCCCTTTTGCAAGCGTGGAGTGGTGGATGGCACCCTCTACACCACCGCCAGCATGATTCGCACGATCGAACTCATTCTGGGGCTGCCCCCCCTGACCCAATACGATGCCGCAGCAACTCCCATGTTCAACTGCTTCAGCAAGACTGCGGAGATCACACCGTACACGACCTTGACGCCAAAAGTGGATCTGGCGGCAAAAAACACGGAGAAATCCCCCGGTGCAAAAGAATCTGCTCGGATGAACTTCCGGGCCTATGATCTTGCTCCCGAGGATGCGCTGAACCGGATTCTCTGGGCTGCGGCAAAGGGGCCCGGGGTCCCTTACCCGACGCCAATTCATCGCGCCCTGTTCACTTCGGCACCTGGCCCGGAGCAGGCGAAGTAACAGAAGGCTCGACGGGTCGTTCGGCAGACTTGTGTTGCCACAAGACCGGACCCGAAGCGAGGATCACTTCTTCTTCTGCTTCTTGGTCGCGGCTTGAAGGTCCTCCAACTCAAAACGGAGTTCATCCTTGTCCTTCTTGTCCATCCGGTCGATGAACAGAATTCCGTTGAGGTGGTCGGTTTCGTGCTGGACGGCACGGGCGAGCAATCCGCCGCAGCGGAATTTGATAGGTTTACCCTCCAGATCCGTCGCCTTCACGTCGATGGACTCAGGTCTGATGATATCGGCGTAGATCTCCGGAAAACTCAGGCAACCTTCGGGACCCGCAACCGGGGCTCCAACCTGGAAAATCTCAGGGTTGATGAGCACCAACGGCATGAAGGTATCAGGGTCGGTCTCCTTCCCGTTGATCTCCAGAGTGGATGGGCGGTCCTTCATACCTCGCACATCCAGCACAGTGAGTTGCATGGCAACCCCGACCTGCTGCGCGGCCAGTCCGATCCCATGGGACTCGTACATCGTTTCGAACATGTCGGCGACGAGTTGCTTGATCTCAGGGGTGATTGAATCGACCCGCAAACCCTTTTTTCGGAGCACGGGCGTGCCGTATTTGACAACTTCCAGAACCATGGGACAGCTAGTGGGTTGTGTTATTGGTTTCCCGGGCAGGGCTACGCCCGAAACGATCCGGTGCAGACCGGAACCGCTGCAGGGTGCCCCACCCGGGCATGAATATCAATCAAGCCGGCCAGTTCCGCATCAGACCAGCCAGATCAGCGGCAGAGGGGCTCTGGGCAGTGCGCACGTAGAAGCCGCTGGTGGCGACACCGGTTAGCAGGCTTTGCTCTGTGCTGAATCCGAGGAGCTTTCCGAGGCAGAAGCCGGAATTGAAATGATCGCCCGCGCCTGTGGTGATTTTCGGTTTCGGGGTGAAAGGCCCCTGCACCAGGGCTGTCCCATCGGGGCCTGAAGCGAGGGCAAACGCGGTGGGATGAATCACCACGGTGTCGATCTGCAGCTTCTTATGGATTTGCGCGCAGAGGGTCTTCAAGCCTTCCGGGGTGGTGTCGCTGGTTGACAGTCCAAGAACCGCACCGATCTCATAACCCTCCTTCTCGTTCAGCCCGAGAATGACATCGAAATACTTCTGGAAGTCGTTAATGAGGCCAAGTGCGAGCGAGATGTCCTCCTTCGTGCGCTTTTCAGGATCGGCCAGATCAATGAACAGCTTCCGCCGGGGACCGCCCAGAGTGGGGCAAACTTCCTTCAGAATACAGGCCCAGATGTCGCTCATGTAGGTGAGCATGGTCCAGTTCACAAACCCAACGAGGCTGGCACCGTTCACCTTCGCGGTGAACTTCTCAGCGCCGAACCGTTCCTTGATGTTGCCCCAATTCACCTGCTTCAGGGATTGGTGCTTCCCGAGCATGATTTTGCCATCCTCGAATTCCAGGGCATCCGTGTAGCCCGGTTCAGCGATCGTGTGAACCTCAGCGCGCTTAGCGAAATCTGCGAAAACGGGATGGAGGTTGGGATAGCCCAGATTGCCCACATAGGTCACCTGGAGGCCGAGGCTCGCGAGGGCATTGGCCATGATCGGACCGTTGCCGCCGAGCTTTGTCAACTGGCTGACCAGTTCCACATTCGTGCTCCGTCCCGCGGCACCGGCCATGCGTTCGGCGTAGCCGGAGATGGTCGGGAGGCGGGTGTATTTCTCAGCGTTCTCCCGCTTGTCAACGACGTGCAGGATTTCATCCACGAACCCGTCCAGACCGATGAAGGCGGAGATGGAGGGGATTCCAGCCGAGGCTGAGTCGAGTTTTGCGGCGGTTTGCTCGCGCAGTTCTTGAGTATTCATTTTAATATGTGGGGTGTATTATTGTTCGTCGGTTCAAGGTGTCACTCGGGATCGATGCCAAGCAGGCCCAGAAGCCTGTCCAGCTCGTCGTCGCTGAAGAATTTGATTTCGAGGGAGCCTTTGCCATCCCGATAGCGCAGGGAAATTCGCGTGCCCAACTTTTCACGAAGCCGGTTTTCAAGATCGAGGAGATGGAGATCCCGGACAACAGGTGAGGCATCTGCCGGATGCGAGGCACTGCTTTGCAGTCGGGCAACGAGAACCTCGGCCTGACGGACGGAGAGGGCATCCTTCACGATGCGGTCGGCCGCCGTGGACTGAAGGGCCGCCCCGGATAGCCCGAGGAGGACCTTGGCATGGCCCACGCTGAGCTTCGCCTCGCGCAACTGGTTCTGGACCACCAGCGGGAGCTTGAGCAGCCGGAGTGAGTTCGCCACAAGTGCCCGGCTTTTACCGACTTTGACGGCGATCAACTCCTGGGTGAGCTGGAACTGATCGGAAAGTTGCTGATATCCCTGGGCCTCCTCAAGCGGGTTCAGATTCTCCCGTTGGAGGTTTTCGATGAGGGCCAGTTCCAGAACCGCGCGGTCATCCGCCTCGCGGAGGATCACCGGGACCTCCTTTAGACCTATGGATTGAGCAGCTCGCCAACGCCGTTCCCCGGCTATGATTTCAAACTTCCCATCCCGTTCCCGCACGATGAGGGGTTGCACGATGCCCTGCTCACGGATCGAGTCTGCCAGCTCCTCCAGAGCCTCCGGTGCAAAGTACTTGCGTGGTTGAAACGGGCAGGGAACCACCCGGTCCAGGCTCGCAAGGATGACACGTTGCTGCGATTCCGCAGCCGTGCTCGAAGACGGTTCCGGGTTGGTAACTGGGGCCGCCGTGGGGGTCCTGGCTGCCGGGTTTCCACCCAGCAATGCCCCCAGCCCGCGGCCCAATGCTGGCTTTGCCATGGCTTCAGAGTGACAGAAGACTGATATGGATGTCAATTTTGTCTCCAATTGCATTTGCGGGCTTTGGGCATATCTTTCCTCGTGAGAACGCCTCAACCGACTGACACCCCCATGCCTGCCCGCCCCGCCACCGTTTTTGATTCCCGTTACACCGGCTTTTTTGATGCCTTCAACAGCCGGTTGTTCTTTGAGGCGCATGAGATTCTCGAAGAATTGTGGCTTCCGATCCGGCGGCAGCCCGGGGGCGACTATTACAAGGGCCTCATTCAGCTTGCGGGGGCGTTTGTCCATGTCCAGAAGCAGCGTCCGGGCCCTGCAATCGCCCTGCTTCGCCTTGCCTGCAGGAACCTGTCCCGCTACCCGGCACTGCATGAAGGCCTTGATCTCCACCGGGTTCTGGCTTTGATCACCCTCTGGGAGGGGCAGCTGGCATGTAATCCGAAAAATGAGGGTGGCTCGAGGATTGAATTTCCGATACTCCAACTTGAGCGAAGTCCACTGGATGGATGACGGAGCAGGGGAGCTTTTTGTTCCGTTGCATTCCTGCGCGGGCTCGACGACAATCAATTTGATGTCCAGCGAGGTTGCAAAGGCGAAAGGTTGCGAGTGGTTTTCTGCCGGGAATGACATGTTTCCTGCGATGTTGGGGGCGATTGGTGCAGCCGGGAAGAGTGTCGATCTGGAGACCTACATCTTTGCCCCCGGGCCTCTGGGGCTGAGATTCGTTGCAGCCCTCACAAAGGCTGTGCAACGCGGGGTGCGGGTCAGGGTTCTCGTGGATGCCCTCGGTTCCGCAGACCTGCCGGGCGATTACTGGCATCCATTGGTTGCTGCGGGTGGGGAGGTTCGCCAGTTCAATCCACTTGCACTCCGCCGGTTTGGCATTCGCAACCACAGGAAGTTGCTCGTCTGCGACGGGAACACCGCCTTTCTTGGCGGGTTCAATATCGCCCCTGAATATGAGGGGGATGGGGTAAGTTCCGGGTGGTGCGATCTTGGGCTTCGGGTGGCGGGGGATCTGGTGCCCGCATTGGCCCGTTCATTCGAAGAAATGTTTTCCCGGGCCGAATTCCTGCACAGGAGAATCCTCCCCCTGCGGAACTTCGGGGCGCGTAAAATGGTGCTCGGCGATGGATCCCAATTGCTCTTGAGTGGTCCCGGTCGGGTCATGAACCCGATCAAGCGTGCGTTGCGGGAGGATCTGGCCCATGCGGTGAACGTGCAAATCATGGCGGCCTACTTTCTGCCCTCGCGCCGGCTTCGGGGGGATCTGGCGAAGGTGGTGCATCGCGGAGGCACGGTTGAGGTGATGCTGGGTGGGAAGTCGGATGTGCCTCTTTCCAGGCTTGCGGCGCAAAGTCTTTATCGCCGGATGCTCAGCACAGGCCTCCGGGTTCTTGAATATCAGCCCCAGGTTCTGCACGCCAAGCTGATCATCATTGATGGCATCATCTATGTTGGTTCCGCAAATTTGGACCAGAGGAGTCTCAACATTAATTATGAGTTGCTCGTGCGACTTCAAGACCCTGTGGAGGCGGCCAGAGCCCGCCAGATCTTTGAGGAACGGCGCAAGCAGTGCCACGAAATCACACGGGAACATTGGAAGCGATCGTGGAGTCTGTGGGGAAGGCTGAAGCAGCGCTGGGCCTATTTTCTACTGGTGCGCATCGACCCGCTGGTCGCGAGATGGCAACTGCGCGGTCTTCCCGACTGAGCCATTAGAGGCAGGTCCAATCGCTGGTGTGCTGCGAAGGCTTTCCCAGGGAGAGGGGATGGTCACTTTCAAAGGAGTCAAAATTTATGCGTGCTTTCGTGCCCGCAAATGATCTACTTTTCGGGTCATGATTATCTGGTTGCTGATGGTAGTGTTATTGGCGTCGGTGGCTGCGTTGGGTTACCGGCAGGGGGCGATCCGTGTCGCCTTCTCCTTTGTCGGAATCCTGCTGGGGGCCATGGTCGCCGTTCCTCTGGGAAGAGCCATCAAGCCGCTGCTGGGCCTGTTTGGGGTCAAGAGCCCCATCCTGCTTTGGGTGGTCCCACCCCTGATTGCATTCATTATCGTCTCGATTCTCTTCAAGGTGGCTGCCGCTGTGGCACATCAAAAGGTCGAGGTGTTTTACAAATACAGGGCAGGGGATCTGCGTCTGGCCTTGTGGGAACGGTTGAATCACCGGATCGGGGGGTGTCTCGGTCTGTTGAATGGTATCGCCTACCTCATCCTCATCGCATTCCTGATTTTTCCCTTCAGCTATTGGACGGTGCAACTGGGAACGAACGAAAACGAACCGTTTGTGGTTCGGATGTTGAATCGGGCGGGGACAGACCTCCAGAAAACCGGCTTTTCCAAGGTTGCCCGGAGCGTTGATTCCCTTTCCCCGAATTTTTATGACGTGGCCGATCTGGCAGGGCTGCTTTTCAACAATCCGCTTTTGGAAGCCCGTCTGAGCCGTTATCCCGCTTTTCTGGGCCTGGCTGAACGTCAGGAGTTTCAGGAGCTTGGAAATGACGGGGAGTTCACGAACATGCGCGTTCAAAAGGAGCCCTTCCAGAATGTAATGGGGAACCTCCGGGTGCAGGCCATCATCAACAATCCGGAACTGGCCCACCTTGTTCAGGATACCGTTGTGACGAACCTGACCGACATCCGCACATTTCTGGATACCGGGCGTTCCCCGAAATACGAGTCCGAAAAGATTCTGGGACGTTGGAGATTCGATGTGAATTCCGCCTTCTCCGCGCTGCGCCGTGCAAGGCCTGCGGTTTCCGGCAACGAGATGCAACGCATCAAGCGGTGGATGACAGGTGTGTTCGACAAGACGGTGCTCATCGCCACCACCGAAAAGCTGGCCTACATCAAGAGCCTTCCCAGCCTGAAAATCCCGACTCCGAATGCACAACCCCCGGCCGCGCCCCAGAACCTTCAAGGGAAATGGGATGAAACGGGTGGCAAATACCTTTTCTCCTTCGCCGCAACCGATCTGGTGGCGTCACTCGAAGGGGGCCGTCTTAGCATGAATTCCGAGGGGATGACCTTGGTGTTCGTGCATGAGGATTAAAACCGGTAAGAAGCAGGAAGTTCCAAGCAGTGGAGAGCCCAGTCTGTCATAACGGACGGGCAAGGTTGTTAGCCAAACATCTCCTTTGTCCTTAAAGGGTCCGAAGGAACTGCATCAGAATCAGCGCGAGTCGGATGGTATGAAGTTCACGGGCAGAACCTGTGGAGGCCTGACCTGATCGAAAAGCGATGTTCTCTGTTCCGGTGCAACCAAACCAATACTTCCATCAAACGGGCCACCAGGCAGAACCGCCGGTTGACGGTCTGAGACCCGGTTCAGGAACGCTGTGGGGGCGGTTTCCACCACCAGCATGGAGGATTCGGTTGTTGGAGAGTTTTCCTCGGAGACGATGAAGCCGGCAACGAGCAGTGCGCAAAGCCCTACTGCCGAAGCACCTGCGAACACCGGTTTAGCCTCCAGAATATCCCAGATCCGCTCCACCCAGTTTTTTAGGGAGAAGGTGGAGGGGGCATCCACGGTTTCCCCGGCACGAATGCGGGCCATGACCTGCCCGGAGAGGCCTTCAAAATAGCCCGGCGGTGGCACCTCATTTCGCTTGAGTGCCAGCAATCGTCGCAACTCCTGAAAATCATCCTGCTCGGGCTTCATAAAACTGCTATTTCAAATAATCTGACAGGTAACCTTGCAACTGTTGTCGGGCGTAAAACAACCGGGAACGAACAGTCCCCACATTGCAATCCATGATCTGGGCGACCTCTTCATGGGACAGCCCCTGAACATCATGCAACGTCACAACGAGTCGATGTACTTCTGACAAATTTTGCATCGCCTCGTTCAATTTTTCCTGCAACTCAGCCAGCCCGGCTTCCCGTCGTGGGGTTTTGTCAGAAACCAGAGCCACAAGGTCCGGGTCGTGCTCGGCGTTGAAGTCCATATCGTTCAGGCTCATGTGGGACCTGTTCTTCCGCTGTTTGAGGAAGTTGATGGCCTTGTTGACAGCGATCCGATAGACCCAGGTGTAGAAGCTTGAACCTCCCTTGAACGATCCGATCACTTGAAACGCCTTGATGAATGCATCCTGGGTGATGTCGTTTGCATCCTCATGGTTGGAGGTCATGTGATAAACGGTCCCGTAAATGCGCTCCTGATAGCGCCTGACCAGTTCATCATAGGCGGAAAGGTCACCCTGACGGGTCCTTTCCACCAGCTCAAGCTCATTGTTGGGGGGGGCAGGTTGGGAAGCCGGCTCCTCCTGATCTGCGGGACTGACCTTTCGACGTGATGTCTCGGTCATACCTGTCAGACCCCGGTATCAGCGGCGTAGCCCAACAAATCCGTTTGCCGTGCAAGATATTCCGTCAATCCAGCCAACCCGTGAACCCCTTCGGATGGGGGAAGGGGACTCAGTTCCTTGCGGGATTTGTCCAGAAAGTGGCGCATGACCCGTTTGGACTCGCCGAGGGAATCATAGCGCACGAGAAGCTCTGAAAGGGCGCGCATGTTCTCAGGCCGCCAATTTCTAACGAGTTCCTCCAGGAGAGTCCGGTCTGCCGGAGTTCCTTTTTCGTGGATCACGAGGACAGGCAGGGTCAATTTCCCCTTCTCAAGGTCCGTTCCGAGTGATTTCTTGGCCACGGCCTCGGATCCGAACAGGTCCACGCAATCGTCGTAGATCTGGTAGGCAGTGCCGAAGGCCAGACCGAAGCGGCGGAGGGATTGGATCTGGTCAGGGGAGACATCCGAGAGGAATGCGCTCAGTTCGCAGGAGACGGCGAACAGTTCCGCTGTCTTCATCTCGAGAACCCGAAAATACCGGTCCCGGGTGAACTGGAAATCGCGGCGGTGGCGGGTCTGGATGATCTCGCCGGAGCAAACCGTGTTGGTTGCGGCAGAGACGGCCCGGCAAACATCGGTGGTGGGAAAGCCTGATGCCAGCTTCAGGGCTTGGGCAAAAAGACAATCCCCGAACAGCACAGCCACCTCGGTGCCCCAATTCGCAGCGAGCGTCAGGCGACCGCGCCGGATCTCGGCTTCATCCATGACATCATCATGAACGAGGGTGGCGAGATGGATCATCTCAATGATGACCGCGGCGGTGACATGGTCCTCTGAAGGCTTTCCCAGAGCTTCGGCGGTGAGGGCGACGAGGGCTGGACGCAGATGCTTACCCTGACCGGTCAGCGCATATTCCGCGTAGGGGATCAACTCTGCATCGAAAGATTCCACCTCCCTCGACAGTCGGTGACTAACCGCGTCCAAAAACGGCTCGACCGGTTCTATGATCTGTTTCCAGGAATGAACCGGTCGGTCTGTCTCGGACACTGCTTTAGAATCAGCCGCAAACATTTTGAAAAACTTTAAGATTGCCAACAAGCCAAGTCAAACTTCTTATCCATTGAAGCTTTCAAGGTTCCCAACTCCGCTGGGCCGCCCAACCTAGCACGCTATTGTCAGAGCTGCCAGCTTTTGAGCCGACCACATCCTGCAACAACGCACTGGATTTGTCGATGCCTGAAAAAGGACCCCATTCCCAACGGGAAGATCCTCTCCGACTACATCTGATCCAGCGCCTTGTCGATGCAGTCAAGACACCTGTCCTTGCCCAGAATCGCCATGAGATGGTAAAGGCTCGGCCCCGCTGGTTTCCCGCAGCAGGCCAGCCTGGCCGGGTGGACGAGAATGCCGGTTTTAATGCCTAGTTCCTTTGCAACGGCACCGAACGTGGCACCCACCTGTTCATGGGTGAAGGGTTCGAGCTTTGAAAGCTCGGCCTTGAGACGCTCCAAGCGGGGCTTGTTTTCCGGAATGAACACCTCTTTTGCAAGCTGGGGATCGATTTCAACGTTTTCCTTGAAATAGAACCCCGCATAGCCTGCGAGCTCGCCGAAGAGTTTGAATTTCCCTTTGCAGGTATCCAGAGCGGCTTTGACGTAATCCAGAGGGTAAACGCCCGTATCGAGCCCTGCAGCGGCCAGGGCATGAATGCAAAGCTCGTGGAACCGGTCATCGGCCATGTCCCGGATGTATTCCCCGTTCAGCCAACTCAGCTTCGTGAGGTCAAACCGGGCGTTGTGGCGCAGGATTTGCGGGAGATCAAAAAGGTCGATCACATCCTGAACAGGGATCTTCTCCCTGTTACCCTTGGGTGACCATCCCAGAAGGGACAGATAATTGACGACCGCCTCAGGTGAGTAACCTTCCTCGGCGTAGGATGTGAGCGAGGCTCCCTTGTCCCGCTTGCTCATTTTGGTGCCATCTAGGTTCAAAATGAGGGGGATATGGGCATATTTCGGCGGTTCCACTCCGAACGCACGAAAGAGGGCTATGTGCTTTGCGGTGTTGGACAGATGATCCTCCCCGCGAATGACGTGGGTGATGTTCATTTCAAGGTCATCGATGACGTTCACCAGATGGAAAACAGGCTCACCATCCGAGCGGACGATCACGAAGTCCGGCTCCACCTCCTCCCGGTCTGTCAGTTCGCGCCGGACATCCCCCACCACGAGATCCGGAATCAGGATGGGCTCACGGGTCATTCTGAACCGGATGGCTCCCTTGTCCTCATAGGCGAGGCCACGGGAGAGCAGAGCCTCAACCCTGCGCTGGTAGTTCTCCTTGCGTTGGCTCTGGAAGTAGGGGCCGTAGTCCCCCTTGCTCGGGCCGGTGGCATCGGCGGTGATCGGGCCTTCGTCCCAATCCAAGCCCAGCCACCGCAGACCGTTGAGGATCACGTTTACCGCCTCCTGAGTGTTGCGGGCCGCATCGGTATCCTCGATTCGGAGAATAAAGGTGCCACCGGTGTGCCGGGCATAAAGCCAGTTGAAGAGGGCGGTGCGGGCCCCTCCGATGTGAAGGAAGCCGGTCGGGCTGGGAGCGAAACGAACGCGTGGTTTCATAATATTAGGGACAGTTTTAACACTGGCACTGAACAAGCATACTCCTAAATTCTGGCACGGCAATCCAGCTTGTTCAGAACCGAGCAGAGATTTTCAAGCAGGGGCAGGGTGGACCCGGCAGCACGGGCCTGCCGGAGGGGCTCGTTAAAGAGGCTATCCAACTCCAGCGGGCGACCCAATTCGAAATCCAGCAACGTCGATGCTTTATACGGTCCCATGCTCCGGGTGCGCTGGATCTGCTCATCGACCACCGACTTGTCCAAAATATGTCCCAGCGATGCCGCTGCAGAGAGCACTTCGCACATCAAATCCCGCACCAGGACGGCCCAACGATCCTCCGCCAGCAACCGATCCGTGGTGAGGCAGGGCCCGGGCTCCAGCCCATGCGGCACCCGGCCTGATTTAACCGCCTCGTATCCTGCCGCACTGGCCACCCCCAGCCCGTTAAACGGAATATTCCAGACCAGTTTCTCCCAGTGGGCCCGGGCAAGATCCCCGGAAATCCTGAACGGAATTGCCGACCTGGCGAACAGATCGGCCACCTGGCGAACCCGGTCTCCGGGCGGGGCCCTGTGCTGCCCGAGCATCACCAACCCATGATCCATGTGCCGGATAACTCCGGGTGCGATCCGGTTGATGCACACAAAACAGAGTCCACCAAGGATTTGGTCGGATGAAAAAAGCCGCTCCAACTGCTCCTCATTGCCCAAACCGTTTTGGAGGGTGAGAATGGTGGTCCCGGGGCCAACCAGGGGAGTGAGCAACTCCGCGAACCGGTCGTTCGCAGTGGTTTTCAGGGCCACAATGACCAGGTCAGCCATCCCGATCTCACACGGTTTTGTGGAGCAGGGGGGATGGATTGTGAAGTTGCCCCCCGGGCTTTGGATTTGGATGCCGTGCCGCGTCACCGCCGCGTAGTCACTCCTGAGCAGGAAATGAACAGGCAGGCCGGACCGTGCCAGCCGGGCGCCATAATAGCTGCCCACTGCACCGCATCCAACCACCGCAATTTTTGGGTTGCTCAACTGAGAATTCACTGTCCAACCCAGCAAACCGGATTCCGGCCTTGAAATCAAGACGGCGTCGATGCCGGGCTGCGGCCTGTGGGGCCCCACATCCAGCGGGGCAGGTTCGAGAGTCGATCCCCTGGCAGCCGGCAGTCGGCCCTGAAGCCCGCGTGCGTGAGGGTTGAGGGTGGGGATGCCGGTGGGCTGTTATGTCTTTCTCTCCTGGCAACGTTCCTCCATGGACGGCATGGAATGGAAATAGACCCCCATATTTGCGCAGCCTCAACCCCATCGACAAAGGGATTCCCACGGCGCAAACCAGGATTATTCCCACTAGCCGTCCGCAACATGAAATCAATCACATGGGATGCCAACCGCGACCGGGACTTACGGCGATAAAGGAACTCATGGACTGCGTGTGCTTGCGGGTATGGCATTTTGGAGAGATTACATAGAACATTGCAAAAGAGCTGAAGGGTTAAACAACAAATCCTGTTCAAATAACGATTGCGTGAAGCGTGGAAGGGGTTAAAGTGTAAACAACGCAAGCCAAAGATACCGTGAGTTACACGTACACAAACCGGTTGCGCGCCCGTTTGACGGTGGTGCTGCCCCATGCCTCACCCTGGGAACAGACCTACGCATACGACGCGGGCAAGCGCCCGACGGGCACCACCTCTCCGGCGGGCGGCTTCTCGTATGCTTATGTCACGAATCGCCAGTCATTGGTCCAGGTTTTAGCAGTTCAAAACGGAGCGAAGATCACCAATGCCTTTGACAGCGTGGCGCGCCTTGCCGGCACGTTTTTGCGCAATAGCCAGGGGACTGCCATCGATGTGCAAAGCTACATTTACAATCCCGCGGGACAACGCACGAATGTCACCCGGACCTTGGGGGATAATGTGACCTATATTTACGACCAGATCGGGCAACTTCAGCGGGTGATTGGCCGGGAGGCCGGGGGCAGCCCCAGCCAGTTGAACGAGCGGTTTGGTTACAAGTACGATGCCGCCGGGAATCTGAATTGCCGGACCAATTACAGCCTCGAGCAGACGTTCAACGTCAATAGCCTGAATCAGGTGACCACGGTCACCCGGCCCCCGGGCGGTCAGGGCAATCCGCTCGTGGTGTCAGGCACCACCAGCGGGGGAGCGACCAACGTGAGTATGTCGGGCACCGGCATGACCCCGAGCACGCCAGCATTGTACGCGGATGGCACCTGGGCGTTTTTCGGCGCCACACTGGCCGAGGGCACGAACACCTACCCGGCGGTGGCGGTGGGCACTCATGGGCGAACGGACACTAACACCGTTAGTGTCTATCTGCCGCAGACGGTGTCATATCGGTATGACCTCAACGGGAACCTGTTGAGCGATGCTCGGCGCGGGTTCGATTACGATGATGAGAACCAATTGATCCGGGTTACCATCACGAACTCGACCCGGAGTGATTTCGCGTATGACGGCAGGATGCGGCGTCGAGTGCGGGTCGAATGCACTTGGGTGAGCGGGGCGTGGGTGACCAACGAGATCGTGCGCTACGTTTATGACGGCAACCTGGTCGTCCAAGAGCGCCATTACGTCCGGCAACCAGCGGGTGAG
This sequence comes from uncultured Verrucomicrobia subdivision 3 bacterium, assembly GCA_903913865.1. Taxonomy (GTDB): domain Bacteria; phylum Verrucomicrobiota; class Verrucomicrobiia; order Limisphaerales; family UBA8199; genus UBA693. The sequence continues at coordinate 31,307 of CAIWMU010000037.1, forward strand.
ATCTTGCAGCAGGTGATCAGCTACACCCGGGGGAAAGATTTGAGTGGCAGTTTGGAGGGCGCGGGCGGCATCGGTGGCCTATTGGCCCGCTCCGATCTCTCAACCCTCAACTTTCAACCCTCAACCAGCCATGCCTATTACCACGCCGATGGGAATGGCAACGTGACCTGCCTGATCGATACGAATCAGGTCGTCGTAGCCAAGTATCTGTATGAATCGTTCGGCAACATCATCAGCCAGACCGGCCCACTCGCGGACGCGAACCTGTATCGCTTCTCCACCAAGGAGTTTCATCAGCCGTCTGGTCTGGTTTACTACCTTTACAGGTATTATGAACCAAATTTGCAGAGGTGGCTTAATAGGGATCCAATTGGGGAGAGGGGTGGAAAGAACCTTTATGGTTTTGTAGCCAATGAGCCGCTCGACAAATATGACCCGTTTGGAGAAGACATTGGTCCGAAAGACCACCCCCCCGTACCTCCGCAATTTGGTAAGAAACCGTTTGTGACGGGCAGAGATAATTGTCTTTGCTACGCTTTAGACCGCCCTGGGAAACCTCTACAACCGGACGGTGGGAAAGGAGGGAAGAACGCCACGAATTGCCAGGACCCGAAGGAGCAGATTAAGAAGAACTACCCAGGGGTGACGGATGTTCCGAGGGGGCGCTTCTTTGGGGAGGGCAAATGCCCACCCGGCACACATAAGATCGCGGTGTTTTCCGATGAGGGCACTCCTGGCTACCATGTGCAGCGGCAAGATTCAGAAGGTGGCTGGTCTGATATGAGCCTAAGCCCGGACAGAGCCCCGGCGAAGTGCAAACGGGGTGATTCCGGGACAGATTGTGGAAATTTATGTGCTCCAGACCAGCCATAATCAATTTAGGGTTCGCCGTTGCATTAGTTGTCATGGTTGCAATCATCTCCGGTTGCTGTCGATATTCTCGCCGAGCAATCGATGGTTCGCGGCTTGATGTCAGACTGACAGCAGTAGATTCGCCCGGTGAGATTGAGCGAATCATCAGAACGAGTTTGTCTGAGACAATATTCGGCCACAAACATGGCGGATGGCTACACGATGTTTCCCGTAACTAATGGTCCAACGCATTGGCTATTCGTCCAGGTGGCCAATGCTCCAAGAGGACTAGCAATGTTTAACTTGCTCTGTTATGAGCAAGAAAGAGCCGGTGAGTGGTTGCTTAGGGCCTATGTTCCAATAAATGAGTATTACTACACAAATGGCGATGATCGGCTTGTGGCATTTAAGATCGATGATGACAACATCAAAGTAGTTTTCCGAGGGGCGGTTATTTTCACTGGTGCATGCAAGAAAGAGGTGGCTAAATCGGGACCCGATTAATGAATTGGTAAAAGGGTCAAACCATAGCATTTGGCATTTTATAGTTGACTCAAGCTTGGGAATGGTGGCAGGTTTGGACCATGCCGCGCAAACCGCGAGTGCAATATCCTGGAGCGATTTACCATGGGGTCAGCCGGGGAGATCGGCGCGAAGCCATCTTCGTAAACGATGTCGATCGGCACGACTTTCTCAGGACGCTGGCGGAGGCCTGCC
>CAIWMU010000038.1 GCA_903913865.1 uncultured Verrucomicrobia subdivision 3 bacterium
GCCGGGACCCTGACCTTGGCGGGCAAGGACCCTACCCTGCTTGGGCTCTGGGCCGCCCTCGCCCCGCAAGGCCCGGTTGACCGGGAAATGCCCCACCTGATCCCGACGCTGGATGCGGTGGCCGATCGCCGTTCGCTGTTTAAAGCATGGAACAAAGCCGGCCAGAATCAAGCCGCCGACGATTTCGCCAAAGCGCACCCCGAACTCGGTCTTGGCAAGCCGTAAAGCGGAGGCATCCGCGGAAGAATTCAGGCCGTTTGGCGGGGGCGTTTTGCATCTTATTTAAGGTTTCCGTAATTTTAGGCGCCCCCGCAGTTCCCCTACTTCCGGGCGGTTTTGATTTTTTTTTTTTTTTTTATTATTATCGCTTGACGGGGTGGGGGCAAATCGGCTAGCCTCCGTGCGTATGAAAAAGCTAATCCTGCTCACTGTCTTGGCGCTTGGCGCGTTCGCGGTTCATTCGGAAGCGGCCCGCGGGCCCAGGCCTCCCATTATTATCGTCGTTCCACCCGGGCCGGGGCTAGTGAGTCCGAAATAAACAGGCCGGCATCATAGTTACACGTTACTTCTTTCGGCATTTCACCCCATATCCCATATCCCATGAAACTAAATCGTTACGCACTGTTTGTAGCTCTCGTCCTAGGCTCGTTTCCAAGTCTCTCCCATGGCGCGTTCTATTCCACTAATTTCCAACCGCCGTCGTTCAGTCCCGGTAACCTCGACGGCCAGAGTGGTTGGGCCGTAAACGCCACATCAGTGGACGGTTCAATCGGAGTCGTCGCGCCCGTTGTCACCCCCGGCACCCCATTTGGCACCAGAACGGCTTCTTTGGGGTTCACTGCTAATCTCGTGCTTGATTCAGGAGCTACTGACGTTTATGCCAGTTACCGATACGGCGGTAGTGACTCTACCCCGCTGTTGTCATCCACAGTTGGGACCCCAGCCACTTCGTTTAGTGCGATTTTCCAGATTTATGACAGCGATAGCACCTACGGGACTGGCTCGGAAGTGCGCGACAACTTCGGATTCCGGCTCCAGAATGCCGCCGGCTACAATCTGTTCAGCTTGGTCCTCACTCCCTTTAAGCAAGCTGCACCCTTGTTGCCTGAAGATGACCTTGCTTACAGTCAGGTCTCGTGGTCAACTGGCACCGGCATTCCGCAGTTGGTAGCTGGTGGTTATTCAACCCAGGAAGGTCAGTCCTACACTTTCGGGGTTACGTTCGCACCCTCGTTAACTCCCGGTAATGTTGCGTTTTCTGCCAACATCAGTGGGGTGAACTTCTTCGCGGGCGAACTGGAGGGTTTGGCGAATGAGGAGATCAAAGAATTTGGGGCTTTCTGGAAACCCACAAGTAGCCTTTCCGACCCAGGTTCCAATAGCATGGTCTTCGATAATATTAACGTGGTTCCCGAGCCCTCTTCCGCCCTGTTGGGGCTGTTGGGTGCATCGTTCGCCTTCCTGCGCCGGCGCCGGAATTGAGGCACTTGCGCTTTTTCATACACACTAAGGGCCGCTCTTGCTTCAAGAGCGGTCCTTTGGTGTTTTGAGTGGTAGGAGATGGGCGGCCTTCCCGAGCTGAAGGAAATCCATCTCAAACCTCCTGAGCCACCCTTGGAGGTTGAGGTTCATTTGGATCGTGAAGCGGCGTTAGAAATGAGGATGCATGGATCACTGCTGATATTGGGCTTGGCCGGGCCGGAATTGACGGCGGTGGAGGTGGCGTTGATTAGGGAACTCCAACCCGTCGGCTTTATTCTGGGATCCCGCAACCTCCTTGCGCCGGAACAAACCCGCCGGTTCACGGATACCTTGCGGGAGCTGAGCCAGCGCCAGCCGCTGGTGGCGATCACCCAAGAGGGAGGTCGGGCCGCGCCCACCGCCGGGATTGCGCCGGTGGTTCCGGCGGCCTTCGCGCTGGCGGCGCACGCCGATGCCAAGGCGACCGGGACGGCCGGCCTGCTGACGGGCGAAATGCTGCGCATGTTGGGCGTGAACTTTGATTTTGCGCCGAGCTTGGATTTGGACCCCCAGTCATTATTGTTAGGTGGTCGACCGGGGCCCGGTTGGGGGTGTGATCCACAGCGGGTGATCGATCACGCGGGCCAGTGGAACCGCTGGTTGCGGAAACGCGGGATCGCCACCTGTGCGAAGCATTTCCCGGCCGGAGGAAGGGCCGCTGCCGACGCGCCTCACGAGTTGCCAAAGGTGGCGGCCACCTTGGCGGAACTGACCCGCAGAGATCTGGTTCCGTACACCGCGCTGATGCCTGAACTGGATGCGATTCTGGTCGGGCACGGGGTGTTTTCCGCCCTCGACCCAGAGTTGCCTGCCTCGCTCTCGCCGCGGCTGATCCGCGGGCTGCTGCGGAACCAACTCGGGTTTGATCACGGGTTGGTGGTGCCCGACGATCTGGAGTCGCAGGCGATCACCCGCCGATACGGGGTGGCAGCGGCGGCGCGACTGGCGCTGGAAGCGGGCAATGATCTGGTGCTGGTCGGTTCCGACCCGAGCGCCGCCCGCGAGGCGGCAGCGGCGATGGCGTCCTTGCCGCACTTGATTTTGGCGGAGGCTTGGGAGAGGGTGGAACGGCTGCGCGACAAGCTCCACTGGCCGTTGCCTTGGTCTGATGCAAAGTGGGCGACAACCTGCGGCCACCTCGCC
>CAIWMU010000039.1 GCA_903913865.1 uncultured Verrucomicrobia subdivision 3 bacterium
GGACTATCCGTTCACTTCCAGTTGCTCTCCACAAGCCATCACTGACCTGCAGTTACTTTCAGTTATTAGCGGGAAGCACCGCTAAAGAGGGACTTCCACCCTCCTGTTCAAGTGCGCTCCCAGACGCACCCAGCCTATGGCACCGCCATAGGAAATGGGCATCGACATGAATGGAGGGCTGAAAGCCCGGTTTCATTTCCGGTTTCCCGGGCCGGGACCGTCCAACTCCGATCATCCCTCCAAAAACCGCCCAACCAATCTTAACAACACGCTGACTGGCTGAACTTGTGGGGTTACACACTCGGCCGGCGGTTCCAGAAGGATGAAGGGTTGGCGGCGTGCTTGGTGACCCGGCGTGCCGGGGATTCCAAGGTGTGGAGGGAATAGTCGAACGGCTTGTAATTCATCGCCCCCCGGGCTGCAAGTTCCAGCCGGTATTTGAGGATGAAGGGGTATTTCATCGTGCGCACCCAGGCCGGAGCCATGGCCCATTTTCGCGCCCTCTCCTCCAGTGCCACGGGATGCAGGCAGAGATTGTCGCCCGTGTCCGCAAAGGTGGATGTCATGACCGGCAGAACACCAAACCTCACCCCCCTCCGGACCATCTCCATCACCCAGACCCAGTCCCCTAGCGCCCTCCAGGCGGTGTCGCAGCGGATCCCCATCCCATGGAACACCTTGGAACGGATGAACAGGGCGCAGGTCAACACCGGGAACCTCACCCACATCTGGTGCCGCCCGGGTGCAAGGGCGCACCGGTGGCAGATGTAATCCCCCCTGGTATCTGTCACAATGGTGTCGCTGACGATCGCATCCAGGTGGGGATTGGCTTCGAAATGATCGGAAACGGCCTTCAGGGCACCAGGCAGGAATTGCTCGTCGCAGTTGAGGTAGGCCAGCACATCGCCGGTGGCACGGGTGAGACCACGATTGACGGCATCATACATGCCCCTGTCCTTTTCAATGAAGGCCCGCACCCGAGGCTCCCGCGCCAGGATCTCCTGTGTTCCATCATCCGAGCAGGAGTCCTGCACAATATGCTCCACCGCGACGCCCTCCTGATCCGCCACTGAGGCGATGCACAATGGCAGCCACTGGGCGCTGCGAAAACTGGGGGTGACAATGGAAAAACGCACGGGGCAAAATTGGTGCAAATGCCCAGACCGGTCAACCTGATTTCCTCTTGCGAACCATGGGGTGAGTAGTAAATACTTCATGCGCCGTTCCGAAGGCAACTGAGCTATCAAGGATAATGCAGCCAGAGCTGAAAACGGAATTGATGCCGATATTTTTCTCATGGCGAAAATGTATCCAATCTGACAGATTTTATTCTCAAAATTGCATTATGTGTAAACGCTTTGATGGATGTTTTCGTTTGGTCGCTCTCTGTTTCTTCATTGGATTCGGCTCCCCTCTTGCTGCCCTCCCCGGTTTCACCAATTTGAGTGACGCCTATACCACAATCGGTTTCGATCCTACCGCATCGAGCAACAAGGTTGTCGTGATGGCGAGTGACGTTCACATGGAGCTGTACAAGTCCACACATACTACAAGCCTGCATGCCGCGCTGATCAGGGAGGTGAATGCGATGGTGCCCAGACCGGCAAAATTGTTATTTCTCGGTGATGCCGCCAGCACCATATCCGATATTCCCGGGATGCCTGTACAAATGGGGTGGAGGCTGCCGTATGGAACAAACGAGTATTTGCTGTTTCTCGCCGCCTTGAACACCCTCACGAACGTCCCCAGAGAGGACATTCTCTGGATTGCAGGCAATCACGATCAAATGCCTTTCGAAACCGATGCCGAGCTTTGGCAGAGTTTTATGAAAATGCCACCCTATCAGACCTTCGATCTGTGTGGCACCCGCTTTTTCCTGATGAACGGTGGCAACTATGGGCGCCCAAGTCTGCCGCAACAGGAATGGCTGAAAGCCCAAGTCGCATCAACCTCCCGCACGCAGGAGGTGGCCGTAATGATCCACGAACCCCCCTTCCCGGGATCCATTATTTTTCGCGGTAACGCGTTGATGTTACGGGAGGCTTTTCAAGACTGGGAATGCCGGTGGTGGACCTTTTCCGGGCATGTCCATTGTCAAGATGTTGGTGTTTGGGGAATAGGCCGCAGCAACCTGTGCCAGATAACCATAGCCACAGCGTGCACGAACGTCTTCAACGGGTTTTGGCACGATACCGGGTTCCAAGTGGTTTGCATGAGCAATGGAATCGTCGCGCGGATCTCCTACCACTATGACACCCAGACCTACCAAGTTGACCCGTCACCCGAGTGGAATCACCCCAAAGAATATTACTCAGGCTTTCAAACGACCGAGGGGGCATTATGGCGGAGGTTCAAAAGCCATTCCCTATTGCCTGAACTGGTCTGGACGAATTCTTATGACTCCTGGGACTGGCTGATTTACGCAAAGGATGTTCAGATCGCCCTGCCCCTCTCAAATCATCTGAACAAGGCGACCCATTTCCTCCTGTTCGGAGGACCATTTGGTTACCAGGGCAAATTCTTCTTCAGTGCAGACCGCACCAACTGGGCGGAGGCGTCGATACCCTGGCCCAGCAATAACGTCTACAGGGTGCCTATACCAGCGTCGCTTGTGCAGTTGCCGAGAGCCTTTTTCCGGCTTACGAACGATGGTATAGCCGACAGCCCGATCGCGGGTTGGGGCCTCGCCACAACGAACGAGGAGCCACGTGTCATCTATCCTCAGATACTGCCCTTGGCGGGTGTCTCAGTGACTGCAGGAAAACCAGTTTCGCTCACTGCGAAGGCCATCGATCCCTACGCTCCACCCGACGTTCCGATCTTTTCCATCGCAAGCGGACCGGATGGGGCGGTCATGGACTCCAAAACAGGAACTTTCAGTTGGCGTCCGCCTGTTGGATATGCCCAGAATAATATCTCCAACGTGGCCGTGATGCTGAAGGTCTCCGACGGGATCCTTCCAGAGCTGGCTACAACCCAAACCCTTTGGATCGCGGTCCACCCCCCTGAACTACCCAAAATTTCGCAACTCCAACGGATCCACAGCGGCTGGGAGTTTCAGGTCTCTGGAGAGGCGGGCCTTGGCTATCGAATAGAGGCATCCACGAACCTTGTGAATTGGGAGACTCTCAGCACCACGAATCCTGCAACACTTCCCTTCAAAATCTTCGACCTCGGCCCACGACAGGGAGCCCGCTATTACCGGGCGCTCGCGTATTGAATGGATGGGCCCTCCAATTTTGCAGACGCAATATCCCTGATTCGCCGCACAGGACGTCGAGCGGGTTAGTTCCAACTGACCCATCAAGATCCGCAACCAACCGGCCATCATCATGCACCGGCCATTGCCGGGTGCACACTCCGCCGGAGGTTCCATTCAACTGCAGCTTGGCGGCCGTATCCCGCCGTCGATACGGGTAGACCATTTGATCCTCCATCAAAAGTCAGAACCGTCAACCACCCGATGCGTGGACTCCGATCCCCCTGCCTTAGGGTGTTTGCTCGGAGCGACCTGCCGCCCGCCCTGACTATTTGCCCGCTCCGGCCTGAATCGCCCCAACCACTCGCTCCAGTGCAGCCAGTCGATCCTCGAGGGCGCTGTTCTTCTGCTCGAGCAGACGGATGCGCTCCTCTTTCGCGCCAACTTCCCGGCGCAATTCCTGGATCGCCGCTGCCGAATAGATGGTGAGGGGATAGGTGTCCACCTGCAGGATTTCATCGCCACTGGCCAGTTTCTCCCCGCTGCCGCGCACGTAATCCGGGAAGATCAACTGGAACTCCTGGGCCACGACGTTCAGGTAGCGGTGGTTTTCAATCGTGGGATGCTGCGCCCGGTAGGCATCGCTGTAGTTGAAACTCACCAACCGGACCCGGTCCAGCGTGTCCAGAGCATTGGTGATGCCCGCGATCTCGCTCTTAATGCGGGCATCGGAATTGGCGGCCCAACTCCCTGAGGTCGTCTTCGAGGCCTCACCCTCCACCTCCAACCGGTTTGCCGTTGCGGACCTCCCAATTCCCACCCGCAGACTGCTGTCCCATGTCAGGGCCACGTTTCTAATCAGCAGACCCTTCGCCCCTGGCGCAACTGTTCCCAGTGCCCCGCCGCCATAGCCATACACCACCGGACCATCCGGTGAGTAGGCTCCAAACGGTCTGCCGGGACCATACCAACCCAGTCCGTGGTTTAAATCGGCGCCACCCCTCAAATAGAGATCAGTGGAATTGACCCGCAACCCACCCGGGATCACCGCCGATCCCCCGGCAGTGATACCCCCCAACACTGAAAGGTTTCCGGAGCCATCATCCAGCAAGTTCCGAAAGATGGGGACAATCGTTGTGTTCACCATGGATCCCACCTTCCCGGAGTAATCGATGCCGAAGAATGCCCGCTTCGCACCCGCCGGAAGCTGGCCAGCCGCCCCGACGCCGGAATTGAACATTCCCAACTGCACGGAACCATACGTGTTCTGCATGAAGCCCCCGATATCACCATCCCCATGGTTGTGGAGGTTGAAGGTGGGGTCCCACCCCTGGACATCCAGAATCTCCGTCGGGGTGGTGGTGCCGATACCGATCAGACCGCTGTAGGAGATGCTCATCCGGGCGCTGGAGCCTGTGTAAAGGTCCAACCCCCATTGATTGCCTGTGGCGGTGCGCTTCGAGGAGATCCCCTCCCCACTGGAGTTGCCAAACCTCAGGCCGTTTGCAATGGTTCCGTCATTGCGATCGGTCTGATCAATGATCACCCCACCAGCCACGCCCAACCGTTCCTGGGGTGCCGTTGTCCCGATGCCGACCTGCTGCGAGTTCCAGTAGAGGGAGGCGGTGTTGCCACCTGTGGTGGTGCCAAGGATGCCCCCCGTTGCACCATAGACCACCGGCCCATCCGGCATCAGTCCACCGAAAGACTTCACCCCGGGCCCGTAATACCCAAGACCCGTACCCCGGTCGGCGCTGCCGCGAAGGAATAGGTCGTAGTCATTGATCCGCACGGTCCCCTCCACATCCAGCATGGCATCCTGCGGCACACCGCCGATTCCGACGCCACCCGCAGCGCGGATCAGGAACTGGTTTGGTGCGGTCGAACTGAACGGTGTCTTGGCCGAGCTGTCCGACCAGACAAACGTACTCTGATGAAGAGCCTGCGCAGTCGTACCGGCCGCAAAACTGTAGAAACCTCCTGCAATATTCCAAGCACCGCCAGGCACCGTCGCAAAATCATTCGTTGCCAAATTGCGCATTCCTCCACCAATGCTTGCCATATATCCCGTGTTTGTGTTTCCAAACCCACCGGCAACGGCCGCGTAGGAGGCGGCTGCACGGTTCAAGGTGCCCCCGCCGATCCCCGCAACAAGACCATCGGCCAGATTCATTGATCCGCCTGCCACCACTGCCCGAGAACCGGTCGCCTGATTCCCCTCTCCACCCGCAACAACCGACATCACCCCCGCCGCTCGATTCGAGAAGCCCCCTCCCACATAGGCTGACAGGGCGGTGACCTGATTGGAAACCCCACCTCCAATCCCCGACGATTCGCCCACGGCGTTGTTCCCCACCCCTCCCCCAACCACGGCATAACTACCCCCCACCCTGTTGGAGATGCCCCCGGAAATGGTCCCGAAATTTCCCGCCGAGATATAATTGCTCCCTGTGGCGCTCCCGCCGCCTGCGATCGTGCCGCCCACCACCCCGGCGGCCATCCCGTTTGCTGCGAACCCGGCAATGGTGTTCACTCCGATCCCATTCGTCACGGCCCGCACCGGCGGTTGGGACCACCCGGCCAGGCCGGATGCATCAGACGTCAGCACAGCACCCGCCGCTGCACCGGTCGTCAGCTTCACATCCTCCGCCTGGATCCGCCCCGCCACGTGCAACTGGGCTGCCGGTGATGCCGTCCCGATGCCCACCCCGCCCGTTGCCCGGATCAGGAACTGGTTCGGAGCCGTGGAATCAAAGAAGGCCGCCGTTGAGGAATCGCCCCAGACAAACGTCCCATCGTTCGTCGCTCGTGCCCCGCGCCCCGCCGCAAAGCTGAACTGGCCACCCGCCAGATTGAAAATGCCGCCGGGCACCACGGCGAAATTGTTGGTGGCCCGGTTGCCGGAACCTCCCATGATCACAGACCCGCCCCCCGTAACCACGTTGTCAGACCCCCCACCGATGAATGATCCTGAGGCTTGGACCGAGTTGCCGCTGCCACCCGCAATCGTCGAATACTCTGCGGTTGCCGAAGCCGTGTTCATTGAGGGATTTGCAATCAGAATCGGGCCACCATTCACCCCGGGCACCAGTCGCAGGGCTCTCTGGTTGTTCACCCTCAATTCAAAAGCGGAGTTGTCGAGCGTCCCCAGAAAGCCGACACCGGCAGTGTTGCTATTCCCCCCGGTGTTCCAAAGGGATGACGCATTCACTCCATCCAGCAGATCGGCATTCAGGTTCGTCACAAGGGTCGTTGAGCCCACCCGGAAAGGGGCTCCCGCCGGGGGTGCGAAGGTGACGGCCCCCGAGAAGGTCTGGCTTGCCCCGAGTTGGGCCGCCGAGGAGGGAAGGCTGCCCACCGGCAGAAGACCGCTCAGACTGGCCGCATTCAGATTGCTGAGCCCCGCACCACTCCCGGAGAAGCTGCCCACGAGGAGATTCCCGCTGTTGGTCGCCACCACCGACCCAGCAAACGTGTTCGAGCCCGTGAACCGCTGCCCCTTGTCCAGCAAAGGCACATTCGCCGACAAACGACCATCCCCCAGCGAGCCGCTCGTGATATCCCCCGCTCCGTGCGCATGCACCGCCGGGGCAAAGGACGCGCTGTCCAGCCCATCCAGGTAGTCCGCATTCAACCGGGCAATCTTGTTGCTGTTGCCCACCGCAAATGGCGCGCCAAAGACCGGATTGAACGACACGGCGCCGATGAAGGTCGGGTTCCCGTTCAACCGCGCAAAATTGGGGGAAATCTGGGAATCGGAAATATTCCCGGAGACGCTCGCGGCCGTGAGCGCCTGAATGGCGTAGGGGGCGGAGCCCAGCGGCTGCCGGGGTGAAAGCGTCACATGCGCCGCCGCGCTTCCGGCACGCCGGACCCCCAACTCAAGCCAGCGCGAGGCGCCGTTGAAGGCGACCGCCCCGAAATCCAGGGTGACGGTGAAATGCCCGTTGGTGACGGATACCGGCGTGATGTTGCTCGCAACGCCAATCTGGTTCCCGACAGTCGCCGCATCCCGCAGCGTGAACAGGAGATCATACTGGCCGCTGGCTGGCACCCCGTTCTCCCCCAGAACCCCCTGGTAGGTGAACGATGTCGGCTGGGCGGATGCCGCAAAAACTGCGGCGAGGAGCAGCCCTGCCACAAATAGACGTGTGTGTTTCATTCTCATGTTAAGTGCGCGATGCGGTTTCGAGTTTGAGTGTTGAACAGGCTTGATGCCTGAAAAATCTTTTGGGTGTTTCGTATGGAGGAAGGGAACGGCAGGGGAGCGGTGCTGAACCCTCCCGGCGGCTCAAAGGCAGGATTGCCGCTCCCGATTGATTCTTATACACCACTTCATAAATAGTTGCGCATGGCAAGTTCCTGATATGCCACTCTCGTGGGTCTCCCATGTTCTCGATGCGCAGAACGCCACGGCTCCGTTTATAGTTGATGGTCCAATGGTCCCCCTTCACGGAACCCCGAAGGGGTTCAGCCCCAAAGCCCGGGGTTACGCCGTCTGCGGCGTTACCCCGGGTATGGGTGGGAGGTGCGCCACAACCCCGAAGGTGGTTGTGCCGCAGGATCGAACGGGTGCCTTGACCCGCAGAGGCTGTGGCGTGGTAATGCAAATCAATTGGGCGGGGTGCCCGTTCGGCCGCATTGAGGCACCTACCGCCTACCTCCCCGGTTTTTACGACGGCACAACCCTTCCAGGGTTGATTGGTTGTCCACCATTCACCCATGGTAGCACCACGGCGGTGCAACCATGGGCTTTGTGCCAGAATCCCTTTGGGATTCCCGGTCGGGACAGGCGGTTTTTGTTGGTGGTCTGTTGATATACACCGCGTCATAAACAGTTGCGCATGGCAAATTCCTGACATGCCGCTTTCGTGGCCCTCCCATCGTTTCGATGCACCGAACGTTACGGCGCCGTGTCTATTACGTTCCATTGTTTCTAAAATGCTGTTGCGTATCTTTCCGGTTGCACCGAGTCATCATCACCAGAGCGTGTAGTCAAACCCGTTGACATGCCCCCAGTTCTCTCCGATGTGGACTTTGCCGTCGGTCCCCAAATTGATCGTCTTCTCCGGTGGGCTAAATTTGTTACCCAGATCATCATAGGCGGAGAACTGACCCACGGCCTGGCAGGAAAACGAAGCATCTGCGCTGGTCGCCTGAACCTTGATCTTACCTGAGAACCTGGCGTGGACCCCAGGCCACCCGGGCGGCGCGAGATCGATGGTCTTATCAAAGCCATTCTCCCCCGTAAAATTCATCGCGTTGTCCGTCCACCCGGAAAAGTGCATGGGCAGGCGCGCTCCTCCGTATTGGAGGGTGTCCGAACCACTGATACCAGTGCTTGTGAGATTTAGAAAGGCACCCGAGACGCTGCCACTGGACACATGGTACCCTGTCCCGGGAGGCCCCGGAAGGTTGGAGAGGGACCAGACACCCGTTGGCGACAATGAGAAATTCCCGGCAGCGTCGATCGGCCCGGTGAACGTCAGTCCGCTTGCAACCACTTGCCCGAAGGCCTTTAGATCGAGCGGACAACTGGCATTCAGGCTTGGGCCGGTTCCACTCATGGTCAGCCGCCCCGGTAGGGAGTTGAATCCACCCACAAGCACCCCGAATCCATCCTGCAACAGGTTGAAAGACCCGGTTCCGTCCACAGATCCCGCGATGAATTTGTTCAGGTTGTTGAGCACGCCTGGCAAGCTGAAGTTCAACTGCGCCCGCACCGCAGGAAGCGTGATCCCGGTTGCGGTGCGTCTCACATCCAACGCGATATTCTGAAACGGAAAACCGGCAATACTCATGCTGGCAGGGCGGATGTTCTGAAGGAAGAATCCGCCGCTCGTATCGATGGTGAAGCCGGGAAGGGCCAGCAGCGCACCAGCCGATCCGAACTTGCTGAAGTAAAGGGAGAGCCCGGAGCATGAAAGCCCTCCATCAACCCAGCTGGCGGTGATGTTCCCAAAGCCGCCCGAGCCAATGAAGAAGGGTCCCGCAGCGATGCGCTGGAGAGTCACGCTCCCGCTGAGGGTCACATCGCCGGTCGTGGCCACAGTAACCAGCCCTGTGACACTGCCGACAGCGGGCGGAACATTGTTCAGGATCCCGCCTGAGAGCTGCCCTGCAACGGTCAAGGCTGCCTCGGTCGCGGTCTTGCGCAAATGCAGCGTCGGGGCAGGCACAGTGGCGAAGTCGGTCACCGGCAGACCCGGCAGGGAGGGAGTGGTGATGCTGCTGCTGCCGAAATCAAAGAGGCCTGTGGCGGGAATGGACCCAGCGATGGGCACTGACCAGCCCAGCCCGGGCACCGCAAGCGTGCCGCTGAAGGCAGGGAGGGAGAACAGGGTGGAGCCCGTCCTCTGAAACGTTAGACTCACGTTGTTCAGATTGAATCCGAGCAATCTGGCCGACACACCGCTCAACGTCCCGCTGAAGAGCCCGCCCGGCGGAATCACGATCGCCGGCAGACTGAAATCCCCCAGCAACGCTCCATTCAGGAGAACCTGCGCCCCGGGCGGAATGGTGATACCCCCGGACCCCAGCGTGCAATCAAAGTTCCCACCCCCGATCGGCTGCAGGCTGAAGGCACCGAAGTTGAACGGTGTGATGGCCAGCGACGCAAACGGGGTCACCCTCAGGGTCGGGCTGTTGACGATGGTGAATCCGCCGGAGGCACTCCCCACGAGACCCACATTGGCTGCATCCAACACCCCGCCGCTCAAGCCTCCAGAGACCGTCATGGTTCCGTTCGCCAGGGAAACGTGGGCACCCGTGTTCAAATTCACCAGCAACGGCGCTCCATAGCCGATGGCACCGGAGGTGTTCACCGTTGAGTTGAATGAATAGGTGCTATCGCTCCGGAGTTGGCCGGTGACAGGAAGGCTGAGGGGCGTGTTGAGCCCGGGCACAGAGATACTCCCGGCGGAGACCGCCATCGTTGCGCTGCCGAAGGATCGCGTCAATGTGTAGGTGATCCCGGAGAGGCTGAATCCACCCAGACCGAGTGAGACATTGGCCTGGCCGAGGCTGAAATTTCCAGCGTCATCCATCACGACACCCGGTATCGCCCCGCTGGTAATCACGGTGTTATTGAACCGCACCCTCAGGTTCGAGGGCAGTTTCAAGCTGTTGTTTGTCCACCCGGCCGAAATGCCACCACCCGCATCTGTTGACTCCACAACGAACGCCCCGAGGCTCAGAGGAGGAATGGTCACTGATCCCCCCAACGTGACCGAGACGGATGGCGGGGGTGTGACGGTCAGAACCCCCGTGGCCGAGATGTTCATCGCCTGCAACGGCCCGCCAAAGATCGACCCGGAGACCGTCAAACCGGAGTCGGCCAGGCGCACCACTGCATCCGCTCCCAATGAATCAATGGGAAGGCTCAATGACTGGAGATCCACCGCCGTTCCAAAGGAACCGGCCAGCGCGAACGCACCGGTGTTCGTCAGGGCACCGCTCACATCGGCCAGCCTGTTCAGCCCGGGAACATCCAATGATCCCCCGAAGGTTGGCACACTCAGCTTCTGGGCCGCATCCCGCTGCAGGATGAAGCGCAGATTCCCCAGACCAAACCCTTTGATCGTGGCGCTCAGCGGCAGGGAGTCACCGACACTGGCCACAAAACTGCCATCCTTACGAACCACAATGGAGGGCAGTGGCAGCGGGGCCTGGAACAGGGATCCATAACCCATCAAGGCCCCTGCCGGGAGGTTCAGGCCGGCATTGTCAAACTCCGCCAGAAAGTCGGTCCCGATCTGGGGCCGCACCGTGAACAGTCCGTTCGTGAAGGGTAGAATCCGGACCGCCCCGCTCAGGGTCTGAAGTCCGCTGCTTGCGATATTCACCAGACCCGTGATGGAATAGCCGGTTGCCGGCAGCACCGTGGCAAGCACCCCGCCACCGAGGCCACCCGCAAGGGTCAGGCTGTCCTGGGTCCATCGGACTGCCGCATTCGTCATCGTCGCAACCGGCAGGGTGTTCAGCAGCGAAGGGCTCGGCATAAACCCGGTCAGGCTGAATGACCCGCCGTTTGTAAATCCGCCAGCCACAGCGCAATTGCCAACAAGCGGCGCATTCAGCTGCCCGGTCGCACTCACCCAGGGATCCGCACCCGGGCCTGACCGTTGCAGAATGAACCGGGCGCCGCCCAAATTGAAACCGTTGATGGAGGCCGTTGTAACCGATCCCGTCAACGAAAACGCCCCGCTGGTCTCGACCATGCCCGCCATGGATACCGCAGGCAGGGGGGACTGATTGAGTATTCCACTGACCGACGCCCCGTTGTTGGCCAACACCAGCGAAACCTGCGCATTCAGGCTGGGATAGGGCACGGGCAGAGCCGGGGCGGGTGGCGCCGGGGTCAGAAAGAATCCGCCATCCGTATTGACCCCGCCCCGCAGCCGGAGGGGTGTGAAGCCGGGCGGCGCAAACCGGCCCTCGAGGGAAACCTGCGCCGCCTGCCCGGCCAGCCTTTCAAGCCGGAACAAAGTGCCCCCCAGACTGAATCCCGCGACATCCAATGCGGGCGGATCAGCAATCAGGCTCATCGATCCATTCGGGTTGAGATTCCCGGTGAACCAGTTCGTCCCCAGCTTCGACCACAGGGCCGATCCATCCCCGAGCCTGAACTCCGACCGCAACTGCCCCAGATACTGGCCCGCCACCAGAGTGCAGGTGTTGGTGAGATTGCTCACCGGAAACCCGAAGAAGCTGGTTGCACTGGCAAACGATTTGAGCAGCACCGAACCGGCCGAGGAGACCGCCCCTGTGAAGTTCAGCGAAGGGAACCCGGGGAAATTGGGGCTGCTTCCCAACCTGCCGATCAGCCCCAGCGTGGCCACCCCGTCCCCGCCGTTCGTCGCATTCCGCTGGAACGTGAACCCATCGACGGAGAAGGGATAACCGCCGAAGGCCAGCGCATCCGCCACGGTGCGGCTGACCGCCACCTTGATTGCACCGTTGTTGCTCACAACAAAACTGGACAGCACCAGTGCCTGGTTCTGCAACCAGTCCGCCATCATGGAAAGCTTCGCACCGGATTCCACCAGAAATCCATCGGCGTTGAAACTGCCCCGCAGGTTGCCCCCATCCGCACCACTGATCCTGAACACACCGAAATTCAGCGGCTGCAGGTCCGTCGTCCCGCTGAAGGAGGGCACCCCGCCCTTCGGAATCACGAGGGAGGCACTCGCGGTGCCGTTGTTGATGCTCCAGGTGAAGGCGACCCCGCCATTGCTCACCGTCAGGCTGGCCCCCGCCGGGACTGGGATCCCGTTGAAGGCAAGGTCACTCCCGCCAACAGCCGCGCTCAACAGGAACGTGCCATCGCTGTTCACCCGCAACGAACCAACCACACCCGGGGAAAGCGTCAGCGTGCGGCGCAGGGTGTTGTCAGCAGGGAAGAGGGTGATGGTCTCGGACGGGCTGAACCCGACCGTGAACGAGCCACTCTGGGTGCCGTTGCCCTCCAGAGTGATGGGCATCATCAACCCGCCAAAATCCAGCGAGACCAGATTCGCAAGGTTGAGATTATTCGTCAGTTCCAGCGACGCCGCCCACGGTCCCGTGGTGGAGAATGTGAAGGGATCGCTCCGCGTGGCGCCATGGATCAGGATGGTCTCCCCATACAACGAGGGCAGCACCAGCCGGGCGGGACTCACTGCCAGCGAAACGCTTGCCACACCCGCGCCCGTCCGATCCACCTGCACCCCCATCGCGATCGAGCCCCCGCTCAGGGGCTGGATGCCGAACCCGCCCACCGCCAGCCCGGAAACGGATCCAGCCCCTGCGAAATGAGGATTGGGCGCGGAATTGAAATTGACCACCACATCCTGGACCTGGACACCGGGCAGATTCAGAGTCGGCATATTGAACCGCCCCGCCAGAACGGGCAGCCCGTTCCCCGAGGGAATGCAGCTCAGTTCCGCATTCTGAATCGTGGTTCCCAGTCCGTTGACCTTCAAGTCCATCGCCCCCTGGAAGGTAATCCCCCCCTCCCGGTGGACCCGTGCCAGCGGCCCGTTGTTCGTGGGCTGGAATGTTGGCTCATACTGGACGGAGAATGCGTGCAGGTGGGCGTTGCCGTTGAAGCTCAACAGGTCGGCAACCGGCGCGGGCATCCGCAGGTTGGCCCCAAGATCCGCCGTCAACATCGCCTTCGGCAGATCGTTGGTCAGGGATCTCACCGTATCCCCGAGAATCGAGAGCACCACCGTCTCGTTCGCGTTCGTGTCCCGGGCCGCCTGCATCACCGCCAGCAGATCAGCAAACCGCTTCGCTATCGGCTCCGGCGGCACCCCGCGCAGATCAAAAATCAATGATGCCTGCGGAATAAACTGCTTGAGCCACGACCCATCCGGAATGTTGGAGGTGATGCTCAGGAATCCCTCCTTCCTTCCGGCATCGGCCGGAAGCCCGACGACATCTGCCCGGACGATCGGCACCCCGAGCAGGCTGCCATCCAGGTAACCCCGCAGGAATGCCTGCTCGATGGGATAAAAGCTCCCGGCCTGCATCTTCGTCAGGTCAAAGGACTTGATGGAATCCAGGACCTGCTGCGGCTTCAACCCGGAGGCGATCGTCTGCAGTTGGGCCTGGCCCATCAGCGATCCATCCGGCGCATAAAACGCGGGCGGATTCGGTGCGGGCACATAGAAGGCAATCGATCCGTTTGTGTTGAACCGCAGCACATAGTTCTGGATGAGATCCATCGCCGTGGTCAGCCGCTGCAACGGATTCGCGTGGCCGTCCAGCACCAGGCTGATCTTGTCCAGCGGCGGCTGCTCGGTGATCATCGCCGGCATGGTGACGCGGGCCGCGCCCAGCACCCCTCCATGCGGGAAATAATCCTTGGAGAGGCTCAACCCGCCCAAGGCGTTCCGCTCCGGGCTGTTGGTCGAATAGAGCGTGTTGAAGTCATTGGTGGTGCCCCGCCATTCGATGGCATCCCCCAGCCGGTCCATCGCCAGGGCCTGCAGCAGCAGATCGTGCCGCGACGGCAGGTTCGTCAACCCGCGCAGTTCCGGCCGCACCCAGGTGCTCCACGGCAAAACCGGATGGGTTGTCAGGTCGGGCAGGATCACCCGCCCCGCCGCCGAGGCCAGCTCAAATCCAAAGGGATGAATCTCGTAGGAAACCGCAATCGAGCTGTTCTGCAGGCAGGAATCAATCGCTGTCTGCGCAAAGCCAACGGCATTCTCCGGGGCAAATCCCCCGGCCAGCCCGCCAAACAGCAGCCCGTAGGCGTCGGGATAGGCATAGACCATCGACATCGTCCCGGAATCACTCCCGGGCAGGATCGGAATGAAGTAGCCGATCACGACCGATGGCGAGAATTGGAACGACACCGCCTCCTCGCTCTTCGTGGCATACATCTTGGCGCTCACCGCCTTGGACCCCAGCGGCAGGCCGAAGATCTTCGGGCTCACCTCGCCACAGCCGACAACCACCGGGTTGATGCTGTCCCAGACGCTCGATATTCCCTGGAAGAAAATCTGAGGCAGGTTCGGCGGCAGCGCGCTCAGGGGCTCGGAGGCCAGTTCCGCAAAAATTCCCAGCTTCTTCGTGGTCGAAAGCATCACCAGGGACATGATCAACTGTGTGCGTCCCGGATTCTGTGCGACAAGGTCCGGCGCCACCTTCCCCGCCACCCGGTAGAGCACCGCGTCCGACAGTGCCCCCAGCACCAGCGGTATACCCTTCAACATCCCGTCCACACAACCGGGACATTGATAGGCCACATTCAAATTCCCGATGTCCAGCGGCCCGAAACCGACCACCACCTGGCCGCAGATGGATGGGTTCGGCATCCCCTGCGCATCGGTTGCCGCGATGAACACCCGCGCCTCCCCCAGCGGCATGCCCATCACATACACCGTCCCCCTCACCCCGGCCGCCCCGGCTGTGCTGGCCGTCACCTTGCCACCAATGTAGGCCATGCTCGAGACGCCGGCATAGCTGACGTTCCCACCCACCTGCATCGTCACATCCGGGCACGGCAACCCCTCATACACCAGCCTGCTGAGTGTCGCATACTGCGTCTCCCCGGCCTCGGGTGTTCCCATCCCCTTGAAAAGCAGGTTCGAGCAGGTCGTCTCAAGGGTGTTCAGCCCGTTTGTGATCACCGTCGCCAGTGCCGCAGCCGCGGCGGGGGACAGGAGGGACGGATCCGGGGGAGGCGTCAATGCCTCCATCTGCAGCCGCACGGTGTGCGCGATCGTTCCGGCAATCGCCACAAGATTCCCACCAAAATTGGTCATGCTCTCCGGGGTGATCCCCAGGCTGTTGAGCGTCTTCCCATCGATGGAACTGAATTTCGCAATTATTTTGCTTGGATACTTCGTCTGGTCCGGATGCGGCTGGCAAAAAACATTCACCGTTGCGGGCGGGCAGTCACAGGGGCAGGTCACCCCGTCCGCAGCTCCCAGCGTGGCCTTGTGCGGCCCGGAAGGTTTCACGACCGCAACCCCGGGATTCTTGATGCCGGGGACGTTCTGCTCGAAGATCCGCTCCGTCTCCTCCATGCGCTTGACAACGTCCTGCAGCGCCTCCCAGGTCATCCCAAGCCCGGGCGGAGCGGCAGTCGAGGCGGGGGAGACAATGTCCCCGGCTGCATTCGTGTTGAAGTAGGTCTTGAATTCGCAGGGATCGCCACTGTTGTTCACGAACGATTCCCCGCCGTTCGCGCCGGTGATCAGGATGCCCGTCGGCCCCACAGGGATGCCCGCCGATCCGCCATTCACATCAATGCAAAAGCCCATGATCCCAAACGGGGTGGCCGCAACTTGCCCAATCACCTGGTAGCCCTGGTAGCTCCCGCCCAGACGACCCACCATGTAAACATCCCGGGGATCCCCGCTGCTCAAGCCACCCACCCGCAAGCGCCCGCCCAGTTCCTTGATCGGCGGCAGTTTCAGGCTGCCCACTCCCAGTTCCACAGCATCCAACTGCGTGATCCTGGGCAGTCCGATGTTGTCAAACTCCACCCCCACATTTTCCACCGCTCCGACAAGCATCGGTTCGCCTGTGGCCGGAAACTTCACAGCCGCACTCAGGATGATGCTGACGTTCGTCGGGGCCAGCAGACCGGGCAGTTCCGCCTCGGGCGATCTGAAATGGATCTCAGCCTTCTGCAGTTGCGCAGGCAGGCTCTTCATGAGGGTGAAGCCCCCGCTGTCCACACCGAGCCCTGCCATGGAGAACTTGGGTAGCCGGTCCTGGTCGAAGAACGTGAATCTCGCATCCTCCAGCTTCAGGATCGGCCCCTGCGGAATCAGCAGCGACCCGCCCACCCGCGCCAGGAATGGATGATCCGCATCCAGCCGGAACAGATTGTCAAAGCCCTCAAATGAGATCAGGGCGTTCGTCAGCCCGGGGCCCCCTTTGCCCAGATGAAAATTGCCTGAGAACTGGAGCGCATCCACCGTCAGCATCGGCAGCGCATCGTTCGTCACCGCGATGCTCCCGCATGCCAGACCACCGACCTGGTCCCCATTCACCCCGGTCAACATGTCCAGAGGGGCAACGACCTGCATCCCCCCGTCCAGCTTGAAGGCCGGCAGGCGACCAAACCCATCCGAGGGATAAACCGTCAACCCGCTTCCGGAGGGACAGGCCGGATTGTTCGTTCCCAGAATCACGAACTTGAACCCATCCAGGTCCAGCACGGTGAGGTTTGAGCGCACCTGAATCCGGCCCGAGGGATAGCCATCGAGGCTGAACGCCCCGTTGACCAGGTCCACGTAGTTGGTCTGGCGCGGAATCGGCAGTTGCAGGGTGGCCAACACATTCGTGAGGTAGGGCAGGTCCCGCGCCGGGAACACCAGCCGCGCCGAGCAGACGGCGGCCTCCATGCCGGGCATCCCCGGCACGGCAAGACCGAATTGGCGAAAATCCAGTTCGCCACTGAAGCTGACGCCCGGCGGGTTCCCATTCTGAAACACCGCCCGGATCGGATTTGCAGGTGTGAGGCTGATGGCCGGCCCGGAGGGTCCGGAACCGGGGCACAACTGCGCCATGTTTGTGGGGTAGCAGAAGGGCGGCAGCCGCAGGGTGCCGTTGCTGAATACCAGGTCTATCCGGTCCGGCTGGAACAACAGGGCCGCCTGCACACGGGAGGCGGACACAAGGAAATTGGTCTCCGTCAGCGGGGTGTTGGTCCCCGGCAGGGTTCCCTTCGCAAAGAAGCCTGCCGAGCCGCTGGCCCGCAATTCCCCGCTCTGGTTCCCGGGCCGCAGGGTGAAACCAAAGCCCGCATCGAACAGCACAAGGTTGTCGGTCAACCGCCAGCTCTGCAAATTGCCCGCCCGCGTGTCGAACGAGAGGAACCTTGTGCCCGTGTCGAAACTTAAGGCCACAGCCAGATCCGGTCCGTTTGTGGGGGTGAGAAGCCCCGCGCCGGAGAAAGCCAGCGTGTGGTTCGGCCCGTTGCTGGCCAGGATCGAGGCGGTCAGGCGCACCCCGTCAAGAGGCAGCGGACCGGAGGTCTGGGCATCAATCAGGAAATTGAGATCGTTGTCGATCGTTGCGTTCCTGATCTCAAAGGAGGCGTTTTGCAGATCCGGAAACTCGACCCGCCCGCTGAAGGTGCCCTGGAGGTGGGATGTCTGCCGGTTGAAGGTGATGCTGCCCGCCGCACGGCGAACGCGCAGATCCCCGGGCAGGCGCAGATCGTATGGCCTCTCATGGGGCATTAGATTCTTCAGCGTCCCGGCGATTCCGGCACTGGCCTCGATCGAGGTTCTTGAGACACCCAGGAAGGTCGCCGCCAGCGCGTTGGCGTCGTTGTTCGCCTTCGTGGCAGCCGCCTGGAGCGCCAGCTCGGTGTATCGGCACAGGATCCAGGCGTTCGTCATCCCCCGGGCGGAGCCCACCATTTTCACGGTGAGATTTGTCGAAATCAGATCCCGGATCTGGGGGATCGCCTCCACATTGTAGCTCTGGGCCCAGAGGGAAAGCTGCGAGAGTTCATCCAGCAATTTCACCCCCTCCGCCATCCGTTCGGTGGTCCAGGCGCCCTGTAGTTTCAAGGTGATGTCCTGCAACTGGGTCGCAAAGACCCGGTTCAAAACACGGCTCAGGCTGGAGTTGGTCTGGACCAGCGGGGTCGGCATGCTGGCGTTCAATTTCGCCAGTTCCTTCAACCCGAATGGATCCTCCCGGTACTTCCTGGGAAGGGACTGGAACGTCGCGATAGTTCGCGGATCCCCCTGGTCCAGCGCGGTCGCGTAACGGTTGAGAACCCCCATGATGTTCTGGTTCACCTCCATCCCTGCGTTGTTTTCGTTGATGACCGCCATCGTGCCGTCCAATTGAAGAATGGGCTCTGCCGGATATGAAAACCCGCCGGCCACATGCAAACCCCTGAGTCTGCCCAGCCCCACCGTCAGCCGCCCGATCTCGCCATGGTCCTCCGCTTTCAGGTAGGATCGTTTTGCCAGATCCTGCAACAGCAGATGCCGGTAGCGGATCGCCATCGTCTGGCAGGCGGGCGGTATGACGGCATCCGCCTCGACGCCCATCGCCTGACTGTTCTTCTCCATCTCGAACAGGTTGGACAACCCCACCCACAGCTTCTCGGGAGGAATCGCATCAAAATTTGTGTTCCCGGGCCGGGGCTTGCCTGTCGCGGGACTGAGTCCGAGGCTCCAAACGTAGTTGCTTGCATACCGCTGCTGATAGGTCTCGAGAAGAGGTCTCAAAAGACCGTCATCCTTGCCGCAGGTTTGCAGCCCCTGCATGACCGAAAGCACCGCCGCAGCAACACTGGGGCCGGTTCCAACGATGGTCGACTCATACCGCGTCATCAGCCGCGTGGCGGCATCCTGCGAGGCCTTCGCGTAATCGTCAAACTCCTTCGAATTCATGATGGCCTGGCAATCAGCCCCCGATTTCCCTGCCGCACCGGCCTGCTGTGCTTTCATCGCCAGAGCCGCATAGAGACCCATCATCGCCCGGCCGCGCAAAAGCACCTCCGACTGCTCCAGCTGGTCCCGCTGTTCCCGGGTATCCAACGCCAGATGACCCAGTTGCTCCTTGATGGCATTCGTAGCGGCTGAGTAGTCACGCAGAAGGCTGTTGTTCAAATCGAGCAGGATCCCGTTTGCGAAGGTCGCGATCGGATCAGTCGGGATCGTCAGCGTGGTTTCCTTGAATTCCGGTGGTGCCCCCGGTTCCCCGAGCCTGGGCGTTTCGGTCAGCCCCGAAAGGGAATCCAACGAGGCCGAAAGGCCCTTGTAGTAGCCATTCAACACTCCGGCCAGTTCCGGCGTGAAGTGGGAGGCATCCGGAAAGCTGGGAATCATCACCACGATGTTGCTCGCCAGATCAAACCGCAACCCCTCCGCCGACATGCCAAAGGAATAGACCGGGTCAACGAGCGAAACATAACTCTCCAGCGCCATCCCGTTGTCCAGGGCCATCCGCGCACCCACCGCCAGATTCAACGCTCCCCCGGGTCGGTAGGAGAGCCGCAAGGGACGCCGCGCCGGGATGGAAAGGGTCACCTTCGTGCTCCCGGGGGGCAGGCTGACGGTTCCATAGGCGTTCAGATCAAACGCACCGCCGCTGCTGATGGATGCGTTGTCCACCGTCAGTGAAAGGTTGAACTTAGGCATCCGCATCTGGCCGCTCAAAGCCCCCTCCAGCAGGCGGGACATCCGGTCGTAGCTCACGGATCCGGCCACCCGGTCAATATAGATGTCCCCGGGGAGCATCACATCCGCCAGTCGCAACAGCGGATTGCCATCCGGCCGCAGGGGCATTGCCACGTTCCGGAATGCCGCGAGAAGTTGGGCCGCCTTCTGCAGGTAGAGTTTCCGCCGCGCCTGGTTCCCTGCGACAGCAAACCGGTCCGATTCGGCAACCAGGATCCCCACCGCTTCATGCAGCGCTGACCAGGAGTTCTTCGCCTGCCCCTGCAGGGCTATGCGGTCCACCAGAATCCCCAGCCGCGCCTCCTCCCACGAGACACTCGCGGTCATCCCGAATCTCGCCCGCAATTCCGCCCCGGCGATTCCTGCGGAGAGCAGTTCGTTCAGTTCAGCGGGGGTGAACAGGCTCAGCAGGCTGAAGGAGCTCGTCAGCCGAGCTTCCAGCCTGTCCAGGGCCCGCTCTATCGGCGGTTGTGGATAGGCCACGTTGGAAGGCAGCTGCCGGATGATTTTCGTCAACCGCAAAAGGTCCTGCTTCAGCGTGGTCAAAGTCCGGTTCCCCGCCGGTTTTGCCATGTCCGCAGTGAACACGGTCCCCAACCGCCCGGCAAAGCCATCCATTGTGGAAACCCATGGCAGGTTTCTGATCTCCGGCCAATCCGGAAACAGTCCTTTCTGCTCCAGCACCATCAGGTCCAGCATGTCCTCCATGGCATAGGTGAAGGCCGCGTAATCCCCCGCCGCCTGCGCCGCATCCAGCGCCCCGGACAGGACATTCCAGGTCCGCACACCGAGCTGGCAGAGGGTCTCATTGACCGGCGCGGTGATCTGCGTGTCCAGCCCAAGCCGCTGGGCGATGGCCAGGCCGGTGACAAGCTGGCGAACGCTCTCCAGCGCCGCAAACCGGTTCATCCCTGCGATCGGCCCGCCCGCCGGGGCCGTGTGGGCGCCGGACACCACCCCGAGCCGGGTGGAGAGGGTGTTCAGGAAACAGTTCAAAAGCCGGGTCAAGGAGGCCATCAGTGCCGGGTCGGAGGGGATCCCGGCTTTCTGGCGCAGTTGGTCAATTTCAAGAAGGCTGCCCATGGCCGTCTCAAGCTGCGGCAGGGTGGTCACAGCGCCGCAATCCTGCGCACGCTGCCTGATGGCGTCGCAGCTCTCCTTCAACGCCGCATCCACTTCGGCCTGCAGGTTCACATCCGCACCCACACCCAGCCGGATCCTCATCAGTGCCAGGTGCTGCGACAGCACGACGTTGAAATCCGCAGCCGCAGAGGCCGATCTTCCGGCATGCTCCAGGGAACTCCTCAGGGACGCGCCGGGGGGGGCGGAGGAGCATCCGATCGCGTAACCCCACGCCGACAGGGCACTGGAGGCGGTGGCAAAGGAGGGATCCGGGAACGTGATCTGGCCATCCACCGTGGCGGGGAGCGATCCTGCACTGGCCGCGCTGAAGTTCAGGAGCAGTTTGTCAAAGCAATCGATCTGCGCCCGGCTCGCCGCCAGCACCGTGGCGTTTGTTGAATCCGCCACCGTTGGAACCGTTGGCAACAGGTCGGCCAGGGCCCCCAGCAACGGCACATGGACCTTGCTGGCCGCCACCTGCAGCCGGTAATGGGGGTCATCAAATCCGAAATCCACACTGAACTCAGGCCCATCGGGAAATGCCAGATCCGCCCGGCCCCCGATCGCAACCTCGCCACCGGGCTTGAATTCCACCCAGAGTGGCCGGTTCGTTGCCACCGTCAGAACCGGGGCCGCCACCGAGGTGTCCGGCAGGGAAAACCGGCCTGCGAACGGAATCTTCAACCCTCCCTTGGGGCTGATGTCCAGCACCCAGTCAGTATACAGTCCGGATGCCCCCGGCAGCGGGAAACCGGGGTTCCGCATCGATACCCGCCCGCCCCGGATCCCGGCCTCCTCAAATACCCCGCTCTGCAGTGTCAGCGGGAATTTCTCGAACAGCACCACATCCAGCCCGCTGTCGGCCGGCAATCCAAACAGGGAAACCACCATCGGCACGCTCAGCGGGGCCAGGCTCAACTGGTGCTGCGCGCTGCCCGGAAGAGTGAGATTGGTCGCCAGTTGAAACGGGGAATTGGATCCGAAGCCTGCCACCACGGCACCAAACTGCAAAACAGGCGTGCCATTGCTCACCACCCGCGCCCCCTCGGGGAACCGCAGCAGGAACCCCTGCCCGGCCCCGGATGGATTCCAGCCCCCGGGTCGGTATTCAAACGCCCCCACCCGACCATCCGATGCCACACTCACCCCTGCGCCCTCCACCGGCAGCCCGTTGGTGCCAAGCACAACAAAATGATCCGCATCTCCCAGCAGGGATCCGGTCGTCGGACCGGCCTTCAGCCACACCCGGTAGAATCGCCGGTCGGACGTGCCAAAATCATCGTAATAAAGCACCGCCCCGGTCGCCGTCAGGGATGCCAGCGGCACCCAGTTGGTGCGGTCCAGCCGGTCGTTTGCCGCCCGCTGCAGTTCATACGTGGCCCCCGGCACCGTTGACCACCCCACCCGCCACGCCCCGTTCGGCAGTTTCGCAGGATCCAGCAGCCGGACAGTTTCAGAACGGGTGGTCGTGAAGATCACGAACAGGACCAAAAGGGCGGCTCCAACCACCATGGAAATTCTCGAAGGCTTCATGCTGATAAATCGATTGTTAAGTTCGACGTCAAGTTTGTCAACAGATAAAGAGATACTATGGATAATATTAATTATCGATTGCCTGCACACCGCAGGATCCCGTTCCAACGTCTCCTCCTGCTCAAAGAACAGGCCAGGGCATGGAGATTGCACATGGAATCAAGCACTCCCTCCCTCCACCAACAATAGTCACAACCCATGCCGCCGGACACCTCAACGGAACTCCCCGGCTATTCAAACCGGATCACCGTGAACGAGTACGGCGGGAACTCATAGGTCACCGCCCCATCCTTCGCCCGATGCCTCCACTCGAACACACGGGGCTTGATGCGCTCCGGCGCGGCGGCGGTGTTTCTCGCATTCAACGGGCCGCTGAGTTCCTCCACCCGCGCCACCGGTCTGGCGGGGATGAAGTTCGCCAGCTCAATCCGCGCCTGCACACTGTGCTCGCTGAAATTGACAACCTGCAGCACCAGCCTCCTGCCTGCCTCGTCCCGTCTGGCGCTCACATCCAGGTTCCCGCCATCCCCGGTCGCCGCACTTCTCACCGCAAGCGGCTGGTAATTCCGCGACACCATCCGCGTCACATGACCGGGCGACTGATACCACACCTGCGAGGGGTTTAGAAACAGGAGGCCCTGGTCCCACCCGTTGTCATTCTGGCCGTCCGGCTGCAGGCAGTTGGCAGAGGCCGCAATGGGCAGGCGACCGTCCCGTTCCACCGCACCGATGGCCGCCGCGTTCGCAAGGCCCCGCCTGTGGGTGGGATTGTTTGCGTTGAACTCAAAAATGACAACCCGGAACCGGGCCCCATCCGCAATCTTCGTGAGGGCGTCAATGTAGCTGAAGGTCCCGCCGAAATCGGGCCGCGGACCCTCCGTGCCGATGTGAACATCAAACCACACCTCCCGGTTGTGGCTTCTGGCGAGTTGCAGGATCTTCTGCTGCGCCGCCAGCGTGGTGATGCCGCCCGCCGCACCCGTGAAATTGAAAGGGTCAACAATCGGCTTCCCGTAGGCAAAATCGCCAACCACGAGGATGATTTCGGGGTCCTTTCCCCAGACCGCCTCGGCGATCCCCTTGAACTTGGCAAAGTAGCTGTCGTTGACCGCCTCTTCGTTGCCAATCTGCAGATACTTGAGGTGATAGGGGGCGGGATGGCCATCGGCAGCCCGCTGGCGTCCCCACTTGCTGTTGGCGGGTCCGTTCACATATTCAACAAAGTCCGCCATGTCCTGCGGGGTTTCACTCGCATTCAGATCCGGCACCGCCAGGAAGCCGGCCGCCTCGCAATAATTCAAGAAATCGAAAATGCCCCAGCCATTCGAGGAGTGCGGATGCCACCAGCCATCGTAGGGCGGACGCCTCTCGCGCGGCCCCACCATCTTTTTCCAGCGGTATTCCGCTGCGTTTGCCATGCAACCGCCAAGCCGGAGGACGGTGAGGCCCTGATCCACCAGCCCCTGGCCAACATCGCGCCGGACGGGCAGCCCCTTGAACCGCCCCCATTCACCGGGCTGCAGAAACGCATAGCCCAGATCCAGTGTTCCGGGGCGTTTCAATTTGATCGCAAGGCGCCCGGCTGGATCCCCCGTCTTCGGGACCAGCTTGAAGCCCACCTTCTGCCATCCTCCCCCATCCACCTTGAGCCGCTTTTCCGCATAGGTCCGGCTCCCGTCCCGGTTCTCCAGAGCCACAAAAAACTCTGCCGGACCCGCCCCGCGAACATGGACATATCCTTCATACGGTTTGCCTTTGGCAAAGTTCATCCCAAGGCGGTTCAACCCCTCGTTTTCAATGCCAATCACGCCTGTACCTTCCACGAAGCAGACCCGCTGGCTCTGCCGCCCCGCGAAAGGCTCCCCGGCCACCAGCGAAAAGCTCCTTTTGGCACCCCCCTCCCGCACGGCCCGCCACATGCCGCTGATGGCATCCGCCTCGGCCGGCCCGGCTTCGTGCTCAAGGGGGATATCCTGCCGCAATCCGGCTGTGGAAACGAAGAAATGGCGGAAGCGAACCTCATGCTGCCAGATGCGCAACCCGACCACGCCCCCCTCCAGCGGACGCTCCGTGTCCTCGAACTGCGTGACCTCCCTGCCGTTCACCGAAACGGCAATCGTCCTGCCGGAAAGCCGCACACAAAGCCTGATCCACTCATTCACCGGCACCTCGCACGGCACCCGCCGCAGCGGTTCCCAGTTTTGCCGGTGGCGCCCCAGCACGAGAAAGCCCGGCCGCTCCAGCGAGACTTCATAGCCCGTGAACGCGTCCGCACCATCCCCCGGCTGGGAGACCTTCAAAATCAATCCGCCGTTGCCACCCCCGGCTTCCGTCAGCATCACCTCAACCCCGATTTCCCCATCACCCGCAGGTGGACCTCTCCGGATGATCTTTGAACCATTGCTGCCAACCGCCTGCAAAGACCCGTCCGCCGCCACCGTCCACCGTCCGCCAAACGTGTCAAACCCGCCCAACGGAATCTGGGCGGCCGGCTCGGCAAAGCTCTCGCCAAAAACCATCTGGCTGTCGATCCCCCCATACACCTCGTGGTTCACATCCTCCAGACATGCGCCCGTCAAATAACGGGAGACGGGATGGAGAATGCTGGAGGCATCCACTGATATGGTGGGTAGTTCCGCCGAAAAGCTGTTCAATGCCAGAAGCACCGCGAGCCCAACAGCGTTTCTTGTCTTGTTCATAAAGGCGAAAAGCATGCGTCAACGGCCACTCCCCCTCCCGGAACTGCATCGGCAACCCGCCCCCGGCTCACCAAAAATGCCAATCCCCCTTGATGACAATGTAGAGGCCCAGCAGGAAATTGGTGATGCCGTGGGCCAGCATCGCATCCCCGAGCCGCCCTTTCCGCAAAACCAGCCATTGGTATGACATCCCGCAAAGGATGCCTGCCAGCCATTCAAAGTGCACAAAACCGAAAATCACGGAGGTGACCACAAACGACAACCAGTGCCGCTGGTTCAGCGGCATTCCAAGGAAGTCAATCTTCACCATGTAACGGTAAAGAAACGACCGGTAAAACACCTCCTCGAGCGGCGGAACAACAATCGCCGAACCCAGAATCCGGATGAGGATGATCGACCACGCTGCAACAGAATTCTGACCGAACTCCTCGTGCGGATTCCACAGCTTGTCCGGCAGCTTCGACATCTTCCCGTACCAGGGATCCAACCCGACCCAGATCAGCACCACCAGCACCCCCACCGCCACCGCCTCCCAACTGAAGGCCCACCGCACCTCCTTTGTGTAAGGCCACATCTCATACACAAGCCACGCCCCCGCGAAGGTCTTCACCCCATAAACCCAGAATCGCGATGCCTCACCGAACGATCCCTGCAGGGCGGTGATCCCCACAAAAATAAAGAAAGGTATCACCCGCGCGTGAACGGGCGATTTTTCAAGGTGTTTGCTTAGAAAGCGCATAGTTTCCCTGCCGGTGACGCCGCAAGTAAAAAGGCAGAAGCCCCTAAGGTCAAGGAATCAAACCGGCCGCGAAACCCCATGGCGCATCGACGAACTCGCGCGAGGTGGATTTCGAGCGCAGAACGGCCGCGAGTCATCCCACCCATCGTTCGTATTCCGGGGCAAATCGGACAGCAGCCCAAACCAAATCGGACACCGTTCCGTTTCAATTCGGACAGGGTTCCATGAGTTATCCGGACACATCTTCAGCACCGTCCAAACAAAATCGACCACCCCCAACCGGCCAACACAACCCCCAGCGGAAAATGTATCCCGCAGAGACGCCGAGCCGCAGAGAACCCGAATCCCTCCTCTCAGCGCCTCCGCCGCTCTGCGCGAGATTCTGTTCCCATTCCGACTCTTACCCAAGATCGCAGAGCCCCCAAGCCCTTCCCGTCCCCATTTGCGTCCATCCGCGGTTCCCCTCCCATACGCCAACGGCGTTATGCCATACAGCCCGGGGTTGTGCGGGTTGCCGCACTACCCCGGGTCCATGCCACATTGCATTCCCTACCCCGAATGGGGTTGTGCCGTCGCCCGACCCGGGGGAGGTTCGTCCCAAAAGGCCATCCTGGCAGATACCCCATGCGGGACAACGGACAACACCACACTACGTTTTCCATTTCGCAACCAACCCTGAACAGGGCAAGCCACCCGTTCGGTCCATCGGCACAACCCGCTCCGGGGTTGTCACGACTCTCCCGCCGACACCCGGGGTAACGCCGTCGACGGCGTAACCCCGGGCTTTGGGGCAGAACCCTCTTCGGGGTTCCCGGTCGGGGACGAAGACTCCCGAAACGGAATGGACGATCACCCCTTTGCGGGCAACCGAACAGCACGCACTCACAACACAACCACCAGGGGGATCTTATCCCGCAGAGACGCCGAGCCGCAGAGAACCCGAATCCCTCCTCTCAGCGCCTCCGCCACTCTGCGCGAGATTCTGTTCCCATTCCGACTCTTCCCCAGGATCGCAGAGCCCCCTACCCTACCCATTTGCGTCCATCCGCGTCCATTCGCGGTTCCCCTCCCATACGCCAACGGCGTTATGCCATACAGCCCGGGGTTGTGCCGATCCCCACCCACGACGACTTACCCCCTGAAACCTGGATCCCCGCGATTCCGATTTGCCCCCTCCGCAACACTCGATATTTGACATTCCGACTCCTCCTGCGAGCATGACCGCATGATTGTGTCCGAGGTCTACATGCACGCAAACCAGATGGTCCCACCCCAACCAACGGTTACTTCCCGCAACCGGCGGCCGCTTTTTTTAGTGCTCCTGACCGTCCTCGCACTCTTCACCACCATTCCGCCCGCCAAATCCGCAGAAACCAATTCGGTGTCTGAGCGGACACCGGCCCAGATGAGCGAAACAAGAGCAAAGGCTGAATCGGGTGATCCCAAAGCCCAATTCGATCTTGGCGAGTGTTACTACGAGGGCAGCGGACTTGAGAAGGACCCCTCTGAAGCCGTGAAATGGTATCGCAAAGCGGCTGAGCATGGCTTCGCCGCAGCCCAATCAAAACTCGCCTGGTGCTTCTCGCGCGGCATAGGCGTTGATAAGGATGATGTGGAGGCGGTCAGTTGGTGGCGCAAAGCGGCTGACCAGGGTAATGCCAAAGGACAAAAAAACCTCGGTGCCTGCTACGCGTTGGGGGAAGGGGTTAAAGAAGACCCGGTCGAAGCAGTGAAGTGGTTTCGCAAAGCCGCTGAGCAGGGCAGCGATGGCGGCCAATTCAACCTCGGCCTGTGCTACCTCCGGGGCACGGGTGTTCAAAAAAATCCGACTGAGGCCGTGAAGTGGTTTCGAAAGTCAGCCGAGCAGGGCTTCGCCCCGGCCAACTCAAGCCTCGGGTGGTGCTTCTCGAAAGGGGCGGGCGTGGCAAAAGATGAAGTCGAGGCGGTCAATTGGTGGCGCAAGGCTGCCAATCAGGGGCAAGCCGTGGCCCAGGGCAACCTCGGCATCTCCTACGCTGAGGGCAACGGAGTTAAGAAAGACCCGGTTGAGGCTGTCGTATGGTTTCGCAAAGCTGCTGAGCAGGGAGAGTCTGTCGCCCAATACGAAATCGGTCGCTGCTATGCCTATGGTCTCGGCGTTGACAAAGACCTCACAGAAGCGGTTAAGTGGCTCAGCAAAGCTGCAGAGAATGACAACGCAGACTCCCAATCCCTGCTCGGATGTTTGTATGCCTTGGGAACGGGAGTGCAAAGGGACGATGCAACGGCCTACATGTGGATGCTTCTGGCTGCGGATAAAGGGGACAAGGAGGCCAAAAAACTTGCCTCCCGGTTCGATCAGCAGATCACAGATTGGGATGCCCAAAAGGGCAAACGAATGGCACAGGCGGTCCTCGACTCAAGGGCGCAAGCATCAAAAGCATCCCTGCAGGGCAAGACCCCGCAAAGATGAGAAACGACCTCACCTGGACGTGAACGGTCGATTTTTCAACCCTTTTACCTGAAAGGCGCATCAACTCCCGCCGACGAAACCACTCACAATCGGATTATCCTTTTCGCGGCAACTCCCCGGGCGGCATGGGACCAGTTCTCACCTTTTGTGCCGATGACAAAATGGACCACCCCGCCCTCGGGCACGGGCATTCGGTCAACACCCGCTCGCAACACAACCCCCAGCGGAAAATGTATCGCGCAGAGACGCCGAGACGCAGAGAACCCGAATCCCTCCTCTCGGCGCCTCCGCCGTTCTGCGCGAGATTCTGTTCCCATTCCGACTTTTCCCCAGGATCGCAGAGCACCCTACCCCACCCATTTGCTTCCATCCGCGTCCATTCGCGGTTCCCCTCCCCTACGCCAACGGCGTTATGCCATACAGCCCGGGGTTGTGCGGGTCCCAGCACCACCCCGGGCTTTGGGGCAAAACCCCGCACCGAACCCGGAGGCTCGAACCCCTGCAACCGGTGGTCGGGGAGGCCCATCGACCATCTCACCGGCATCGCACCTCCCAGAACCCGGAGGGTTCCCAGCGATTAGCCGGTGGTTGAGGAGCAACGCGACGACACCACCGGTATAGACCCGCATACCCTCCCATCCCGGAGGGATGGCAGAGAGCCGCACGCGCGTGCCCCCCATCGACCGCAACCCAACTCTGGGCCTCCCGCCGGGGTCCTTGTCCCTTTCTGTCCTCAACCCCGGGTGTCGCTCACGCTCAACCCCGGACTATTGTCTCGCACCCACTTCGGGGTTCCAGGAGGCACTCATGGCTTGGGCGGTAGGAAACGAGGTCAACGAAGGTTGCAAGACACCACACCCCCCTTCCCCAACGCCACGAATGTGACCGGCGAAACCAGCCTCCCCCCTTCGTGGCTTCGTGCCTTCGTGTGAAACATCCTTCGATTCCATCGCATCAAACCGCCCTCTGGCCCGATGTCCTATCCGGTATTCATGGCTGGAACGGATGTGTCGGGCCTGCAGCCCTCCTGTTCCATTATGATCACCGCCACCCAGGCCGGTGGCCTGGGCTATCTCATTCTGCGCCGTTGGCGCAGTATCACCTGCCATCCGTTGGCGCGGGAAATCGGTCAACAGCTTCCACCTCCCCTCGCGTGAAACCGGTGAACACCCGCTCCCAACACAACCACCAGAGGACAATTTATCGCACAGCGACGCCCATACGCGGGGAGCCCAAATCCCCCTTCTCAGCGCCTCCGCCGCTCTGCGCGAGATTCTTTCCCCCCGCTTATTTGCCGACGGGTGCGGGGGCTGCTGCCGGGAGCATTGTTGCCGCGCCGGTTTTCGGGTTGATCTCGATCGCCCTGCCCACGGGCAGGCCGGGACGCTTGTGCCCCGTGGCCGTGAGCCATGCATCCCGCCAGAGGGCCAGTTGCTGCTGGTCCTTTTCGAGGAGGGCCGTTCCACCGGGTATTGAGGAGAAGAGTTGTGCGGCCGATTCCACCCCCACCACATCCCGCGCACCGAGATGGAGCAGGATGGACCTTGCCATGAGCCAATGGCCCGTCGCATCCGGGTGGACCCCGTCCCCCGCCATATTGTAGGCCGGATCGGTTGCCCTGTGCTGTTCCAGGTGGGTCTTCATCGGTGTGTGCAGATCCACGACATCCCAGCCACGGACCCGCTGCTCCAGCAGCCATTCGGCATAGCGGTCAAGAACCGCCCCGTAACCCTTCTGCCCGCCCCGCACATCGTCGTAGATGGGCGGCGTCACAAGCACCAGCCGGGCACCCGCCCTGATGACCTCCTCGCGAAGCCAGCGGATGGACTCCTGATACGCCTGAAAACGGTCCGCAGCCAGAGGCAGATAAATGCCATCATTCATCCCATAGCAGGCAAGGACCAGATCCGGCCGTGTCCTGTCCAGCACCCGGCCCAGCCGCTCATGGAGGTCGGGCCTGGGGAAGCCGTGCTGCAGATGCCCCACCTCCGAAAGCCCGGATGCCGTCTCGCTGGGCAGGCCCAGATTCAGGAACTCAATCACGCGCCCCGGGAACCGGGCGTGGTGATAGGCGGAGATGAAGGCAACGTATTGGCCGCTGTAGGTGATGCTGTCCCCGAGGAACAGAACCCGCTTCACACTTTCAGGGAAGAGCCCATCCCCGCCCCCCGCATGCGCGAGGATGAAATCCACGATCGGCTTCGGATCCTTGAGGCTGTGGGGATGATGCCCCACGCCGGGTTTGCTGATCACTTTGATCTCGCCCCCCAGCTTCGCGTAGCGCTCCTCCACCAGCCCGGTATTCTCCGGCATGGGCACGACATCATCGGCATCCCCGCAAACGCTCAGGATTGGAATCCGCGCCCCGGCCAGCGGTGCCAGGTTGTCCACGGGATTGAGTTTCCAGGCCCGCGCTGCGGCATCATCCAGGCCATACACCTTCTTGCACAAGGCCCAGTCATCCGGCGATCCCTTCCCCTTCCCCAAACCGCCGGGCCAGCTCTTGAAGTCACACACCGGCGCATCCACATAAAGGCTGGAGACCCGGCCCGGATGGCGCGCCGCCCAATTGAAGGCGAACAACCCGCCCCGGCTGAACCCTTCGAGCACGGCCTTCGCCGAAAGCCGCAGTGTGCCGGTGAGATGCTCATAAAACCGGTCCATGTGATCCAGCGCAGCCGGTGCGCCATACAGGTTCTGGACATCCATGTAAACCACGTGCCACCCGTTCGAGAGCAGGGCCAGGTCGGCCTGCGGCTCGTGCCCGAAAAATTCCGTGCGCCAGATCCAGGGGGAGCCCGCCGCCCGCGCCGCAGGGACGACCACAAGGCAGCTGCGCCCATCCACCTGGAAGTTCAACTGCTCAAACCCGTTCCATGACGATTTCGTGACGGGTGGCGTGCCGGCCACCGGATCCTCCGCAGCCGCAGGGCTCGTGCAGAACATCACAGTGGCGAGACAGAGTAAGGCAAAAGGTCGCAGGCTCATATGGATCCAAATTCGCTGACCGCCTCATACATCGCGACGATGTTCTGCGGCGGCACATCCGGCAGGATGTTGTGCACCGTGTTAAAGACAAAACCGCCCCCCGGCATGAAAATTTCCAGCCGCCTCTTCACATGCTCCTTCACCTCCCCGGGCGTGCCGTGCGGCAGGATGGCCTTGGTGTCGCACCCGCCGCCCCAGAAGCAGATGTCCCGGCCGAAATCGGCCTTCAACCCCTCCGCCTCCATGCCCCTGCAATTGGTCTGCACCGGGTTGATGATGTCGAACCCGGCCTCGATCAGGTCCGGCAACAGGGCGCGGATCGATCCGCACGAGTGCAGGAAGGTCTTCATCCCGGTGTGCTTGTGGACATAGTCGCACAGGATTTTATGGCGCGGCTTGAACAGCTCCCGGTACATCTTCGGCGACATGAACGGCCCGGTGTTCGTGCCCAGATCATCCCCGAACCGGATGATGTCCGCCACATCACCGACGGCGCGGCAGGCCTTCTCCAGCCCGGCCAGATGGCGCTCCATGAGGGCATCCAGCAATCCCTCCACCTTTGCGGGCTCTGCCGCAAGATCCAGAAGGAACTGGTCCATCCGCCGCAGGAACGTCCCCCACTCGAAGAGATTGCATCCGATGACAATCATCAGCGCCCGGTCGGTCGAGCCGCGCAACGCGAGCGACTGCGCACGCAGCGTCTCCCAGAAACCGGGATCACCGGCATGATCCCAGGGGCTGTGAACGAGGGCCGCCCAAAGGATCCGGCCCATCTCCGTGGAAAGATCCTTGAAATTCTCCGGGTAGCCATCGACATAAGGGAAATAGGTCTGGTCGAAAAACGTTCCTCCCCCCGGCATGTGGGCGATCTCCAGCCCGTCCTTCATCCGGGCGATGAACGAGCCGTCCGACCTCGCCTCGGGATGGAACCAGGCCGGGTATTGCGCCGCCTGACCATCGACCAGTGTCGTCGGCTGCCACGCCTCCGCCCCTGTGTTGAAGGTGCGCCCCAGATCCACCACATCCACACCGAACCGGTCCAGAATCCACGCTTCAGGCTCGGCCAGTTGCTGAACAACATCGTAAACGCGGGTCTCGCCGGTCGTGATACCAAGGTGCTTCTTCA
Source organism: uncultured Verrucomicrobia subdivision 3 bacterium (assembly GCA_903913865.1). Classification (GTDB taxonomy): domain Bacteria; phylum Verrucomicrobiota; class Verrucomicrobiia; order Limisphaerales; family UBA8199; genus UBA693. Next base: position 32,511 of record CAIWMU010000039.1, read on the forward strand.
GGTTCCCGTAGGCAATGGCCGAGATGCCGGAACTGGGGGTGGCCCCCAGATCCACCGGCACACGGTCCGGTTGGCGGTGTTCGATGGCGGCCAGAATGCGTTCTCGTGGGGTCATGTTTTTGGTGTGGGATGCGGATGTTCTGCCCCGATGCACCTTTCCACGCGCACCCGGGCAAACGAAGTCCTGAATCAATCGTGGTGGAAGACCTCCTCCATCGAGGCCCACCATTCGCCCGGCGCACGGCCCTCGAGCGGTTCCTGGCACGGGATGCAATGGCTCCACCACTGCTGCGTGGTGGGATCGGCGGCCATCAGCGCCATGTCGCCCTCAAAATTGGAGCCGGTGTATTCAAAATAGCTGAACAGGTAGTGCTTCCCGTCCGGCATCTGCCGCAGATATATCGAATAATTTTGAATGTGGCACCGGCTGATCATCGCCAGCACATCCGGCCAGGCCGCCGCATGCAGCCTGTTGTATTCCTCAATTTTTTCGGCCCTCAAACCGATCACCGATCCGTATCGTTTCATATCGTGTTCCTCTGGTGCCGCACCTCTGCGGCGCTTGTTGATTGGGTCTCCTTCCCGGGATTCCTTGTCCCGAGGTAGTTGCCATAATCCAGCAGCAGCTTGCCCGCGATCAGCAGGGCAATCGCCGTTCCGAGCGCCACATGGGTCCCGCGCCCGCACCCCTTCCATTCCTTGAACACCACCCCGATGAGTGTGCCCACAAGAATCAGGAGGATCATGTGGATCGCCCAGCAGGTCTGTTCAAAACCGGCCACCTTCAGGATGTAGAAATGCCCGAAGCCATAGAAGAAAAACTGCGCATACCACAGGCAACCGGTCAGAATGGCCATTGCCCAGTTCATGCGGAACGCGGCCCCATCCACCCCCGGTCCGGACCCGGAAACCATCTCCCGCAGCGTCCCCTGGCGCAGGTGCAGGAAGAGGCAATAGATGGCCGTCGTCAGGAACGCGCCTGAGTTCGAAAACGGATAGATCGCGTTGCTGCAAAACGTGGCGGCATCGATCCCGAGCACGGTATGCCCGGCAGCCTTCGCTTCCGCCAGCTTCGCAATCGGTGCCCCCTCGGTCAGGGAGATCCCATACACCGCCGAGAGAATTCCAGCCAAAAGGCAGAGGGCAAGTCCTGTGATCAGGTTGCGATCGCTCAAAGGCACCCCGGCTGCCCGTGCGTGATCCCCTTCCTTCCAGCGCCCCGCCACCCCGCAGCAGGCGACCCCCACGAGGCCCAAAACGATTCCTGCCACAATCCATCCAGCCCCGCTCTTCCCCCAGAAAAGCGCGAGATTCGACGCCGAGTCCGCGAGGGTGGTGCCCCCCTTCGCCACCGCATAGGCCGTCCCCACCGCTGTCGAAATCCCGATCGCCGCAGCGTAGGTGATCGAGAAGCCGACATACCGGATCGCCACCCCGAAGGCCGTGCCTCCAATCCCGTAGGCGGCCCCGAGCAGGAAGCTCCGCAGCATCGCCTCCCGGGGGGCGGCCTGCACCACACTCCAGAATTCCGGCACGGTCAGGAAGGCCCCGATGATCGGCAGCAGCAGCCAGCAGAACGCCGCCTGCAGGAGCCAGTAGGACTGCCACGACCAGCCACGGACCTTCTTCTGCGGCACATAGCAGCAGGCGGCCGAGGTCGCGCCAATGGCGTGGAAAAAAATGCTGGCTACAAGGGGCGGCATGGGTTCAGTGGTTCGGGTCCAGAACAGTGAGATCCGCGCGCCTCGATTCCGGGGTCACGCGCAGCGATTGCATCCTGCCATCCCGGAAGGATCCCTCAATGGTTGTTCTCTGCGGCGCATGGAGCTTGAAGTCCACATTCCAATTTGCCGGCCAGGCAGGCAGCAGGAAAATCTTCTGACCATCGGTTTGCAGGAGCATCGACTGAAAGGCCTTCATAAGCACCCCGCCATGATCCTGATCGGGGGTCCAATCGTAGTTCGGCCCCCAGAACGCGGGGAACCGCTCCCCGGCATCATGGCTTCCCGCCCGGCTGAGCACCGCCGCCCGGGCGTCCCCGGTCAGCCCCAGATAGGCCATGAAGATGTCATCCTGCCGCCACCCGGAATGGCCCCGGTCCGACCGGTGCTCCAGCGCGGTGATGGCCCAATCCGGATTCGGCCTGTTGAAGGCAAACAGCCGGAATGGGAACACCGGGTAAAGCTCGGGATTTTCGACATTGGACTTCTGGGCGAAAAACTCAGCCGGGGCGAGGGCCTTCCGTCCGTCAATTTCCCGCACCGGCACCTCCGGCAATCGGGCCCGCAACTGCTGCCATAGTGCCCTGTCCGCCGCCGGCACCACCCTTGCAGGCAGGGCGAGCAGACGGTCCGCGACGGCGATGCAGCCCGCCACCTCGGGCGCGGCGTTCGTGCACTTCCACCAGGTTTCAAGCGCCTGACTCGGGTGCATCACCAGCCTGCCCTCCCCGTTCAAGGGATAGTGCTGGTTGAAAAAGGTCAGGATCTCCCGCGAGAACGGCAGCGCGGTCTCCCGCAGGAACCGGGCGTCCAGGGTGTGCGAATAATAGTCGAGCATCATCCAGCACAGCTCCAGACCCCCGACCCATTCCCACTTGTGCCAGCCGCTTTCCTGCAGCTTGTCCACCCGCTCGCTGAACGGGGTCCAGCCGTAGGTTTCGCTGAAGACCGCCCCCCAGAACATGATGCACTCCGGATAAAAGGCCCCCTCGTGGTTCAGGTAGAGTTTCGTCCGGTATTTGCACAGGGGCAGCAGTTCATCCGCATACATGTGGAACAGCGGCCGCTGCAGGTCAAAATCGCCCGAGGTGGAGAGGCTGATGTAGGGCAGGCGTGTGTTCTGCCACCAGTAGCCCGGACCCCAGCGGCGGTAGTCCGGATCCGCCTCCGTGGGACCGGGCGGCACAGTGAACAGGGACCCGTTGAACTTGATCGGATACGCCCCTCGACCGGCACACGCCGTGATGAAGCGCTGGAGATGATACATCTGGCTCACCCGCGCAGCTTCGTCCCGGCCATCCTTGCGGGGACTGTCCCCTGCGGCCAGTCCATTGATGAGCATCTGGCACTGACCCGAAGGTCCCACCACCGCCGCAACGTGTGTCCACTCGCCCGCAGGAAGGGCGTCCGCCTGATCCAGTTCCACCTGACCGCAGATGAGCCGGAGGCTGTTGCCTGGGTGCGTGTCAAACAGGAACCCATCCCGGCTGCCCGCAGTGATCTTGTCGAGAAGGCGGGCCCCGCCTCCCCCCAGCTTGCCAGGATTCACCCACGCCTCAATCGTCAACCCGGATGAAAAATCCCAGGCGGCGGAATTGGAGATCACCTGCACCGCCGCATCCACACCTTTGAAGAGCAGCCCGGCACCCGCCGCAACCACCTCATGCCGGTCCCGCTTTGCGAGTTCCTGAATCTCCCGGTCCGCCAGTGCCCGCCCATACACGCTGATCCGTCCAATCTCACCGGAAAAGCGGTTCGCCCCCTGCTGGTCCATGCCGATCCGCACCTCATGCTTGTTCGCGGGGATCCGGTCCTGCCCGCTTCCGGCCTTCCGCAATGGCGCCTCTGCCAGGGCGGTGTTGGTGCTCACGGAGGCCCGGATCCAGCTCCGGTTCCAGAATTCACGCCACCAGCCCTCGTGCGCCACCCGGCGTTCGGCAAAACTCCGCCCCTCCACCTGACGGATGGTCCTGTCCATCTCCCCCACCCATTCCTTCGGCGTTGAAGGGTGCCGGGTCAGCACGAACACGCTGAACCGGTGTGACTTGCCCCGGGGGGACTGCAACCGCAGATCATCCAGCCGCTTCCCTTTGGCCGCCGTGATGACCGCCCCGAAGGTTCGCCCCAGCAGCGGATCGGCCTGTTGAAATCCGGTCAATCCCTGCAACTCCGCCAGAATCTGCGGTCCCACCGATTTAATGTTGTGATGATACCAGCCCACACGGGCGGACTGCCGGCCCAGCACCACATCCGGCTCGATGAAATTCTCCGTCGTGGTTTTGCCCGGCGCCTTGCGGTTGAGCATCACGTCGCTGGTCTGCAACTCCACCAGTTCCTGCCGGTTCGTCCGCCACAATTCCACAAAAGCCGTGGCCTCAAACGGCCTGGCACCCTCCGCCGTGACCTGTATCACCGGATGATTCGCATCCACCCACAGGCGCACTGTGGCGGGATCCCCCCCTTTTGCATCCTCCGATTTGAACTCAATACACCCCTCCGCCAGCTTCAACTCCTGATGGAAGCGTCTTCCCATCTCGAGTAACGACCGGGTTAAATGAACACGAACCTTACCCACCTTCACCAGCCGGGCGTTGTCATCCCATGCGTCGGTCTTGCTGATGTAAAAGTGCAGGTCCCCATCGTTGCTCATCCACGCATTCAGGGCGACATCCCCGTTGCCCAGAGGCATCGATCCGTGATGGTTGGTTCCCGGCGTGTCCCACGCCACATCAAAGGCGTCCACAGGCGCACCCGCCGCCGCCACGATCCCGGCCGCCATGGCCAGACCGGTGGCGCACCACACCCGAACCTGTTTCGTCAGTCGCTTCATTTTGCCTTTTTCAAAATCAATTCGTCATCCACCGCTACGCTGTAGTCGCGCAGCCGAAAGTAGGTCGCCCTGCCCTCCGGATCGGGAAACTCGCTCAGGGTGAGCGAATAATCCCCCTTCTGCCCGACCGCAAAGCCCGGCTTCCAGGCCTGCACCCGGCAGCCCACACCACCGGGTCGCACCGCATCGCTCACGACCGGTTCCCCAAGGGATACAGGATCCAGCGCCAACTGCCCCAGCTCAATACCGTCCAGCTTCGCAAGAGCCTGATTCGGCCGGGGATCCAGACAGAACACCTGCGGACCGCGCATGACCGCCACCCGGCCCGCCTGGCGCTGCCGCCCCTTCACAAGCCGCCACGCCATCGGAAGCTCCAGTCGCACCTCGTCCCCGGCTTTCCACTCCCGGCTGACCGTGAAAAATTCCCCCGCCTTCACGATCCCCTTCGCCGCTTTCCCATTGATGGTCACAGTCGCCTTGTCCGCCCACGCAGGAATTCTTAACTGCAGCGGGAACACCACGGGCCGGGCCGGATCCAGCCTGAGCACGACGCTTCCCTTGCGGGGATATTCCGTTTCCTGGCGAATCGCCAGTGGAACATCCCTGCCCACCGTCAGCTTCCCCTGCGCCGGTGTGTAAAGGTTCACGGCAACCCCCTGCCCCGCCCGGTAAAAGACCATGGCAGGCAGTTCAGCCACGATCCGACGGAAATTGCACGGACAGCAATAGGTATCGGTATCCCAATACACTCGCCCCCCCTCCGTCGGCGCGAAATAGCGCAACCGGCGGCCATCAGGGGATTGCGCGGCAAAAAGCGCATTCCAGATCGTCCGCTCCATCAAATCCCCCATCCGCGGATCGGCCCTGAGGCGGAGGAGGCTGTCATAAAGCCTGAGTTGATAGGCCGTCGCGCAGGTCTCCCCCAGGTCGCCCCGCCCGTCCTGGTCATCCGTCCAGATCTCGCACTGACCGGTTCCTCCGGTGATGTGCATCCCCTCTCCATGCAGCATGAATTCCACGGCACGATCCGCCTGGGAGGTCAGATGCCGGTCGGGGTGGGTGCGGCACAACTCAAGCTGTGCCAGCGACCGCGCCATGTAGGCATAGATGTGGCCCTCAATCCCCGCCCTCCGGCCCACCACAATCGGCAGTTCCCATTCCCGCAACCGCCGCGCCTGCACCACAAAGTCCGTATATGTCGCAGCCCCCGTCTGCCGCCCCAGTTCCAGCATCGTCCGCTCCAGCCCGGTGAATGCCACATGCGGTGCAATCTCCCCGCCCTTCCCCCAGTCCGCCGGCATCTCGCTCCAATGGTTCACCAGATAATCGGCCGCCTTCCGCGCTGCATGCAGGGACCGTCCATCCCCGAAATATTTGTGGTCGGCGAGCAGTCCCCAGATGATGTAGCCCAACTCGTGGGTATCCCACAGACCCCAGATCCGCTGGGCGGGCGCCATGATCCCGATGTAGCCATCGGCCTCCTGCGTTTTGATGGTCTCCTCAACCAGATGCCGCTTCAACTCCAGCACTCGCGGATCTCCCGTTGATGCGGCGAACCTCACCGTGGCATCAATCAGCTTCCCCAGACCCACATACCCGTCCTTCGCCTTCCGGGTCTTGAAAGGCTGGAGAAAGTCCCTGTCCGCATCCAGCACAAGCAGGTTGTTGGTGATCGTCACGGCAATCCTCCGTCCGATCTCACCCCCGGCCTGCACATCGCCCAAATCCAACGGCACGAACATGTCGGCTCCCCGGCTTTCCAGCCCGGCCACGCAGAGGGCAGCCAGACAGGCTGTTCCCAGGATTGTTCCAAATGGTTTCATCCAAATCACCTTGGTTCGCTCATCCGTTCCACCTGCCGTTTCGGCACCGGGTCACACCGGTTCCTCAAATTCCCCAAGCCGGATCGGGTAGCGGCCATGCTCCCGGACGAGGTTCACGATGTAGTCGTAGGTGTGGCCGGAGACCGCGCTGCTCACGGAATGGTCCGATTGGAAAATATAGCCGCCCCCTTTGGCCGCGTTCAACTTGCGCAGGACCTCCCTGCGGATGGCCTCCCGGTCCCCGCTCTCCCACACCTGCATGTCGCTGTTCCCGCAAAATCCGATCCGGTGCCCATACTGGCGTCGCAGCTCGACGGCATCCATCCCGGCCTTCACCTCCAGCGGATTATAGGCATCGATCTTCATGTCGATGTAATCCTCGAAGATGGCCTTCACATTCCCGCATCCATGGTAGATCACCGGCAGCCCGGCCGCATGCGCCGCCTCCGCCATCTGCCTGACCCACGGCTTGAAATACTCGCGCCAATAGCGCGGCGACATGAAGGTGCATTTCTTGTAGGCCACATCACCCCAGATCACAAACCCGTCCAGCAGCCCGGCCCCGGCCTCCAGTTCGGCCAGGGTCATCTCCAGGTAGAAGGCCCCGATCCGGTTGATGATCTCCCCCATCCGCTCCGGATGCTCCGCCATCCAGAGCATCGTGTTCTCCTGCCCGATCAACCGCGTGAGGCACTCGCTCACCTCGATGATGCTGCCATACACAGGGAAGTCCGGCCGGAGCGATTTCACGGTCTCGATCCACGGCGGCGAATTGCGCTGGAACCCGTCCCCGACCCCGGCAATCTGGTTGTCCCCCGCCGAATGGAACCGACGCGCATCGCGGGGATCGTCAAACCGGGCGGCTTCCAGTTTCTCAAAACTGTCCGTCTCCCAGGAGTGCATCTCCGGCATGGGAAACTCGAAGTGCTTGTGCATGATCGCACCAAACCCGGTCTTCACCACGATCTCCTCCGGCGTTTCGCGGATCGTCTCAAACGGACGGATCCACGGGTCCATGTTCGGGACCGTCACAATCCAGTCGAGGTCGTAGTGGTAGTAGGGGCTGGCATCGGCCGGAAGGCCCAGTTCCCGCCGCCAGCGCTCGGTGAATCCGCCCCAGAAGAAGTCACTGATGGGCACACGGTCCGGCTCCTGGTGCAACAGGGCCTTGTTCATGCGCTCGAGCTTGCGCAGGGCGGTTTCCTTGCGCTCGCAGGGGATCTCCCTGCCCGCTGTGTTGAACATGCTCATGGTCTTGATGTCCAGCATCCCGCTTTGCATGCAGCGGGTCAATCCCGACCTTTTGAAGGCTACTTCAGGAAGTAAACCTCCTTGGTGTCGCCCCAGATCTTCCCCTTCGCAGCGGCATCCGGCAGGGGGGATTGGCACGGGTCGGTCTCCTTCCACCAGCGCACGGTCTCCGGATCGCCCGCCATCCGCTTCATGTCGGCCTCAAAGTTCTTCCCGGTGTATTCAAGATACGCAAACAGGTAGGTCTGCCCGTTGATCTCCCGCTCGTGGATCGAGAAGTTCTGAATGTTGCAGGCCTTGATCATCCGGTTCACGGAAGGCCACGGATGGGCGTGCAGATCCCGGTAATAGGCCGCCTTCTCCGGCTTCAGCCCGGTGACCCAGGCGTAGCGCTGCGGAGCGGGACGCGTGGCGCAACCGGAGAGGATCAGCGCCAGCAGCAGACATTGGATGCTTTTCATAAAAGGCTCATCTGAACACCACATACAACACCGCGAACACGATCAACACCGCAAGCGTTGCCGTGCGGTAGTTGCCCAAACCCCTGCCACCGGCCTCCCCGCGCAACGGCTCACGCCAATCCTCCCAGATCAGCGGTCGGGCTGATTCCTTGAGCGGCTCCGGGAACAGGAAGGTCGTGATGACCATGATCGCGATGCAGGCCACCAGCAGTAGAAACGCAATGAGCATGAAGTCGCCGCGATAGATGTTGTTCCAATCCAGGTAGAAGGCCACAAACCCCAGTCCCATCCCGCCCACCAGGGTGAGGAAGGCCGATTTGCCCGATGGCCTCTTCCAAAACACCCCCAGCAGGAACACGGCGGTGATCGGCGGTGCGACATAGGAAATCAGCTTGTTGATCCCCTCAAAGATCGTCGTGTAATGCCCAAAGAGCGGTGAGGCGACAATCGCCAGAACCGTCCCGATGACGGTGGTCACCTTGCCAATGGTCACCAGCTTTTTATCAGTGATATCCGGCTTGTGGCGCTTGAACAGGTCGTAGGCCACGAGCGTGGCGGTGGAGTTCAATGCGGCCGAGCAGGTCTGCATGGCTGCCGCGAGCATCGCCGCCGCCACCAACCCCTTCAGCCCCACCGGGAGCAGGTGGGTGATGAGGAATGTGTAGGTGTCCGCCGCTGTCTGGGGCGCCTCCCCGCCAAAGGCGTTCTTCTGCACAAGTGCCACACAGATGACCCCGGGCAGCACGAAGATGAACACCGGCCAGATCTTGAGGAAGGCGCAGAAGAGGGGCCCGAGCCGGGCGTGCCGCTCATCCTTCGCGGCCAGCACCCGCTGCACGATGGTCTGATCGCAGCACCAATACCAGATGCCGAGCACGGGATAGCCGAGCAGGATCGAATACCAGGCCAGCCCCGAGGGATCGCTCGCGCTGCGGGCCATGTTAAGGAAGTTGCCGGTGCCCCACGTGACTTTGCTGTCAGCCACGCTGGCCAGGGGATGCGGATTTGTCGCCAGGGTGTGCACCAGCTCGGACCACCCGCCAATCTTCTGCCAACCCACCACCGTAATGACCACCGCACCAATCAGCAGCAGGACGGTCTGCACACTCTCAGTCCAGACGACTGCCAGCAACCCTCCCAGCATCGTGTAAACCCCCGTCAGCAGGCCCAGCAGGACGATGAAGAGCATCAGGGCATCCACCCCGAACAGGGTCGCCCCCGGCGCAAGCCCCACAATGCCGCGAAGGACCCAGGCCGCCGTGTAAAGGGCCACACCCATGTGAATCACAATCGCCGAAAACAGGGACACCACCGACAGCACATCCCGGCAGGGTCGGTTGAACCGTCGTTCAAGAAAATCCGGCAGTGTCGCCACTTTGGATCTCAGGTAGAGCGGGGCGAAAAACAGGGAGAGCAGAATCAGGGTGAACCCCGCCATCCACTCAAAATTTCCAAAGACCAGCCCGAACTTGTAGGCCGTCTCCGCAAGGCTCACCAGGTGGACGGTCGAGATGTTCGCCGCGAACATCGCGAGGCCAATCACCGGCCAGGTAAGTGTGTTTCCGGCGAGAAAATAATGCCCGCCATCCCCGCCGGTTTCCCCCTTGCGCCGCACAAATCCCGCCCCCACACCCAGCCCGACGACGGCAAGCAGGTAGGCCCCGATGATCGCCCAATCGAGCTGGCTTACAGAACTGTTCATGGGGCTCATTTCTCGAACAGTTCAATCTCGCCAATCGTCGGCCCATCGGTCGCATCCAGTATGTTCAACCGGAACTCCTGCGCCTGGACCGGCTCAAACTTCTTCTGAAACCACTCACCGATCTTCTGCCCGGTGAAGATGGTTTTCCATTCGCTACCCTCACGATATTGGAACTCGAACTTTTGCACCCGCCCTCCAATGGCCTCCTCAATCCGCACCCGCTGGAGGGTCAACCGCTTGCCCAGATCCCACGCGATCCATGCCTGCTTCGTCCCGCCATCGGTCGCCCACCGCGACTCGCTGTCGTTGTCGAAGGCCATCGCAGGCCCGTATTCGTGAACCTGGTTCTGGTAAACATTGGATGCTGTCGCCTTGACCGTGGGTGCCATGGAGACCGCCGGCAGTTCAGTCGCCGCACGGTCCAGCTCCAGCCGGATGACCGTGTCCACGGCATCCCGCTCCGCCGTCGGCACCGTCACCACCAGACTGCCATTTCCCTGCTTCACCGCCACCCGACCCCCGCCGAGGAGTGCGGCGCGGCTGACCTTGGCCCCGATGTCCGGCATCGTGAGGCTGTCGGAATCCCAACGGAACACATGCAGATAGATCGAGTTCCCCTTGCGCGTGCTCGCAAACGCCTTGGTCGGCTTCCACGGGCCGCCGCGTGTGCCATAAATGCTCTCCCCCTTGTTCCCAAGCCACTGGCCCATCTCCTTCAACCGCACCACCTGGCGCGGCTCAATCCGCCCGTCCGGCATCGGCCCGACGTTGAACAGCAGGTTTCCATCCCCGCCTGTGCAAAGTCCCAGCGTCTGCAGACATTCCTTGAGCGATTTCATTTCGTCATCCGGCTTCCAGGCCCACTGACGGCAGATGGTTATGCAGGACTCCCACGGCCGGTTGTCCTGATACTTCCCCACCCGCTGCTCCGGTGTGTCGTGATCCTCCGGGGGACCCGTCCGGTTGTTGATGACGATCCCGGGCTGCAGGCCACGGATGATCTTGATCAACCCCTCGCCATCATAGTCCTTGGAGGTCTTGCCAAGCCCGTCAAACCAGATGATGTCCAGCTTCCCGTAGTTGGAGCAGAGTTCGGTGACCTGCTGCTTGAGGTAGGCCAGGTATTTCTCATGCCGGTCCGGCGTGAAGGCATCCGGGTGCTGCCAGTTGGGCTGCGAATAGTAGAGCCCGAACCTCATCCCCGCCTCATGGCAGGCATCCGCCAGTTCCTTCACCACATCCCGATGAAAGGGGCTCGCGGGGCTGGTGATCTTGTAGTCGTTGGCCTTGGTGTCGAACATGCTAAACCCGTCATGGTGGCGGCTCGTGAACACCATGTATTTCATCCCGGCCGCCTTCGCGATGGAGACCCATTCCCGGGCGTTGAAATTCGTCGGGTTGAATTCCTTGTAAAGGTTGTCATAGATCTCCACGGGAACCTCATTTCCACTGGATCCGTAACCCCGCCGCTCCCCGCCCCGCGACCACCCGATCTCCGTGCCCTTCAGGGAGACCGGCCCCCAGTGGATGAACATGCCGAACCTCGCATCGGCCCACCACGCCATGCGCTCCGGGTATGGCACTGGCCGGGAGGAAGGGTTGGATTCAGCAGCCTGGAGCAGTGTCGCGCCCAGAAGGGCGGCCGCCAGGCACAGTTGTTTGATTCCTGTTCTCATGATTCTTTGTTCCTGTTCGATCTTGAATACCGTTTGAATACCGTCAAGCCAAACCCTGCGGCTAATGCGCCGATCCCCCACCCGTCACGGGCGGATGCAGGCTGAACTCCCAGAGGGTTGGCCCGTCCGTGCACTCGGTCAGGCTCAGGCGCATCCGCTGCGTCTCGACCGGGGTGAACTTCACGGATGTCCGCCCCCCGGGGTTCTCCCCCTCATGACACTTTTTCCAGACCCCATCCTGCCAGTATTCGATGCTGAACTTGCGGATGCGATGAAGTTCCGGGAACGCCTGCCGGATCACCGCCCGGCCGACCGTGACCCTCTTTCCAAAGTCCATCTCGAGCCAGGCATTTGTTGTCCCGGCATCGGTGGCCCAGCGTGTCTCATCATTCCCGTCCGCCGCCTTGTCCGCACCAAAATTCGGGTTCGCCTGATAGACATTCGAGGCCGTCGCCTTTGCCCCGGTGGAGAGCGAAACCTCCCCCGGCACCGCCAGCGCCGGGATGCTGAGTGCCTCCACATCCAGCTCCAGCGCCACGACCGTGTCCAGCTTGCTGCGATACCGCTCCGGCACGAAAACCTCCAGCCCCGCAACGGTCTGCCGCACCTCCGCCTTGCCACCACCAAGAATGTGGTTCCGCCGGACTTTTGCCGGAATGGCCGGAAGCTGCAGCACTTCCGCCGCCCCGTTGCGGATGTGCAGATAGATCGTCCTGCCGTTGCGGGTTGAAACCCCGTAACCGCCCGGTTTGAAAGGCCCGCCACGCGTGCCATAAATGCTCTCACCATGCACGGATAGCCACGCCCCCAGCTCCTTCAAACGCCCTGCCTGTTCCGGCGCGATCTCCCCCGTGGGGGTGGGCCCCACGTTGAGCAGCAGGTTCCCATCCCCGCCCGCGCACCGCACCAGCATGTCGAGGCAGGTCTCGAACGATTTCACCCCGTCCTTCGTCCCGCCCCAGGCCCACTGGTCCCTAGCGGAAAGAGTCATGCACGATTCCCACGGACGCTGGTCCTCATAGGCTCCCACTGACTGCTCCGGTGTCGAATAGTCGGCGTTGGTGGAAAGGATCTCCCGGTTGCTGCTCTTCGGCCCCAGATCCAGCCGGTTGTTGATCACAATCCGGGGTTGCAGCTCCTTCACAATCCGGTAGGTCGCCGCCTGGCTGTACTCCGGTTCCATCCCGTCGTAGTCAAACCAGAGCAGGTCAATCTTCCCGTAATTCCCAAGCAACTCCCGCACCTCCCCCTGCATGCGCCCAAGAAACGCCCCGTTGCGCTCGGTCCTGAAATCCGGGTCCCTCCAATCCATCGGCGAAAAATACCAACCCATCCGTAACCCGTGCGATCTCGCCGCCGCCGACAGCTCGGCACAAATATCCCGCTGAAAGGGGGTGGCTGAGATGTTGTAGTCGCTCATCCGGGAGGGCCACAGCAGGAACCCGTCGCAATGTTTCGCCGTCAGCACCATGTATTTTGCGCCACCACCCTTGATCAGGTCCGCCCACCGGTTCCCGTTGAACTGGACCGGATTAAACCTCTTGTAGAGCGCGTCATATTCCGCAGCCGGAATCTCCCCGTGATTCGGGCACTTGGGATTCGTGTTGGCCCGGGACCAGCTGATCTCCGTCTCCTTCAAACTCACCGGCCCCCAGTGGATGAACACCCCGAACCGTCCCTCAGCCCACCACCGCAGATGCTCGGGATACGGCTTCGGCAGCGCGGTCGATGGGGTCTCCGCTCCCGTCAACACCGACCCGCCCAGCAGCATCGCCGCAAGGCAGAGGTTCCTGATTCCGGTTGTCATCATGGTTTCAGAGGTTCAGGTTCGTGAAAAGCGCCCCACAGGCATCCCCATCACAGCGGTTTCCAACCCTGAAAGCGGTAGCGGTCAAAAACCCAGCGGAAATCCCGGTTGGATTGGGGAGTCCCCGCCGACCAGTAAAAGCTGGCGATGCCGTTCGCGGAATCCCGGGCTGCTTTGATTGTTCCGCCCTCAAGCCACTTGTGGGCTTCGGCATGGCCATCGGCAAACGAAACCGTACTGCTCTCCCCGTGGAACACGGCAAAGGTGTCCACCCAGCCGGGCGGCACGGTGTTCATCGCCCAGGTGCCGTTGTTGTAACTGCGGGGATCCGCCTCCTCGATGAACACCATGGTCATCGTCGGGCTGGTGATCTGGAAATCCTTCAGAAACGGCTTCTGGTCAGGCTGGCTGTAGTTGGCCCACACACCCCCGGAGATCGTGTCGGCCTTTGAATAGCTGTCAAACGCCCAACCATCACCGGGCCTGCGCATCTTCGTCCGCATGTCGCCGGCGCAATGCCATACATTGGGGTTCTTGGCGTAGGGATACAGCGGCGAGGCCATGATCCCCTTTTGCACCGCCGCCATGGCCGCTGCCTCGGTCATTCCCCGGGCAAGATCAGGGCTGGGTCCGTTCCAATAGCCACCCGCATAGAGATCCACCACACCGGAGGCCCCGTTGAACCGGGTCGGCAGCAGCACGCCGTTGTTGTCCCCGGCATAAAGCAGGTAGGCCAGAATCAGCTGGCGGTTGCTGGAAATGCAGTTGGCGGAGAAGGCCTTGGCCTTGGCCCGCGTCAATGCCGGCAGCAGCATCGCCGCAAGGATCGCGATGATCGCTATCACCACCAGCAGTTCAATCAGGGTGAACCCACCACGCGAGTGGGCTGTATCGCTCTTGGATCTGTTCAGGGGTTTCATGCGTCGATTATGAGCAAATAATGCGGTGGTTGTCTTCCACTAATTCACTTTTTTTGAGTCCCGGCCAGCCAGAGCCGGTGGATTCGCACCTTCCCGGGTTCCTTTGATGCGGCGTTGCCGAGCATCACCTTGTCCAACCCGTCGCACAGCCGGGCCACGGTGTTCAGATAAAGGGCATCCGCCGCCGCCTGTGAAGCGCCGGGCAGCCGGGCGATCCTGCCATTGGCCACCAATCCCGCCCTCTCGTGCGCCGCCACATAGCACTGCACCACCAATCGCGCATGGGCCGCCTCGCTGCTCTCCCCCAGCCCGGATTTGACAAGCCCCTGATGAAATCTCCGCGCCTGCTCCACCCGGGGCAGGAGCGCCCGGGGATCTGCAGGCGCCGCCGTCTGCTTCCCGGATGCCACCTTTTTGCCATTCACGAACAACGCCGAATTGCCCAACCCGTCCACCGTGGCGGCCAGATGCACCCACGCCCCGGGAACCAGCTTTGCCTCATGCGAAACAGTCCCTGAATCGGTGATCAGCCGCAGGGCATTTCCCGGATGGGTGTCAAAGGTGAAGCCTGTCGCGCCCCCCACCGGGCATTTGTCGATCAACCGCCCCTTGGTGCTCTCCGGCCTTACCAGCACATACAGGGTTGCACCCCCTTTCAAATCGAGCCCGGCAGAATCCGGAACTTCCAGATAACCATCCCCTCCCAGGTGCAGCCCCCTGCCAAACGGGGTCTCGACGATCGCAACGGTCCCGAACTCCTTTGCCCCGGGGAGCGGCCCCGCCGCATTGGCGTAGGTTCCATCCGCCGAGGGTTGCAACATCCAGTTGCCCCGCAGGGCCGGGTCGCTCGCCGGGGTTCCAGCCCCGGGACTGGAAAGCGCGGCCACCTCCTCCTCCGTCAGTGCTCGCCCATACACCCGCACCCGGGCAATGTCCCCCTGGAAACGGCTGCCACCGTCACTATCCGCCCCTATCCGCACCGGAAGCGCATTCGACGTTATCACCGCCGCAGGCCCGGCCACCGGCCAGTCGTTGAACCCGGCCACCTCCGGCAGCGTCCATGCCGATGCAGGCTTCCCACCCACCTTGAACGCTTTCCCATCCCCCGTCCCGCAAAGGATCTGGATCGTGGCCGATGCCGGGATCCTGGCATAGGGCAGGGATACCGAGCCCGCCTCAAACAAGGCCCAGTTCTTCCCGTTCACCCGGACCTTGCTGATCGGCCCATGCCCGGAGATGGAGAGATACAGCCGCTTCGAGCCAAACCGGATCGGGAATTTCTGCTCGAGCCGCGAGATCCCCGGCGGGATGTGCGGCACCAGTGTCAGCGCGTCCGCCTTGTAAACATACTCAAACAAACCCCGGATCATTCCTGCCGGGGCGCCAAAGGCATCATAGGTGATGTTGATCGGCTCCCGTGGCTGGTACACTTCGCTCCCGAATTTCACGAGCGGATTGTCCATCCGGAACTGCCGCGCAAACGTCATCATCTGCTTCATGGATCGCCGTGCATCCTCATACTGCCCCACGCGGGAGTAGGCCATCATCATCCGCGCCTCGCACGTGGTCCAGTGGCCGCCGTTCACCCAGGTGCCAAACCCCCACAACCCCTGCGGCGCCTCATACATGTCATCCAGGGACGGGGCGTTGGCTATGATCAGTCCATAGGGTCGCAACCCCGGGATCGATGCCATCTTGTTGTAGATTTTTCGTGACTGTCCCTCATCCACAATCCCGTAGCAGATCGCATCATGGTTCGGGGAGGCCTCGAAATATCCATGTTTCTCGGCACCGTAAACCCCGTGGCGGGTCCCGTCCGGATCCTGGTACTTGATGAAATAGCCCTCCTCCGTGGCCATCTGGTCCAACCCCTTCCGTGCCGATGCCCGCCGGGCCGCATGCAGTTCCGCGAGATCCTTCCGGCCCGCCAGCTTCTCGAGTTCGACCATCCGGTCGAGGAAGGCAATGTAGGTCACTGAAAGTCCGGTGAGGTATCCCATGCCGTAGGTCCCATCGGCCTTCTTTGATCCGGCATAGCTCGGCGCCAGCAGATTGCCCGCCGCCCCCGCCAGAAACAGGTTGTTGGTGGGATTGCGCCGCGTCTCGATGAAATTGGCGCATCGCTCCAGCTTGGGCCGGAAATGTTCAATGGCTGCCTTGTCCCGGCTGATCAACAGCAGTTCCGTCTGGAGTAGTGCCCCCGCCGCCGTGAATTCCAAGCCCCAGTCATGAGACAGCACCCGGCCATCCCCCTGGCGGTGCATCGCCCAGGTTTCGTTCGCACAATCCATCAGGCAGCCATCCGGCGGCACCCACGAATCCTTGCCGTTCCAGACGTAGCTGGTTTTACCATCCCCCATCTTCTCAAACCAGAGGTTCTGGGCATTCTGCAGAAAGCCGACGAACGGTTCCTCGTAAAACGGCAGGGCGCAAAAGGTGGTCCCGTAACTGTTCTGCACCCACCACGCTCCCCATGTGGGTCCCTCGACCAGTCCGTTCCAGGAGGGCTGGTAGAGCATCGCCATGTTCTGGAACTCGGGATCGGCCCCATACATCCGCCGCGAGATGTCCAGCAACTCCAGATACTCCACATCCCCGGCTCCGGAGAAGTAGCGACCCTCAAAGTTCTTCCCCGAACCCGCCCCGCCCTGCGGTGCCACCGCCCCAACTCCCGCCCATGCAAAGGCGGCAACAGCCGTGATGCCAATGATTTTTTTCATAGTCTCAACTCATTCTCGCCGCTTTTCCCGGCGGGGATCCACCAAAATCCGTCACCCGCACCCCCTCTCAGGGAGCGGCCTGCAGCACGTCCAGTTCGGCGATCGCCACAAACGGTTCTCCCCGCACTTCAGTCTTTGCCACGATCTTCAGGAACCGGACGGTCGCCGGTTCCTTGAACAGCACCTCCTGCAGTTCGCCGCTGTCCGTTCCCCGGATCTCCGCCAGCATGCCTCCCCATTCCCCATCCCGCAACGCCCCATGCACCTCCCCACGCGCGATCCGCCCATTGGACTGGTCCTGGCGCGGCAGGTATGTGATGCCCCGCAGCTTCATTTCCCGCCCCAGATCCACCACCACCTCGTGCGGCATTCCATCCGCCTGCGGCTGCCAGCGGGTGTGCCAGAGGGTGCTCGCATCCCCGTCCAGCATGTTCGCCGCCACATTGCCATTCTCGCGGTCCTCACTGTCGGCCCGGACGATCACAGCCCCCTTCCTCCGCAACCCGGCCACCCCGCACCGGCTCTGCACCCAGCTGAAGGGCACCTCCGCCACGGGCCGGAACGCATCACTCGCGACATACTGGAATAGGCTCTTGCGAAACTGCCTTGCCGCCGGGCGCCCCTTGAGATTCCCCTCAAGGTCGTAGCCGCAAACGAGCAGTGATCCTTTGCCAACCCTCGCCTCGAACACCTGTCCCAGTCGGGTGTTGTAATGAAAATCCGGCACCAGTTGCACAATCGGCCTGTATCCCTCCGGCATCCCCTCCAGATCAAACACCGTGCCGCCCGAGCACAATTCCCTCCACTGCCAGTCGCTCGCACCCTCGTTCGGAAACCGCGCCAGCGCCGGGTGCTTCGGATCGCACAGCAGCCCGAGCTGTGAATATTTGTTGCCCCACCAGCCAGCCGACCAGTAAACCGACTCGAACCCGCCCCGGGCGGTGTAACGGTTCTTCACCCCGTGCGCCAGCAGCAGCACCTTTCCCCCGGCCTCAAGGGTCTTTACCGCCGCATCGTCCAGGGAGTGTGCGACCACAAGCCCCTCCGGCACCGCCATCTCAGCCTCCGCTGGATAGACCCAGACCGGCCAGTGGTTCTCATGCCCGGCCACCGTTACGGAAAGCAGCAGGGCTTCCGCCTCCCGGATCCCTGCCAGTGGCACCGTAATCCCGCCCAAATCAACCACCCCGCCGGTGGGGATCGCCTTTGCATCCAGCCGCCCGCTGGCTACCCCGGCCCCGCCCCGGGTCTTCAGGGACCACGCCACCGGACCCGGCGGAAGATCAGCCGGACCGAAGTGGGCAACCTCCAGCCGGACCGTGAAGGTTTCATCCGTTGACCATACAAACTTCGCAAAACGCGCCAGCGGAGTGGTTGGCTGGTTCCAGCACCGCACATCGGCCGCGGTCACCACCCCCTTTGTCTCCATGAACGGATCCAGTATCCCCACCAGCGCCTCGCTCTGGCCTGTGAAATCGTTGAGCATCAGCAACTGGTAGCCCGCATAACCCCGCGTCCGCAGCATGCCCTCATGCTCGGCCTTGTATTGGGTCAGTTGAAACCGGGCCGAGGCACGCACAAAGTCCTGCATCTGTCCGCCAAGCCCCGCCGCCACAAGGGCCTTGCGGTATCTCTCCAGGTTCAGCGGCAGAAGCGGGCCGGTGAATTTGGGCAGGAGGGTGTCGTAATCCGGAAACACGGGTCGCTGCCCGGTCTCATGCGCCACCACAGGCACCGGGGATGTCTCAAATGCCTTCGCAAAGTCCCAATCGGTGTTCGCCGGCCCCACTCCGCGGGTCCCCGACCCGGTATGGTGCGTGAACCAGTAGTCGTCCGCCTCCAGATTCTTCCTCGCCCCGCATCCCGCATACAGGCGGCGCGGATCTGCGGTCTTGATTTCCCGCACCATCCGGTTCACACATTCCCAATCCGTCCCGCTCGTCCCGAATTCATTCCCGATGGCGCACATCAGGAAGGATGGATGATTCCCATAGGCCTCCGACATTCGCCGCAGTTCCTTCTGCAAATAGGCGGTGATCCGTGCATCCCGCCCGATGGCCGGGGGGCGCGTCACAGTCTGTGTTCCCCAGTCATCCACCCAGGCGGGACTTTCCGGCGCAAGATAGATCCCCAGCCGGTCCGCCGCTTCAAACGCCGCATCCGGCGGACACCAGGTGTGAAAGCGCACATGGTTGAAGCCGTATTCCTTCAACACGCCCAGGCTGCGTTCCCACTCCGCCACGCCCATGGGTGGATACCCCGTGCGCGGATACACGGCACAATCCAGCGTGCCTCTCAAAAAAATCCGCCGCCCGTTCAGCCGCAGTTCCTGTCCCACCCGCTCCACTGTCCGGAATCCGAACGTGATCTCAGAAGCCGCGCCTCCCCCCAGCGCCGCAACCACCCGGTAGCGCACCGGGTGGAACTCATCCCACGCCTCCGCCTCCCCCTTGAGTTGCAGGGTGATCTCGCGGGTCCCCGCCCCGGGTGGACAGTCCATCCGCACCCGTTCCTCTGCGACCGGCTGCCCGCCGCGCTCCGGCAACAGCCGCAACACAGCCTCCCGGGTCACAGGCTTCCCCCCCGCATTCAGGCTTTGCACCACCACCCGGACCGACTGCCTGTCCGCAGCGGGAAAGGCCGCCAGCGACCGGATCGAAACCGGCTCAGCCGCCTCCAGGGTGATCCTCCCGATGATCCCGTTCCACCGGGATTGGGTCTCCGGCCCGTAGGCGTGGGTGACGGTTGAGATGTTGTGAATCATCCGGTTGTCCACGCAGAGTGTCAGGCGATGCCGCCCGGGGGAGAGCACTCCCAGTTCATGCCGGTGTTCCGCCACCAGGCTGTCGCTCGAATCCAGCCGCCGCCCATCCACCCAGGCCTCCGTCTGCCACATCGCCCGCTCCAGCCGCAGGGTGATGGCCCTCCCCTTCCATGCCCGGGGGATTTCGATCTCCCGCTCATACCACGCACAGCCCACAAACAGATGGCGGCGCACCAGGTAACCATGCTCATCCGCCCGCACCGGCTCCTTGACCCCGGGAAAACGGGTCGTCACCGGAAACGGTGCCGCGTGCAGCATGGTGTTGGTGTCGAGAGCAAAGCCAAACCCGGCAAGATCGGTGGTGTTCGGCAGGTGGATCCGGTCCGGCCCCGGCACCGGCGCCGCCACCCATCCCCCTGCCACCCCCTCCCCCGCTGGATCCAATCTCAACCGCCAGTCACCGGCCAGATTCAGCCGTGCCACCTCCAAAGCCTTGGCGGAGGCATCCAATGCCATCCCGAAAAGGGCCAGGGAGAGGATCAGGAATCCGAGGGAGCAGCCCCGGGAAACCCTCCCGTGCCGTAACTGCCCTTTCAGGCATCCTGCGGTTGCTCGAGTTGTGGAATGGCTTTGCATGGCGCAGGTTCCCTGGATGTTTGGTGCAGAAACTCAGACGCCGCCCGGGGGCTTTGCCGCCGGTGCTTTCACGTCCAGCGAATGCTTTCGCTCCTTTGCTTCCCGTTCAAAAATGGGTCCCACTTTCACGACCACGCTGGAACCTTCCGCCACGGCGGTCGCGCAATCCGGCGATGCCGATTGCTCCCCCGGCCCGGGATGCACCACCCGGGCCGATTTGAGGCGCGGTGGCTGCCCGTTCACCCGGGGATAACTGAAGGTCACCTTCACCTCCGGAATCTCACTGCGCGGGATCTTCGCCGTTGAATAAACCTCCACAAACGCCGCCTGCCGGTCCCAGTAGGTCAGGTCCTTCCCCTCAAACCGCAGGCTGCCAATGTAACGGGTCTCCCCGGTGGCATGGGTCGTCACCAGACAGCTCACCCAGGTGTAATCCTGCCCGTTCGTATTCTCGGTGTCACAGGCCCGCAGGCTCCAGGTGTAGCTGCCCCGCGCCCACTGAAACGGGCGGCGCACACTCACAAAGTCCCCCTCATAATCGGCCGCTTCGTAATGCGATTCATCCGTCCCACGCGCCTGGTTCACCGAGAGCTTCCCCTTGCCCCACCGGGAAAAGATCGCCCCCTTCCCGAGATGCACCCGGGTGTTGTTCGTCCGAGATTCCCACCCGTTGCAGTTCGATTGCAGCCCCCCGTAAAACTTCACCCCGCCAAGGTCCCCCAAGCCGCACGGCGCGACATACAGATTCACGTTCGTCCCGATATCCCCGTCAATCGTCACATCCAGATCCAGCGATTCAAAATGGGGCGTCACACTCTCAAACGTCCACCAGACATCCGCCAGATGCCACGGTTGCGGCGGCAGTTTTTTGGGGGTGTCATTGGTCTGCGCCGGGGCCGAAGCCAGGGCTGCGACCAGGAGTAGAAGGGATGCAACGGTTCGTTTCATTTAAATGTGTCGGTTTGTTCGAGGGGCGCAGCGATTGCACCCTCATTTGCGCGGCAGGCGAAGATTCTGCCGCACCAGTTCGGGCAGGTATTTCACGGGGATGGATCCATTCGCCAGCACCGCCTCATGGTAGCGGGCCAGGTTGAATGAGTCCCCCTGCTCCCGCTGGATCTGCTGCCGCAGCCGGTAGTGGGCCATCCTTCCAGTGAAGTAGGTGGAGAGCTGCACGGAACTCTGCTTGCTGCGGATCACCTTCAGCCGCGCCTCCCCTTCCGATTGGAAGGCCTGGTTCACCAGCAGATCCATCGCCTGCTCATCGGTCATCCCCTCGCAATGCATCCGGTGGTCCAGCAGCTTGTTCGCCACCGCCCGCAGGTAGAACTTCAACTGGTTGAGCCGCAGCGCCGGATCCCCGCCCCCATACCCCTGGTCAATCATCGTCTGCTCGGTGTAAACCGCCCAACCCTCCACAAACACCCCGGAACTGAGCACCTTCCGGATCAGCGAGGGATTCCGGTTCGCGTATTCCATCTGCACATAATGGCCCGGATAGGCCTCGTGGATCGTCAGGATCTGCAGCATGTGCCGGTTGTATTCCTCAAGAAAACTCCGCACCTTCGCCGCATCCCACGACTGCGGCGGCGGGCTGATCGCATAATGCCCCACCGCATTCGTGTCCAGCGGCGGCGGGGAGGCCATGTAGGCGATGGAATTCCCGCGCTGAAACTCCGGCATCTCGATCACCCGGCAGCGGTCCGGATCCGGCAGCCTCAGAATCCCCGCATCCGTGATGAACCGCTTGATGTTCGCAACCGTTGCCCGCGCATCCCGGACCAGTGTCTGCGGTTTCCCGTGCTCCAGGGCGATTTTTCCCATCACAGCCCGGATCGTTTCGCGGCGCCCCTCGGCATCATCCACCGGTAGCGGCTTGCCGGGAAAGTAGCGGCTCCACACCTGACGCGCCATCACATGCATGTCGTTCCGCACCCGGTCGAACTCCACCTGCGCATCCGCGTAATTCTGGTCCTCAGTGATCCCCGCATCGGTCTCTAGCTCGAACTTCCTGTAAAACTTCTCCCGCCCGATCCGCCATTCCCCGTTTGCCCGGGGCAGCAGGTCCTTCTCAAGGAATTTCTGGTATTCCCGCAGCACCGGCACCAGCTCCCCGGCCGCCGCCTTCAACGCCGCCCCCTGGCTCGTCTTCCCCGCCAGACCGAACACCTCCTCCTCGTAAAAATGGATCGCACCCTGGTTCTGCTGGATCGCCGTCTCCAGATACACCCGGGGAGGATTCTTCAAGCTCACCCGCGCCGCCGCCACCACCTTCGCAACCTGCCGGATCCGGGCGATCGCGTTCCGCACGTTCGTCTCATGCGGCAACGTCGATTGCGTGAGAAGGCTGAACACCGATCCACAGATCAACCCGCTGTAGCTCCGGGGATCCGTCACATACGGGTCAAAGTTCTCCGAGGACCACAGCGATGCCTTCAGGCTCTGCTCCAGAATCTCGTAATCAATCTGCCCGGCCCGCGTCAGCTTCTTGTAATCCACCTTGCGCGGCAACTCCTCCACCGCCCTGCGCGTCTGCTCCACCGCCCGTGCCCTGCCCGCCGCCGAGACATCATCCAGCTGGTCATCAAACCGGTGATCCCCAAGATCCGTGGCCGAAGAAGGCTGGAGACGGAACCCCTCATCCAGGTGTTCCCTGAAAAATACCGCCAGCGCCCCATCCTCCCCCTCCGCCGCAACGGCAGGACCGGGACAAAGGCTCAGCGCCAGAATACATAAAGCAATGGATGCCAATTTCATGCTGCGACTCTAACAATAGCCGAGCCGGATGCAAACAAGGCATCACACATTCGGGGGATGAACCACGATATTTGCCCATCACGATCGCCATGGAAAAGGCAAAACAGGGCACAACATCTGTTTGTATCGACACCACACCCCGCGCTGCAGGCCTGTGTAGGCGATCCCCCCAACACACACCCCACCCTATAAGGGCAAAACCCAACACCCCCCCACCCGGGTTCACAAAACACCCAACCTCACAACACGCGACACTCTTCCCCCCAACACCCACCGCCTAACCTCACAACACCCAACCCCACACCGCCCACCCAATCGCCCTGTAAGGGCGCCATGTTATAGCCCGGGCTGCAGGCCCGGGTATGCAAACCATAAAACATCCCCCGCCCTGTAAGGGGCGGCACCCACACACCCCACCCACCCCACCCTGCCAATTTCATTCCCACGCATCATATTCATTCAAAGGTTTCCACCCGGTTCTCACCCCCCGTGCAACATCGCGTCGCCCCTACAGGGCTCGGGATTCTTACACTGGGGGGCACTCCACCCGGGCCTCCAGCCCGGGCTATAACATGACGGGCTTCCAGCCCTCCCAAATGCGGGGTGGCGCGGTGCACCCAATTGATGCCTGTATGAATCACCAATGGGTTCACCTCGATATCGAAACCACCAACCATCCCCAACGGAAAACTCTCACCAAATACCCCCATCCCCCGGGCTTTCAACCCTCCCAAATGGGCGGGCCTGCCCATGGTATCTCGACCTTTGCCACGCGGTTGATCTGAATCCCCCCACTCAGGTTCTCACAACACGCATCCTCGCACCCGCCATCCGAACGCCCTGTAAGGGCGCAATGTGATAGACCGGGCTGCAGGCCCGGGTAGGCGATCCCCAACAACAACCTCCCCCGCCCTGTAAGGGCGGCACAACCCCACCCTCCCACCCCACCCCGCCAATTTCATTCCCACGCATCATATTCATTCAACGGTTTCCACCCAATTCACAACTCCGCCGTATTCCCTTCGAGAACCCCCGTGCAACATCGTGTCGCCCTTACAGGGCTCGGGATTCTTACGCGGGGGGGGCACTCCACCCGGGCCTCCAGCCCGGGCTATAACATGACGGGCTTCCAGCCCTCCCAAATGGGCGGACCTGCCCATGGTATCTCGGCCTTTGCCACGCGGTTGATCTGAATCCCCCCACCCCGGTTCTCACAACACGCAACCTCGCACCGCCCATCCGAACGCCCTGTAAGGGCGCAATGTGATAGACCGGGCTGCAGGCCCGGGTAGGCGATCCCCAACGACAACATCCCCCGCCCTGTAAGGGCGGCACACCCCCGCCCTCCCACCCCATCCCGCCAATTTCATTCCCACGCATATTGTTCATTGAGGGGCTTCCCGTTTTTCTCGCAAAACCGGCGGTATTCCGTTTGGAAATCCTCTTTTGCATGATGTTGGGCCTTGTTGCGGATGTATTCTCGCACCGCTTCAACGTGCATGGGGCTGACACTGAATTCTCCGTAGCCGGTTTGCCAGGCAAAATCAAAATACCACGCGTGCTGCTCTTTGATCCACACCGAGGATGAGGATTTCACCTGTTCCACAATCTTTGAGGGGGCATGGTTCTTGGATTGCGCGAACAGGATGTGGATATGGTCACGCACGGAATTGATTTCGATGAGGTGCGAATCGTGATTGTTCAGGATGCCCGTGATGTAGGCGTGGAGCGAACCACGCTCCTCATCCCGCAGGAGGGGACGGCGACCCTTGGTGCTGAACACCAGGTGAACGACCAGATTGGCGAGGGATTGTGACATGGTATGGTGCCCTTACAGGGCTTGGAATGGTTGTGTGGATGGCCAACCCGGGCCTCCAGCCCGGGCTGTAACATGGCGGGCTTTCAGCCCTGCCGCATGGGTGGTTGCGTGACCCTTCGTCCCCCCCTTCTTCATAGCAGCGACCTGATATTCCCCAGCACCTCCGCGCTCTCGGCATCGAGCGTTGCGATTTCATCCAGGATCTCCGCCGGGCTGCGGTGCGTGATTTCCTCGCCGCCGTTCGGGTTTTTCACGGAGAGGTCAAACGTCGTCGGGTCAATCGTCTGGGCGTCCACGCTCCAACTCCTGGGCGAGTCGGCACAGGTCTTTTGTAGCGTCACGAACTGGATCAGGTCGTCGCCGGTCAGGGCGGTGTTGTGGTCAATCCGGCCGTCCCCGCCCTTGGGCGCGGCCCACGATTCCCAGCGATAGGGTTTGTCGAGGATGCCCGCGTATTTCTTCCCGTCGAGCGCGGCTTCGGTGGCCTTGTCCTGCTCGAGGGCGTCGAGATATTTCAGGAACAACAGCCAGGAGGTTTGCTCGGTGTAATCCAGTTCGCTGGTGCAACCGGCGTCTTTCCACAGAACGTCGTCAATGTTTTTGAAGGCTTGTTCGAACATGGTGATCAGGTGGAAAAATCGAAATGGTGGTGGCGGCAGGTGAAATGCCCAGGCCGGGCGCACCGGAAGGGCGGCGCGTCATTGGCCGTTTGCAGGATGGGATTGGCAACGTCCATAGGTAACCCTCTGGGTATCATGCGCAAACAAGCCCGGGGTGGCGAGTGCAAAAGCATCCGCATGCAAGGCCACCGGGCGCGCATGAATGAAGGGTTCAACCGGATGTTCGCAGGCCGCGCGTGCGGAAGGGGGTGATTGGGAATTGGGGAACCGTAGGACAGTATTGGGTGTGAAGGGTGGGGAATTCTGTGGGCCTGTTTTGCCCTTGCAGGGCGGTCTGAACTGTTTTTGGTGGGTTCCTCTTCCCGGGCCTCCAGTCCGGGCTATAACATGACGGGCTTCCAGCCCTCCCAAATGGGCGGTCCTACGCTGCGCCCAACAAACCGTTGTATAGACCACCAATGGTTTCCCCCGCAATTTCGGAACAACCATCCCACACCCATGGGAAATTCTCCCCAATCCCAAACACCCTCCTCACTTCGCCCCGCTGCGCACCTCGGCGCTCAGGGTGTTCACAAGGGCCTTCAACTCTGCCACGCTCCTTCGCAATTCCGCGTTCTCCGCACGCAGCGCCGCCTCCCGCTCCTCAACCTTCCGGTTCAACCCCTGGATGGCCGCCAGTGCCACCCCCCCTTCATCCACCGTCGCGATGCTCGTCTCGTCCCGCCCCAGGCCAAACGCCGCCCGGAAATCCTGCGCCACAGGCCCGATGTGCTGCTCCCCGGGTTGGGCCTTGTAATTCCAACTCTGCACCGGCATGGCCACCACCTTCTCCAGGACCCCGGCAGAATCCACCGCCCCGAAGTTTTCCTTGAGATTGCGATCCGAGGAGTTGACCCAGGTGTTCCCATCGCACCGGGCGTTCACCACCATGAACCTCGACGTCGGCGTGACATTGCCAACCCCCACACACCCGTTCGCAGCAAGATAAAGCGGGGTGCTCGTGTTGTTCCGGATGAAGGCCAGCCCGTCCCCTGTGACGCCTAGCTCTGGCGCGTAATTATACGACACGTCCCATTTCACAGTGTCCGCCCCGAGTGCCCCGCCCCGGGCCGTGCTGTGAAACACAAGCCCCCCGTATCCGCCCATCTCCGGGGGACAGTTCAACACAATCCCCTCCCCATAGTTGCCACCATCGGAATCCACCCTCAGGTTTCTGGCAATAGTCGCCGACCCGCCGGCACTGATTGGCCCGGTGGCACCCACCGAGCCTGCATAGACACCCCCTGCCACACTCACCGCTCCCGTGACATACAATGAGTGGGTAAACCCTATGGTGCCAAACAGGCTGATAAGCGCCGCCCTGATCTCCATCCGGTCATCGATCCCGCTCTCCCCGATGCTCACATAATCCCCATCCCCGAACTTGATCAACTTCGGCGTCGGCCCCGTCTGGTTCGGCCCGATGCGCAGGATTCCGCCCCCGTTCCCATCCAAAAAGGTGTTCGTTCCGGTGAAGGTCTGGTTGCCGTTCCGGAGGGCCACATTGGCGCTGAGCCGGCCATCCGGCACCGTCCCCGCCGTCAGTTGTGCCCCGTCAAGCGCAGTCAACCCCGCCCCGCTCCCGCTGAACCCGGTCGCGGTCACGGTCCCATTCACGTGCAAGGCGCTCCGTGGGGCGTTCGTGTTGATGCCCACACCACCCGTGGCCCGGATCAGGAACTGGTTGTCGGCGGTCGATCTGAAGGGGTTCGTCGTCAGTGAATCCGCCCAGACGAACGAACCCTGGTTCGTGGCCTGGGAATAGTATCCGGCCGCCATCGAATAGTGGCCGCTCGCTTTCGTGTAGGTGCCCATCGCAACCGAATCCCAGCCACTGGCCATCGAGCCCAACCCCATGGCGGTCGCATCATCGTTCGCGGCGATGGTGCTGCGGCCCATCGCAGTCGAGAAACTTCCACTTGCGGTCGTGGCAACCCCCATCGCGATAGAATCCAAACCACTGGCCACCGTATCCACTCCCAGTTCAACACCGCCAGCCCGCAAGCTGACCCGGTCACCCTGCACAATCATGTTCCCCACCACATGCAGCGGAGCTTCCGGCATCGCCGTGCCGATCCCCACAAGATCATTGGCCACAAGGTTCACCGGCACCGGTAGCGGTTTGAGCAACGTCACCCCTCCCGGAAAGTAGGCTCCCACAACCAGGGTGCCTCCATCAAACGCAACCCCTATAGGGGAGTTCAGCATCCGCAGCCCAGCAAGGCCGTTCACAAACCTCCCCTTCACCTGCGGGAGCGATGGATTGCTCACGTCCACAAGCGTCACAACGTTTTCATAGGTGGCCATTGCTGCGAGCAGGTTGCCTGAGAACGCCACCCGGCTTACTCCCCCCATTCCACTATTGATCACTGCGCGCAACTGCGGGCTGGCCGGATTGCTCACATCCATCAGGTTCACAGCATCGGAACCCTGGGCCGCAATCGCCAGGAGACCATTCGTTGAAAAGGCAACCCCTCCATTCCCCAGGCTCAGGTTGGTGAACCCATTGACCCCGTTCCGGATCACCGAGCGCAACTGCGGATCAGCAGGGTTGCTGACATCAATCAGGTTGACTGCACTGGAGTCATTCGCCGCCACTGCCAGCAAATTCCTGAAAAATGCCAAATGCCGGGGCCCCAGGAAATTCGTGAAGCCGTTGAATCCGTTCTGGATGTATCCAGCCAGGGTCGGAGCCCCCGGGTTGCTCATATTCACAAGTGTCACAGCAGCGTCGTTGTAGGCGCTGACCGCCATGATGTTGTTGCCCGAGAAGGCCACATCGTAAGCCCCTCCCAGTAGCGTGAACGCCCCCACCCCATCCCGCAACTCTGCCAGCTTCACCGGCGCTGCGGGATTTGTGACACTTATGATGGTCACCGCGCTGTCACTATATGCAGCCACCGCCAGAATACTCCCGTTGAACGCAGGGCCATTGGCACCCGCCAGATTCGTGAACACGGAACCGGCATCCGAATCACCCAATTGCGCAGTCAAAACAGGGTATTGCGGATTGCTGATGTCCATCAACGTCACCCCGCCTGAAACAGCTGCGACGGCCAGAACGTGGTTCGTGGATACCGCCACATCCCAGGCGCCACCCAGGTTGCTGTAGCCCAGATTGCCATTCTGCACCTGAAATTGGAGATTCGGCTGGTAAACCGTCGGTCCCGTGGAGATCTGCAGACCGCCCTGGGGCGTGCTCGTCCCGATCCCCACCCACCCGCTCCCGCTCACCTGGAGGGCATTCGTCACCCCGCCCCCCGGCGATCCAAGCTGTGTCACCGCCCCCGCCGTCACCCCCCCGGCTGTGCCCGCAAAAGTGGCGGTCCCCGCACTGGCCGCGCTCCCGGCATTCGGCGCATACATCGCATACGGGGTGGGCGTCAGCGGCTGCCTGGGGCTCAACGTTGTAAACGCAACCGCCCCATTCGTCCGCACCCCGATCTCCATCCACCGGTTCGCGCCGCTGAACGGGTTCCCGAAATCCAATGAGACGGTAAACAGCCCGTTGCTCACCCCCACCCCATTCACCACCTGGCCAACCCCCACCTGATCCGCCCCGTTGACAGTCCCAAAAAGTCCAAATTGAAGGTCGTAACGCCCGTTGACCGCCCCGGCACCCCGGTCAACCTCCCCTGATAGGTGAATGCGGTGCCCTGGGCATAAATGCCGGATGTTCCAAGGGTCAAAACCAATACCCCTCCAAGCAGCAAGCGTGCGAATGTCATGTGTTTGTAAAGGAACATGCATCGCCCCACCAACACCAAATGTCAAACACCTGTCACCAGAAATTCAGCAGGAAGCCCCCCCGGCAGCTGAATATCAGTTAACCCGCGCGGAACAGTTTGTGAATGTGCAATTGCCGATGGACCGGGTATGCAGATCGCAGCGCACCACATAGCCAACCCCCCGGACGCTGTGCAACAGCTTCTGCTCCATCCCAACCTCTATCTTGGTCCGCAGCTTCTGCACATAGACCTCAATCAAGTTCGAATCGAGGGTTAATTCCCCATCCCACACCTCCCGGGAAATGGTGTCGCGGGAACAGACACGTCCGGCGGACCGCATCAGAAACTCAAGAAGGCGGAACTCGCACTTGGTCAACTCCAAATGCCGCCCACCACGGTGCACCGTGCGGGACATGGTGTGCAGGATCAGATCCCTGACCTGCAGCACCAGTGGAACGACAGAACGGGGTGCCCGGAGCAGACGCTGCACCCGCAGGTTCAACTCCTGAAACTCATACGGCCATGTAAGGCAATCGTCCGCTCCTGCCTCCATTCCACGCACCCGCCCCGCAGAACCCCCTTCCCGGCAGATCAGCAGCACAGGCCGGTCATCCCCGCTCGCGCGCAAACGCTTCACCAGACCCGGACCCGCATTCCGACCTCCCCCAAGGTCCACGATGATGACTTCACACAATTGCGCGGAAATCGCAGCATGCCTCGGCAGCGTGGCGGACGGAAATTGAACCGGAAAACCAACCCCCCGGAGCGCCCCGGCCAGCGTTTCAGCCGTCCTGAAGTCATCCGCCACCACCAAAACCTGCCGGGTGCCGGCCAAATCCGCCGGAGGCTGTGGCATGACCGGAGGCTTGCCCGGGCTGCCAACCGGCTCTGCCTGCTCGGAGAAATCATCAAGATCCGGATGCCCCGGCCGCCCCTTGCACACAGGCTCCCCAATACCAATAGCCTTGCGTGCCTGCCCTGCGGAAAATACCCGGCTTACCCCGAACTTTTTGATCTTCATGACAATGTTGAAAGAGTGACGGTGGAGTGGTTCCCGACATATCAGCCCGCCCCATGAATCCCACATGTCGTCCCCGGAACCAACTTCCACCGTCACGGAAACCTTAACACCCCTTTATGAAGATTCGATGAAACGAACATTAATTTCTGTTCATAATTCATGATCCCCAACGGCGTGACCGGGTGTGGTCTCGGCATTGCGGGCGGGCGACCCGGCTTCCCGCGTCAATGCCCGGAGGGAGGGGCTAGTTGGAGGCGACAACACATGCGGTATAGACGCAGTGTTTCGCTGATGCACTGTGTTGGCCGCAACGCATCACGTAGCCCACGCCCCGGATGCTGTGCAGCACCTTTGCCTCGGTGCCGACCTCAAGCTTGCCACGCAACCTCTGCACATAAACCTCGATCAGGTTGGAATCGGAAGTCAGTTCGCCGCCCCACACGGCATCGGAAATGGCCTCCCGGGTGCAGGACCGGCCCGCCGAACGCATCAGAAATTCCAAAAGGCGGAATTCGCGTTTGGTCAGTTCGATTTCCCGGCCACTCCGGTGCGCGGTGCGCCTCAGGGTGTCGAGCGCCAGATCCCGGACATGCAGCACCGGGGAGGTTGCAGGACTTGCACGCCGCATCAGGGAGCGCACACGCAGAACGAATTCCTCCATCTCAAACGGCCTGGAGAGACAGTCATCCACCCCCGCCTTGAATGCCTTGATCCGGGCGGCGGCATCAGCCCCGGGACAGATCAGCAGTATGGGCCGGTTGTCCCCGGCAGCCCGCAGCCTCCTCACCAGCACAATCCCGCCCGTGCCATCACCCTCGTAGCTCACCACGATCACGCAACACATGTGCTTCAGGATCGAGGAGTCCACCAGCAGACGGTCCATCAGGATTTCGGCTTTCACTCCTGCCCCCCGTAGGGAGTCATACAACCTGTCAACCGGGTCGGCCATTTCGCCCACAACCAGGACGTTCATCCCGGCGAGCCTTGCCCGCGTCGCCTCAAGAGGATCCAGAGCCCCGCCATTGGTTGCGTTGACAGAGGAATTACGGTGGTTCCGGCGGATGCGGGCCCGCTGCACCCTGCGCCCCCGGATTACGGACTCACCAATGGTCGGGCTTTCGCCGCCGCCTTTGCCGTAATCAGCAGCTCGCGTCACTTTGTTCTTCATATCAAATCAAATTCCAACAACACCAAAGCCTGCCCCGATACCATCCCAACCCTGAAAATCCCTCAGGGATGGCACTGGGGACCCCAACCCCACCACCAGTAACATTTGCGCATGTTATCATGAACACCCCCAAAAATGTAAATTAATTTGTTTTAATTATTCAAAGCCTCAGGGGAGTGGAAAAACCCCCTCAGTTTGAGCGCTCAGGCGGGAAATTGTCGGAAGTCCGCCCCACTCAGGCCGCCAGCGGCATGATGATGGTGAAGGAGGTCTTGCCATCCGCCCGGGATTCAACCTGAATGTTCCCACCGTGCTCCCTGACAATCCACTGGCAGATCGCCAATCCAAGTCCCGATCCCTCAACATCCTGCGCACCCCGGACAAACCGCTCAAAGATACGCCCTTGCAGCTTCGCCGGAATCCCGGGACCGGTGTTTGTCATCTCGATCTCCGCCATCTTTTCCCATTTGCGCAACGCCATCACAATGTGTCCGCCCTGGGAATTGTGCTTCACCGCATTGTCGGCAAGGTTCAAAAGCATTTGGCGCAACCGGTGCCGGTCCCCCAGAACCACCGCATCCTGGCAGTCTCTTAATTCGACCGTGATATGCGCCGGTTGGGCCAGCACCAAGGTGTCATCATAACACTCTGTCATGAGCTCCTTGAGTGGAACAGGATTCCTGTCGAGCCGGATCTGCCCGGCATCCGCCTTCGCAAGCAGGGTCAGGCCGTCCACCAGCTTGGCCAGCCGCTCCAGCTCATCGATCTGCGAATGGATCCATTCCCGCTGGTCCGGCTTGAGCCCGTCCGCATCCCTGAGCGCGGTTTCCATCTCCGCCCTCATGACCGTCAGCGGGGTCTTGAGTTCATGGGAGGCATGGAGTGTGAACTCACGGACCTGTTTGAACGAATTCTCCAGCCGGTCGGCCATCTTGTTGAACGAGGCCGCCAGGCGGTCCACCTCGTCCCCGTTTTGGGTCCGTGGCAGCCGCTCGGTCAGGTTCTCCGCGTTAAACCGCTCCACACCCTCTGCCAGCTGACCTATGGGGGACAGGGACCGGAGAATCAGCAATGTTCCAAGCACGAGGACAAGGGGGGATATGGCCGTAAGGATGACCTCGGCGCGGGCATCAAACTTTTTGAAGGAACTTTCCTCGATGCCCAAATCCCTCAACAGCTGGGGCACGTGCACGAACTCGTGGTAGGCCAGAGCCACCAGCAACAAAAGCCCAACACCGGTAACGATCAGATAGCGGGAGATGAGCCTGTTGCGCAGCCTCATGCCTCTTCCTTCAGGATGTAGCCCACTCCCCGCACGCTGTGAAGCAGTTTGGCCGGGAATCCCTCATCGATCTTCTCCCGGAGCTTCCGGATATAGACGTCAATGATGTTCGATCCCGGATCAAAGTGGTAGTCCCAAACCTTCTCGAAGATCATCATCCGGGTGCAAATCCGCCCGGGGGAACGCATCAAAAACTCCAGAAGCCGGTATTCCCGGCTGGTCAACTCAATGGTCCGCCCACCCCGTTGCGCCTTGCGCAGCCCCGTGTCCAGTGTCAGATCCGCGACATGAACCAGTCCGGATCTTGAATCCGTTCCCCTTCGGCACAGTGTCTCCACCCGGGCCACAAGCTCCTCCAACGCGAACGGCTTGGACAGGTAATCATCCGCCCCGGCCTTCAACCCCTCCACCCGCTCATTCACCTCCCCGCGCGCCGAAAGCAGCAGCACAGGAGTGTGGTTCCCCCGCATCCGGGCCTGCCGCAGCACACTCAGCCCATCCCGCCCCTTCAACATGATGTCGAGCACCACCACATCAAAAGGAGTCCCCATCATCGCAAGGAACGCCTCATCCCCATCATGAAGCACATCCACCGCGCAACCCTCTGTCTTCAAGGCCTTGCTGATGAACCCTGCCGTCTTGCGGTCATCCTCAACTACCAATACTCGCATACCCAACTCTTGCAAAGCCCAGCCCCATTGGCAAGGCGGTGGACACGTTTCCACTCCCAATTGCCGATCCAACACCTGCCCAGCGCCCTCGCGCCACCCCCCGAAAAGACTACCCCAAACCCGCCATCCCTCCTGAAAATCCGGAAAAACGGCTGATAAATTGCAAAAAACCCCAACTTTTTCACTTTTTCTCTTGAAAGCCGTTTTCATCCGCTCTACTCATTCCAGCACTATGGCAAAAGCAATTACCAAACCTCTCACTAAGTCACAGATCACCGCATCCATCGCGGAAACCGTCAGTCTCCCAAAGACCCAGACTGTTCAGGTCATCGAAGCCCTCGTGGCTCTGGCCTACAAGAACGCAAAAAACTCATTCACCATCCCCGGCTTGGGTAAGCTGGTGCTCGTGAACCGCAAAGCCCGCGTGGGTCGCAATCCCTCCACCGGCGCCGCCATCAAGATCCCGGCCAAGCGCGTGTTGAAGTTCCGCGTTGCCAAGGCCGCCAAGGACGCGATCCTCGGCGTCAAGAAGTAACCGGTCGCAACCCTGCTTATTCTGATCCAGCAGGGGTCAGGTCCGCAACCTGCCTTCCAAGGCAGGTTGCGGCACTTCAAAACAATTCAATATCCCCGCCCCCCTCCGGAAGCCAGCGGCGCAACTCGTCAGCATGCGCCCCATGCGAATCCGGTCAGGCTCTTTCTTCTTCCGATCGCGGGGTCCCACGGTCCTCTCCCCCAAATTCGCACCTCCTCAATAAACAGCCTCCGTCCACACACAAAGTATTAGACGTCCCATCCCTTCTGGTGCAATCTTACTCCACCTTGTCACACAAGATGGATCGTTCGTTGGAGTAAACCATGCAAACTAGTCACGCAAGTCCCCGCAGGTCAGGTTTTACCCTGATCGAACTTCTGGTGGTCATCGCCATCATAGCCATTCTCGCAGCCATGCTGCTGCCCTCCCTTGGGCGGGCCAAGGTCAAAGCCCAGGGCATCACCTGCATGAACAACGGCCGCCAGATGATGATGGCCTGGCGGTTCTATGTGGATGATCACGAGGACAAGGTTCCACCCTCCTACTGGCCACCCAATTCCTGGGTCAATGGCAATCTCGATCTCACCCCCGCAAACCCCGTCAACTGGGATGTCACCAGGGATTTGCAGAAAAGCCTCCTCTGGCCCTACTGCGGGAACAACGCCGGCATCTGGCGCTGCCCCGCGGACCGCGCCCTCGGCAAGCCCATGACAGGCCCCCAGGCGGGTCAGGTGGTCCCCCGCATTCGCAGCATCTCCATGAACGCCTGGTTCAAAAGCTCGGATGTGGCCGATTTCGGACCTCCGGGATGCCGCATCTACAAAAAACTAGGCGATGTGAACACTCCGGGGCCGTCCATGACCTGGCTCTTTCTCGATGAGCGTGAGGACAGCATCAACGACGGAGAGTTTTGTGTCAGCATGTTTGGATGGCCCGACCAGCGCGGCTCATCAATGATCGTCGATTTCCCGGCCAGCTACCACAACGATGCGGGCGGCCTGTCATTTGTGGATGGCCACGCCGAGATCAAAAAGTGGAAGGATCCACGCACACGCCCGGTGCTCCGCACAGGCGTGGGCCTGCCTCTCAATGTGCCGTCCCCAAACAATCCGGACGTTTTTTGGCTGATGGAGCGCAGCACCCGAATAGACTGACCCGACCCGTCGCAACCCATGCCGCACACCCCTGCAGGGTGCGCGGAAATGGCGTCCAAATCTGCAGGATGAGGAGCCTGAGGGTTGCCAGCCCTCAAACCGGATCCCTTGGATGTGGGGAATTTTTTTGAATTCCAGCGAATTCCGGGGCGGTGTCCGGCGTCCAACATTGTGATTTACATGGCGAAGAAATCCGTCTGGCTGTGGCTTCTGCCGCTGTTTCTTGCGGCGGGATGCACGGCGAACCATTACCGCAAATCTGCGGACCGGGAGGTTTATGCCACGATCCGGCAAAAAACCGGCAAGGTCCGGAACATGGATCCGGCCTTCTCCATTGAACAGACCAACACCTCCCTGCTCCAAAGCCTCCCCATCTCCAGCAAGGTGGAAGAATTTCTGGGCACGGATGGGGAAACCGAGCGGGATGCCCGGCAGGTGGCGCTGGAGGATGCCCTCGCACTCGCCGTGCAAGGCAGCCGCTCCTACCAGGCCCGCAAGGAGCAACTCTACATCTCCGGCCTCGCGCTGACGCTCGCACGCCAC
Source organism: uncultured Verrucomicrobia subdivision 3 bacterium (assembly GCA_903913865.1). GTDB lineage: Bacteria > Verrucomicrobiota > Verrucomicrobiia > Limisphaerales > UBA8199 > UBA693. The sequence continues at coordinate 68,159 of CAIWMU010000039.1, forward strand.
CAGCTTACCCCCATCTTCGGCTCCTCCGCAAACGCCGCTTACGGCGGCCAGACGGAACAGGCCGTCAAGGTGGGCATCGATGAAGTGACCGGCCAGCCAAAGGTGATCGTGAGCGACAGTCTCGTGGAGCAGCAGCGCGTCTCCGGATCCGGCAACGTGGGGGCCAGCTGGCTCATCCGCGGCGTTGGCCGCCTGAGCACCTCCATGACCGCCGACTTCCTCCGGTTCGTCTCGGGCGATCCCCGCGTGACCACCTCCTCCCAGCTCAGTGCCACCCTCGTCCGCCCCCTCCTGAGGGATGCCGGTTTCAAGCAGCAGGCCGAGGCCCTGATTCAATCGGAGCGGCAGCTGCTCTATGACCTCCGGGAGTTTACCCGCTTCCGGAAGGATTTCAGCGTGCAGGTCGCCACCGCCTACTACCGCGTGCTCGGCAACCGGGATTCGGTCCGGAATAGTTATCTCAACCTGCAAAGCTCCCGCAAGAATGCCGAACGCAGCCGCGCCCTCGCCAGGGAGGGGCGCATCACCCAGTCCGACCTCGGCCGGTTGGAACAGCAGGCCCTGACCGCCGAAAGCTCCTGGATCAACGCCGTCCGCGATTACAAACAGGCCCTCGACAACTTCAAAATCCAGCTCGGCCTCCGCCTGGAGGATAAAATCGTCCTCGATGACCGCGAACTCGGCCGCCTCCGCATCGACCATCCCACCCTGAATGTGGATGACTCCATAAAGGTGGCCCACGCCGCCCGGCTCGACCTGCTCAACACCCGGGAACAGTTGGAGGATTCGGAACGTAAAGTGGCCCTGAACAAGAACATGCTCCTGCCCAAAGTCGATGTCTCCACCACTGTCAACATCAGGAGCGATCCCAACCAGACCACCGGTTTCCCCCTGCCCGATCTCAACCGCTACAATTGGAGCGCCGGCCTCAACATCGACCCCGGCATCGACCGCAAATCGGAGCGCAACTCCTACCGCACGGCCATCATTTCCCGCAACCAGTCGATCCGCGCCGTCACACAAAAGGAGGACGACATCAGCCTCCAGATCCGCGACAGCTGGCGGACCCTCGACCAGGCCAAACGCAGCTATGAAATCAGCGCCATCGGCGTGAAGCTCGCCGAGCGCCGCGTGGAGGAGCAGGGCCTGCTCGCGGAACTCGGCCGCGCCAAGGCCCTCGACCAGGTGGACGCCCAGAATTCCCTCATCGACTCGAAAAACCAGCTGACCCAGGCATTGGTGACCCACACCATCGCCCGCCTCCAGTTCTGGAACAACATGGGCATCCTGTATATCAAGGAAAACGGACAGTGGGAGGAGATTCAAAATGCAAAAGGCAATTAAGTTCCTGACCCGCCTGTGGACCGGCCCGCGCTGGCGGCTCCTCGCCGTCGCGGCCCTGCTGCTCGGGCTGGGGTGGTACCTGTTCCGGGGGGATGGCCGGGGCAGTGGAAACATGCCCACATTCGCCGCCCGGCGCGGCCCGCTTGAGATCAACATCCTCGAGGGGGGCAGCCTGCAGGCCCTGGAATCTCAGGAAATCAAATGCGACGTCCACGTCGGCTATCAGGGCACGAAAATCCTCCGCATCGTGGAGGAGGGCTACCTCGTCACCGACGAGGATGTCAAAACCAACAAGGTCCTCGTGGAGCTGGATTCCTCCGACCTCGAAAAGCAGATCGTCCAGCAGGAAATCCAATACGAATCAGCCGCCGCAACCCTCATCGACGCCCAGCAAAATTACGAAATCCAGCTCAACCAGAACCAGAGCGACATCAAGACCGCCGAACAGAAAACCCGCTTCGCCAGGATGGACTTCGACAAATTCCTCGGCGATGCCGTGACCACCCGCATCATCCAGGAGGTGGGCCTGGATGCACTGCTGGCCGCTGCAGGCACCAACGATGTGGAACAGACCCTCCGCGCAGAAGGCGTGGAGGATAAAACCTCCGCGCCACAACCCCCGCCCCAGAAGCACGCTCCCGGCGGGCCGCCCCGTCTGCCTCCCGGATTCAATCCCCCACCACCACCACCGGCATCGAGTGCTCCGGAACCTCCCCCAGCCCCCGCTCCGGAGCCGGTGCTATCCCTCCCCCCCGCCTTCACAAACGTTGTTCTGGTCGATTTCTCCCAATACGCCCGGCTCGACGCGCTCGGGGATGGCGAGGCCCGCCAGAAGTTGCGCAAATTCGACGATGACCTCCAGGTTTCCCAGAAGGAGTTGGGCCAGGCAAATTCGACCCTCGAAGGCACCCAGCGCCTCTTCGAGAAGGGCTTCGTCACCAAGCTGGAGATGCAGCGGGATGAAATCGCCGCCGACAACAGCCGCCTCAAGGTCCAGACGGCCCAGAGCGCCCGCGATCTTTACCTCAAATACGACTTCCTCAAGTCAGCCGAGGAGTCCCTCTCCAAATATGCCGAATCGGTGCGCGAACTGGACAAGGCCCGACGCGTGGCCATCTCCAAGGCCGCCCAGGCCAGGGCCCGGCTTAAATCAGCCCAGGGCCAGCACGAGATCCAGCTCCGCCAGCGCAAAGAACTGACCGAGCAGCGGGAAAAATGCCTGCTCCACGCCACCAAGACCGGGCTCGTGGTTTACGGCGGCGGTCGTGATGACAACTTCTTCGGCGGGGAGGAGCGCATCCGCGAGGGCGCATCCGTCCGCGAGCGCCAGGCCATCATCACCATCCCGGATATGACCCGCATGGCCGTCAATGTGAAGGTGCACGAAACCTACATCAAAAAGATCCGCAAGGGCCTCAAGGCCCGCATCACCATCGACGCCTTTGCCGACAAGACCCTCACCGGCGAGGTCACAAAAGTCGCTGTGCTGCCCGATTCCCAGAACCGTTGGATGAATCCGGATATGAAGGTCTATCTGACCTCCGTCGCCATCGATGGCACCCAGGACTGGGTCAAGCCCGGCATGAGCGCCAAGGTCGAGATCCTCGTCAGCCGGATTGATGCCTGCCTTCAGGTGCCGGTTCAGGCGGTCACCTTCGATGGCGACAAACAGGTCTGCTACCTCCTCCGGGGACTCAAAACCGAGCGGCGCGAAGTGGATGTCGGGGAGTTCAACGATGAATTCATCGAAATCAAGGGCGGCCTGAAAGAGGGGGACCGCGTGCTCCTGCGCCTGCCGGATGGGGTTCAGAAGGACCGCAAGGAAACCGGCACCGAGCCCGCAAAAGCCCCCGAACCGGCCAAACCCGCCCCGCCACAGCCTCCTGCCAAAAAGTAACCCCTGTGGCCGACCCCATCCTTCAGTTTCGCAACGTCCAGAAGACCTACCAGATGGGGGAGGTGCGGGTCCACGCCCTGCGGGGAATCACGTTTGATATCTTCCCCGGCGATTACATCAGCATCATGGGCCCCTCCGGTTGCGGCAAGTCCACCCTGCTGAACGTCCTCGGCTGCCTGGACCGCCCCACATCCGGCAACTACCTGCTGGGCGGCGAGGATGTCTCGGGAATGGATGATGATGCCCTCTCCGCCGTGCGCGGATCCCGGCTCGGGTTCGTCTTCCAATCCTACAACCTCATCCAGCAACTCACGGTTCTGGAGAACATCGAGATCCCCCTTTATTATCAGGGAAAGCCCGAGGATGAAACCCGGGAGCGGGCCCGGGTGCTCGCAACCAAGGTCGGTCTGGCGGACCGCCTCGACCACAAACCGTTTGAACTCTCCGGCGGGCAGCAGCAGCGGGTGGCCATCGCCCGCGCCCTGGTGAATGATCCCCTCCTCATCCTCGCAGACGAACCGACCGGCAACCTCGATTCCGTCTCAGGTGTGGAAATCCTCAGGCTGTTCGATGAACTGAACAGCCAGGGCAAGACCCTCATCATCGTCACCCACGACACCACCGTCTCCCTGCGGGCCAGCCGCAGCATCCGCCTGCGGGATGGGAACATTGAAAGCGATGTCCGCCAGTAACTCCATCCCGCTCCACAAGCTCGTCGAGGGCCTTTCCCCGACCCGCCTCAGGCGCACCCTGCGCCTCGGCTGGCGCAGCCTCTGGCTCCACCGCCTCCGCTCCCTCCTCACCGTCCTCGGCATCGTGTTCGGCGTCTGCTCTGTCATTGCCATGCTCGCCATCGGCGAGGGGGCCAGCTACGAGGCCCAGGAACAGATCAAAAACCTCGGCAGCCAGAACATCATCCTCCGCAGCACCAAACCGCCTGAGGAACAAAAACCCACCGACAAGGGCAGCCAGAGTTCCGTCCTCCAGTATGGCATCACCTATCCCGATGTGCACCGTATCCGCTCCACGATTCCCGGGGTCTCCGTCGTCCTTCCCGCCCGCAACATCCGCGAATACGTCTGGCACATCAGCCGCCGTGTCGATTGCGAAGTGGTTGGCACCGTCCCGTGGTATCCGGAAATGCGCAACCACCAGGTCGCCCAGGGCAGGTTTTTCTCGGATGCCGACATGCAGGAGCGGCGCAGTGTCTGCGTGCTGGGGGCCGAAATGGTTCCCTCCCTGTTCCCCATGGAATCCCCCCTCGGCAAGCATGTCCGCGTGGCTGGTAATTATTATCAGGTGATCGGCGTCATGGAGCCTTCCTCCCGCGTCGGCAAAACGGAGGAGCCGCAGGAATCCGGCCGCACGATCCTGAACCGCATGTTCATCCCTCTCGAAACCGCCAAACTCCGCTACGGCGAGGTGCTCATGCGCCGCCGCAGCGGCAGCTTCGAGGCCGAACGGGTCCAGCTGCACGAGGTCACCATCAAGGTCAGCTCCCTCGAAAATGTGCCCGGGGTGGCCGATGCCGTCCGCACTGTCCTGGAGCGCAACCACAAGAAGAAGGATTACGAAATCGTCGTGCCTCTGGAACTGCTCAAGCGGGCCGAACGCACGAAGCAGATTTTCAACATCGTTCTCGGCTCCATCGCCGCCATCTCCCTGCTGGTCGGCGGCATTGGCATCATGAACATCATGCTCGCCAGCGTGACGGAACGGACCCGCGAGATCGGCATCCGCCGCGCCCTCGGCGCCCGCCGCCACGACATCATCTCCCAGTTCCTCGTCGAGACGGTCCTCCTCTCGGGTGTGGGCGGCGTCCTGGGGGTTCTCCTCGGCATCGCCATCCCCTTCATTGTGACCTATGCCGCAGGCATGAAGACCATCGTCACCCTCTGGGCCCCCCTCCTCGCCTTCACGATCTCCGCCATGGTGGGCGTGATCTTCGGCATCTATCCCGCTTTCCGCGCTGCCAGCATGGATCCGGTGGAAGCCCTGCGCCACGAATAGCCGCGATTTTTCAGTTCACCTTCCCGGCGGTTTTCCTACCCTCCTGTCCATGCGCACGCTGCCAAAAAAATCGCTCGCCGCCATGATCGCCGTCCTGCCCCTCCCGGGCGCACCCCTCTACACGGGCGATCCCGAGCTTGTGTTCCGCACCGCCATGTCCGATCTGGAGCACTACATCTGCGCGGGAGTCGATGCGATCGTCCTCGAAAACAGCCACGACCTCCCCTACATCAAGCCCCCCCTGAATCAGGCCGGTGTCGATCTCATGTCCCGCATCGCCACCGCTGTCCGCAGCAGGTTCCACGGCCCCGTTGGCATTCAGATGCTGGAGGCCGCCAATGAAACCGCCCTCCGAATCGCCTGCAAGGCGGATCTCGATTTCCTTCGTGTTGAAGGTTACGTTTTCGCCCATGTCGGCGGCGCAGGATTGATCGAGGGTTGCGCCGGAAAACTCCTGCGCCTTCGCAGGGAGTTGGGCTGCGAACAGATCCAGGTCTTCGGCGATGTCAAAAAGAAGCACTGCTCCCACGCCCTCACCGGCGATCTCGACATTGTGGATGTCGTCAAACAGTCCGAGTTTTTCCTCGTCGATGGCGTGATCGTCACGGGGGCCCGCACCGCGGAACCCCCATGCCCGGAGGAATTGCGCCGGGTCCAGGCACAGGCCCGCGTACCGGTCCTGATCGGCTCCGGAATGACTGCGGAAAACATCTCCACCTATTACCCCCTTGCCGACGTCTTCATCGTGGGATCCACCTTCCGCGAGGGGGGCCGATTCCTCGGCCCCCTGGAACCGGCCCGGCTCAATGAGTTCGTCCGCGCCTTCCGCTCCCAAAAACAGGCCTGAGCCCGGAGGCCCACCCCTGGCCGGGATTGATAATGGATGATCCCGTTGTTCCAAGCCGCAGGGCCGTCTTCTGCCTCCGGGAACCCGAATGGGGTTCCCGGAAGGGGGAGGTCGGTCGCCCATCACCGCCGTTTGCGGTTGGGGAGGTTGGTCCACGCCAACCGCCGCAATACCAATTGAAGTTGCCCAAATTGACGGACCTGAAGTCCTGCAAAAGCTTCGTTCTCTTTGTGTTCTTCTGTTCCAATTCCCCGTCGCGCCTCCCTCACTTCAGATCGTTTTCCAGCACGACCCGATACCTCGCCTTCCCGGCGCGCAGGTGATCCAGCGCCTCATTGGCGCGGCTCATCGGGAACACCTCCGTCTTGGGTGCAATCCCGTGCCGGGCACAAAAATCGAGCATCAACTCCATATTCCTGGGATTCCCGACCGGTGACCCGCTCACTGAACGCTGACCCACCAGCAATTGGAAGACAGGAATCTTCAAAGGCTCCAGCACAACCCCCACGAAATGCAGCCGGCCCTTTGGAGCCAGTGTCCCCAGCCAGGCCGCCCAGTCCATCGTCACATTCACCGTCACCAGCAGGAAATCCAGTGCTCCAGCCAGACCGGCGAGCTGTTTGGGATCCTTCGAGTTGACGGCGTGGTGAGCCCCCATCCCGAGCGCCTCGGCCTTTTTCGACTCGCTTGAAGTAAACGCCCAGACCTCGCAACCCCATTTGTTGAGGAATTGAACTGCCATGTGGCCAAGCCCCCCGATCCCCACCACACCCACCCGGTCCGTCGGCTTGACCCCATATTCCACCATCGGGGTGAACACCGTGATGCCTCCGCAAAAAAGCGGCCCCGCTTCCGCAAGCCCCAGCTTCCCCGGAATCGGCACCGCCCACATCCAGTGGCACCGCACGCGGTCCGCAAAACCACCGTGCCGCCCCACAATCGTCTGCTCAGCCGTGCCGCAAAGATTCTGGTTGCCGGAAAGGCACTGTGAACAGGCCATGCAACTCCCGGACATCCAGCCCAACCCCACGCGGTCCCCCACTTTCACCTTCTTCACCCTGCTCCCCACCGCCGCAACAATCCCGGTGGCCTCGTGCCCCGGCACAAAAGGATAGGTCGTCTGCCCCCAGTCATTCTCCAGCATCGACAAATCCGAGTGGCACACCCCGCAGTGGCTCACCGCAATCTCGACCTGTTCCGACCCAAGTTCCCCTGGGTTGTATTCATGGAGCCTCAGTTTCCCCGTCCTGGATTCGACCGCAAGTGCCTTGATCATGTTGCTCATTGTAGTTGTGTGTTTACTGGTTTGTTCTAGAAGAAATAGATGGTGCAACAACTCCCAAATAGCAAGCGCCACACACAAATGAGCATTCACGAACCCCACCGCCCACGCCTCGCACACGACCGGTCAAATCCCCAGCGATAACTGCGAGCCGCCCGGTCTTCGGAAAGCGGCGATGGAGAGTTCCGGCCCTTCCGGGCGCAGACCAGCCCTGCGTCGGGCAACGTCGAAGATGCGGGATACCTGCTCCGCAACCGGCCCCTCCCCGCGCATGCGGCTACCGAATCTTGGATCGTTCAAGGCCCCACCCCGGACTGACCGGATGCGGCCAAGGATCTTCTCCCGCATCCCGGGGAAGTGTGTCTCGACCCACTGCTCAAAGAGTGGTGCGACCGCCAGCGGCAGGCGCAGCATTTCGTATAAGGCAAAAGAGGCTCCGGCAGCAGCAGCCTCGCCCAGTATGGAGGGCAGCTCGTGATCGGTCAGCCCCGGGATGACCGGTGCCACGAGCACTCCCACAGGAATGCCCGCCCCGGCCAGTTCACGGATGGCCGCAAGCCTCGCCACGGGAGGGGATGTGCGCGGCTCCAGCAACCCGCGCAGGTGCGTGTCGAGGCTGGTGATCGAGATGCAGACCAGGGCGGCGTTGCTGGCTGCCAGCCCCGCGATCAGGTCCGCATCCCTCGTCACAAGCTGGTTCTTGGTCACGATGCCTACCGGGTGATGGCAGCGGGACAACACCTCCAGGCACCGGCGCGTCAACCCGAGTCGGCGCTCCACCGGCTGGTAACAATCGGTGACCCCGCTCAACCCCAGGGGTTCCGGTCGATAGCCGGGCCGGGACAACTCCCGCTCCAGAAGCTCCGGTGCCTGCTCCTTCACCAGGATGCGGCTCTCGAAATCCAACCCTGCCGAAAACCCAAGATACTCATGGGTGGGCCGGGCATAGCAGTAGATGCATCCATGTTCGCACCCCCGGTAGGGGTTGATCGTGGCAGCGAACCCCACATCGGGACTGTCGTTGCGGCTGATGATGCTCTGGGAGAGGTCCCTCAGAAACAGGGTGCGGGGCAGCGGTTCCTCCCCGCCCTCCCAATCCCCTTCCCGTTCGAAATGAAAGGCTTCAAACCGGTTCGGCGGATTGCCGACCGCGCCGCGATGCCGATTTGAGGGGGCCTTGTCGATGCCAACAGCCTTTCCAGAATCCCCGGTGCTGGCCAGCAGAATCTCCACCGGTGCCCACAATCACGACCCCGGCCGGAAACGGTGGTCGTGCCCGCGCTAAATAGTTTTCGACGCGGGATTGTCTGTGGATTAGCTTGAGGCACCCTGATCAAGCCGTTTTCCATGTACAGATGCTCCATAACATTTCTGCAAGCAGTCATCGTGCTCATCTGTGTCGGGGTGTTTGCCTTCCTGCTTTTTGAACCCCCTCATGAGGGCCACAATGCGCATGCCACACTCTTTGAGATCTACTTCAAGGATCCCTTTCTGGCCTATGCCTACCTGGCGTCCATCCCTTTTTTTGCGGCGCACCATCAGGCATTCAAGGTGTTGGGCTACGTGCGGCAGGAGAGAACATTCTCGCCGGTGACAGCCAAAGCCCTTCGGACCATCAGGCGGTGCGCGGTGGCCGTCGCCTGCTTTGTGGCGGTCAGCGTGGTCTTCATGGTGTCTGGCGACAGGGAGGACCGGCCCCCGGGACTTTTCATGAGGGTCCTTGTCGGCCTCCCCGCGATCACCGTCGCTGCTGCAGTGACGGTGTTTCAACGGATCTTGAAGGATGCCGTTGATAAGAAGGCCGGGAGCGATGCGAAGCCATAAAAAGGGCTCCATGGCGGCCGTTACCCACAACCACCTCATGCCGGGGAGGCCGAAGATGAGGGCTTTGCCCCCTCCATCCCCCGGGTCTCATGCACGAAAACAGTCTCGACAGGGGACCAAGGTTGCCGAAATCATGGTGGCACCATGCTGAAGACGTCTGAGCCGCTCCAATATTTGCTGACATTGCCGCCCCGAATGGCGGCAGAGTTTCAGGCTTTGGAGGGGCGGCGGCGACCGGAATGGTTCGCGACCAGTGACCCGCCGGAGCTACCGCTCGGCTCCGGCGGCGGAACGGCGAATTTGCTGGTCTCCGCCTGGCGCGAGACGGGCGCCGACCTGACCTTCGGGGAATGGCTGCGCCAGAGCCGGAAGCTGATCATGCACGCGGGAGGCCAGAGCCGGCGCCTTCCCTCCTATGCCCCGGGTGGCAAGCTCCTCATGCCGATCCCGGTCTTTCGCTGGTCGCGCGGCCAGCGGCTTGATCAAAATCTGCTCGACCTTCAATCCCCCGAATACCAGCGGGTGCTTTCCCAGGCCGCCCCCGGCACGGTTGCAATGATCACGAGCGGGGATGTCCTCCTGCGATTTTCCCACAACCTGCCCCCGTTCCCGGCCGTGGATGTCCTCGGTCTCGGAATGTGGCTGGCACCGGAAAAGGCCCGGGACTTCGGGGTGTTCTGTTCCCCGCGCCAAAACCCCACGGAACTCGCCTTTTTCCTGCAAAAGCCCCCTGCCGCAAAAATCAGGGCTCTGGGGGAGGACTATTTCTGCCTGGTGGACACCGGGATGTGGCTCTTGAGCGAGCGGGCTGTGCAGGTGCTGATGGCCAAATGTGGTTGGGATGAGAAATCCCAGTCCTTCGCGGGGGGGCGTCCCGCGACCTATGAACTTTATTCCCATTTTGGTCTGGGCCTCGGCAACCGGCCCACGCTGAAGGATCCCCTCCTGAATTCGCTCACCTGCGCCGTGCTGCCCCTGCCGGAGGCCCAGTTTTACCACTTCGGCACCAGCTGCCAGATGATCGAATCGGTCGCGGCGCTCCAGAATCTGGAGCTGGACGAGTCCAAGATGGGCACTGCAGGAGTGCGCCCTCAGGCGGATCAAGTGACCCAGAACTCCCGGTTTGGGGCCTCGCTGGAACGGGAGGGAAACCACATGCTGTGGATCGAAAACAGCGTGGTGCCCCCCTCATGGAAACTGGCCTCGGAACATGTCGTCACCGGCGCTCCGGAAAATGACTGGAACCTGGAGTTGAGCCCGGGAGTCTGTCTGGACTTTGTCCCGGTGGGAACCAGTGACTGGTGCGTCCGCCCCTACCACGTCAGGGACTCTTTCAACGGCCCCCTTGGAAACAAGGCAACCAACTGGCTCGGGGAGCCGGCCACGTCATGGTTTGCCGCCCGGGGTCTCGATCCATCCTCCTGCAATCTCGATCCGCTCGCCGATATCCAGACGGCACCCGTCTTCCCCATCCTCACCAAAAAGGAGCTCACGGGGGACTTTGTGCAATGGCTGATCGAGGCGAAGCCTCCCGAAAATCCCGGAGCGGCGCGCCGGTGGCTGCGTGCTCGCAAATTGAGCGCCCGGGAGATCATGGATCAGGTGAACCTCAGCCGCCTTTACCGGCAGCGCACCGCGCTTCGCCAGGCCTGCGCCCCACCGATGCTCAAGAACTTCAGACGCAGCGTCTTCTTCCGCCTTGATCTGGAATCCACAGCCAAAATCTTCGCCCCGGCCAAAGGCAGTGTTCCGGAGTTGGAGTTCACCGCCCACGATGACCCGTTGCAGGTGGTGCACGACCGGATGTTCCGATCCGCCGTGATGCGCCACCGCGGCAATCCAGCCTGGCCGAAGCAGGAGGGCCTGGCCTTTGCCAAGCTCCGCGAAACCATCGCCCTCGAAGCCCAGCTCGCCCCCGCAGCCCCACGCCCGAGTGTGCTGGGGGATCAGATCGTCTGGGCCAGAAGCCCGGTGCGGCTGGATCTCGCCGGGGGCTGGACCGACACCCCTCCATACTGCATCGAGCATGGCGGAAAGGTCTTGAACGTGGCGGTGGACATCAACGGCCAGCCCCCGATCCAGGTCTTCGCACGCCTGTGCAAAAAACCGGAACTGGTGATCCGCTCCATCGATCTCGGCCTCGAGGAACGGATCAGCACCTTTGCGCAGCTGGAGACCTACGCAAGGCCGGACAGCGGCTTTGCCCTCGCAAAGGCAGCCCTGGCCCTTGCCGGGTTCCTCCCCCGCTTCCATGCGGGCCGGAACCACTCCTCCTTGGAACGTCAATTGCGCGACTTCGGCGGTGGCATCGAGCTTTCCCTCCTGGCGGCCGTGCCCAAGGGTTCGGGACTCGGCACCAGCAGCATTCTCGCCGCAACGGTTCTGGCTGCGCTCGGCGACCTCTGCGGGTTGAACTGGGACCGCCATGTCCTCTTCAGCCGGACACTGGCCCTCGAGCAAATGGTCACCACCGGTGGCGGCTGGCAGGATCAGGCCGGAGCGATTTTCCGGGGCATCAAACTCATCGAGACCCAGCCGGGGCTTCGCCAGCCCCCCTCCGTCCGCTGGCTGCCCCACCACCTCTTCGACCGCGATTATGCAAACCGATCGGTCCTGCTTTACTACACTGGAATAACACGGCTCGCAAAAAACATCCTCGCCGAGATCGTCCGGGGCATGTTCCTCAACAGCCCCAGGCACCTCTCCATCATTGCAGACATCGGTGCCAACGCCGACTTCGCAACCAACGCAATCCAAAGCTGCGACTACAACATGTTGACCCGGGCCATCGCAAACAGCTGGTCCCTCAACCAGCGACTCGATCCCGGCACCAACACCCCGCCCATCCAGACCATCCTCGATTCGGTGAAGGACTTCCTAGCCGCATCCAAACTCCTCGGGGCGGGCGGCGGCGGCTACCTCCTCATGCTGGCCAAGGATGACCTTGCCGCCATGCGGATCAAACAGACCCTGGCGGCCAATCCGCCGAACAAGCTGGCCCGGTTCGTGGACTTCACCGTCTCCGAAACCGGCCTGCATCTCACCCGCAGCTGAAACGGCCGGCATGATGAAATCCGCTGTATTTCTGGACCGCGACGGAACCCTGATTGAGGATCGGCATTACCTCCACAAGCCGGAGGAAGTTGTCATTTTCCCGGGGGCCGTCCACGCACTCGCCCGGCTTCTGGATGCGGGTTACGAGCTGTTCATGGTCACCAACCAGTCCGGTGTGGGCCGGGGCTATTTCACAATGGCCGATGTGGAGAACGTCCACGCGCATCTCACCCGGGAACTGGCACGGGATGGCGTCCGCCTCACCAAAATCTACACGGCGCCCGAGGCGCCCGACCAGCCCGGCAGGGGTCGCAAACCCTCCCCGCAATTCCTGTTCGATGCGCGGGAGGAGTTCGGCATAGACCTCGCATCCAGTTACATGATCGGCGACAAGGGGATCGATCTTGAGTGCGGCCTGAACGCCGGAGTTCACAAAAGCATTCTCGTGCGAACCGGCTACGGCCTCAAAGCCGAGGCCAAATGCGGAGCAAACCCGCACCCCCACATCATAGCGGACGACCTCGCAGCGGCGGCAGACTGGATTCTGGCTCAGCCCCCCCGGAAGGGATCAACCCCGCAACCCACCAAATAGAAATCCATCCCATGAAGACCCTGATTCGATCCCTGACCCTCCTCCTCCTGCTGGGTCTCATCGCCCCGCTCCTCCACGCCAAACCCTCGCCGTCCTCCACGCCGCTGGTCATCGCTGATTTCGAGGCTCCCGACTCCGCAGCCGTCTGGAAAGGCCTCCCGGCCGAACGCACCACAGGTCAGGCCTCTGAAGGCCAGCATGCCCTGAAGTTCGTGATTCCCAAATGGAACGAGGGGGATGAGCCACGGCCCGGAGTTCGCCTCCCGTTTGCCAATGGCTGGGGCTTTCCATCCAAAGATTTTTCCTCCTATGGAGGCATTGCTATGAGCATCTGGGTCGAGGGCACCCCGCCCATGCGCCTCGGGATGAAACTTCGCGATGAGGATGGCGAGGTCAGCTGGACCACCCATGCCGAAATCCAGCCCGGCAAGTGGAATGATATTCTACTCACAACAAAGGAGGCCGGGGCCGACACCGACATCCACAGGGTCTCGGAAATCATTGTCTATTCCCTGAGACCCACGAACAGTTTCACGGCCATCATCGACAACCTCCACCTGACCCCCCGCGACCTCCCGCCGGTCGCCAGGTTTGATCTGAAGTATCCAAACTACCGGAACTGGATTTTTCCCGGAGCGCACGATGTTGAAGTGGCCTGCGAGGTTGAGGCTGAATCACACGGGCTCAACCCCCGCCAACTCTCTCTCGAACTCACCCTGCGTTCGGCCTCCGGGCAGAGTTCCACCCGGGCATCCTTCAAGGGGAGCAGTGCGCTGGCATCCCTCAAATCCTCCAGTCTGCCCCCCGGCGATCTCACGCTGGAGGCCCGCCTGATGGGAGCCGGCGGCCATGAACTCGCACGGGAACAGTGGCCCCTCCGGATGCTCACCGCGCCGGAAGTCTCGGGACTCAAGTCATACGTCGATTCCCGGAATAATCTGCATGTGGATGGCGCCCCCTTCTTTCCCATCGGCTGGTATTGCAGTGTCAACACCCAGCACCTCGCTGAAATCGCCTCAAGCCCTTTCAACTGCCTCCTCGCCTATGGAACCGATAATTATCCCAAAAGCGACATGCGCGCCTTTCTCGACAACATTCAATCGAAGGGCCTGAAGCTCGTCTATTGCATGAACGACATTTATCCCACGGCCAAATATTTTGAAGGCAAGACCTGGGAAGGGATCTCCGGAAATGAAGCCATTGCCTCAGCTGTCATGGCGGCCTACAAGGATCACCCTGCGATTATTGCCTGGTATCTGAACGACGAAATCCCCCACAGCCTCCTCCCGCAACTCACCGACTACTATGCCCGTGTGAAACAGGCGGATCCTGGCAGGCCCGCCCTCATCGTTCTTTGCAACCGCTCCGAACTGCCTTGGTTCCCCTCCACGACTGATCTCTTCGGCGTTGATCCCTATCCCATCCCCCAGGATCCCATCACCCGGGTCAGCGGTTTCATCGACTCCGCCCGCGCCGCCGTCAGGGACCGGCAGTCTGTCTGGTTTGTCCCCCAGGCCTTCGGATGGTATCAATACAACTCCACAAACACGGATCGGGGCCACATCCCCACCGCAGAGGAACTCCGAACCAGCCGGGCCCCCACCCGCGAGGAGGAGCGTTGCATGACCTACCTCGGGCTCATCCACGGCGCCAAGGGACTGATCTACTATTGTTACTACGACATGCGCGTCCTCCCACAATACGACACCATGTGGCAGTGGATGAAATCCATCGCGGGGGAGGTCCGCCAGCTTTCTCCGACCCTGCTCTCCACAGATACGCCTGGCTCTATGACCGTCAGCCTGCCGGGCATCCATGCCGCTTTGAAGCGGCATGGTGCCAAACAGTGCGTCATGGCCACAAATCCCACGCAATCCCCTTCCACAGCCACCTTTACGATCAAGGGCGCTGGGTCGCATAAGGTCTCCGTTCTGTTCGAAAACAGAACAATCCAGATGAGGCACGGGCGCTTCGAGGACTCCTTCGCCCCTCTCGCAGTTCATGTTTACGAATGGTGCGAGTGATCTCCTTGTAACCTTTCTCATGCTGGATGCATCTTAACCTCAGATGACCGCTCTGCGGTCATGTGAACCAAAGCAAAAAACAAACACACTTGAACCGCTGCAGGCGGTCCGCAGGAGGTGGTCATCCGGCCTTGCTCCATGACGTTCATCCTGCCGCTCAACATAACAACCATAGACACGTCTCAGATTAACATGAAAAACTTTATCAAACTCTCCCTGTGCGCCCTTCTGGCCATTGCATTCATCTCCCAAGCTCAGGCTGCCGACAAAAAGGTCGATGGAACCTGGAGTTGGACAACTCCCGGTCGTAACGGCGGTCCGGAACGTAAAATGACCCTCACCTTGAAGACCGAGGGCGACAAGCTGACCGGCAAGCTCGAATCTCCGGGGCGTGACAACAAAACCAACGAAACCGCCATTCAGGATGGAAAAGTGAAGGACACCGAAGTCACCTTCACCATCGTTCGCGAATTCAACGGAAACAAAATGACTTCCAAGTTCTCCGGCAAACTCGAAGGCGATTCGATCAAGGGCAAAACCACCTCCACCCGCAACGGCGAAGATCAATCCCGCGATTGGGAAGCCAAGCGCGTTGCCGACAAGAAGTAATTTTCCCGTCCCACAGTTAGTCCCCACCCTACAGCGTCGCCCCAACGGGCGGCGCTGTTTTGCTTTGGATAGGGGGGAGTCCCGCCCAACCCTCACCTCTGCTGTTTGGGATCGGCAGGAAAAACGATCCTTATTCAAGGAGTTCGGGATTTGCAGTT
The DNA here is from genome assembly GCA_903913865.1 of uncultured Verrucomicrobia subdivision 3 bacterium. Lineage (GTDB taxonomy): Bacteria > Verrucomicrobiota > Verrucomicrobiia > Limisphaerales > UBA8199 > UBA693. The sequence goes on from CAIWMU010000039.1 coordinate 83,800, forward strand.
CAGAGCTTCCTATAAAAAGTGAAAAATCTTTAATCTCTACTTGTCAACTGTAGTCGCTCATGTTAGAACATCCCCCGTGCTTCCCGTTAGGCGGTGTTTGCATAAAGAAGAACCGCCCCGAACTTCCCGGAAGTCGGGAATGTGGGGTAAACTCTGAAAAAATAAAATGAAAAACCTACAGATCGCCAGTAAAAATAACTGGTTTCTCAACCGCTCCACAATTCCCACGCTTGCCGCGACTCTGCTTGCAGGTCTGGCAATCCAGAATTCCGCAGTCGCTCAGGATGCCAAGGCGGCGTCCGAGAAGCCCGATCCCCTTCCCCTTCACCAGATCGAGGGTAACGGCGGGATCTTTTCGACCCTCTCGGCCTACATCGTCAATCCCCCACGCGATGGCGAAATCGTGGGCCGCCCCAGCGCTGGCTTCTCCTATGTGAGCCTCGGCCACGGCCAGAATCTCGAAGCCCTCACCGTCACGGAATCCCCGTGGAAACGCCTTGAGCTGGGCTACGGATGGAACCGCCTCGGGCTGGGTGACCTGCCCCTTGCCATCAAAGACGCGACAACCGTGAGCCTGAAGAATGATTCGGTGCAGCTGCACAACGCCAACGCCCGGCTTCAATTGCTGAAGGAGGGAGAGTTTGACCAGAAGTGGATCCCGGCGGTCACAGCGGGCGTTCATTACAAGGCCAACGATGGCATCAGCCAGATCAACAGCGACCTCGGTGGGGCCTTGAATGCGAGTGGCATCGAGCAGAGAAGCGGCGTGGACTTCACCCTCTATGCATCCAAGATGTTCACCCAACTCCCGCGCCCCGTGCTGCTGGAGCTGGGCGGGCGCGCCACCCGTGGCGTCTGGAACGGCCTCGCAGGGTTCACGGATGAATACAGCTTCCTGTTCGAGGGCAACGTGGTGGTCTTCATCACTGGCAACCTCGCCCTTGCTGCGGAATACCGCCAGCAACCAAACGATTACGCCCCGATCGGATCACTGGTCCGCGAATCGGGTGACTGGTGGACACTTGACGCCGCATACGTGGTGAACAAGCACCTCACGGTCGCCGCTGGCTACGGCCACTTTGGCGGCCTGCTGAACCACGAAGCGAACGGCGTGTGGGGCATCACAACCAAATACGAGTTCTAAGCCCCGGCTGAAGAATATGGAGCAAGCCCCGCCCTGCAGATGGCTGCAGTGGCGGGGCAAACACTTTTCTGCTACAGTCCCTTCTAAATCGCAAACAACAACCTATGAGCAATTTCCAAAATAACCTGAACACACTCGCCCTCCACGCCGGGCAGAAGCCGGATCCCACCACCAACGCCCGGGCAGTGCCGATTTACCAGACAACATCCTACGTCTTCAACAGCACCGAACACGCGGCAAACCTGTTCGCCCTGCGGGAGTTTGGCAACATCTACACACGCCTCATGAACCCCACGACCGACGTTTTTGAGAAGCGGGTGGCCGCCATCGAAGGCGGCACGGGGGCTCTGGGAGTTGCCTCCGGCCAGTCTGCCATCACCTATGCCCTGCTTGCCATCACGCAGCTCGGGGATGAGATCGTCGCCGGGAACAACCTCTACGGTGGCACCTATCAACTGTTCCACTACACCTTCCCCAAACTGGGCCGCACGGTGCATTTCGTGAATTCCCGGGACCCGGAGGCATTTGCGCGTGCCATCACGCCGAAGACCCGTGCCATCTACGTGGAAACGATCGGCAATCCCAAGCTGGATGTGCCTGATTTCGAAGCTATTTCAAAGATTGCTCACGCGGCCGGAATCCCGCTCGTGGTGGACAACACGGTCGGTGTCGGTCTGGTGCGTCCGTTTGAGCATGGCGCCGACATCATCGCCACCTCGGCAACCAAATACATCGGGGGGCACGGCACGAGCATCGGCGGTGTCATCGTTGACTCCGGCAACTTTAAGTGGAACAACGGGAAATTCCCTGAGTTCACCGAACCTGATCCGAGCTACCACGGCCTGGTGTATTGGGACGCCCTTGGGAATGTGCCCGGAATGGGAAATGTGGCCTTCATCCTGAAGATCCGCGTCACCCTCCTGCGGGATACCGGAGCCGCGATGAGCCCCTTCAACGCCCACCAGTTCCTGCTCGGGCTTGAAACGCTTCCGATGCGCCAGCAGCGCCATTCGGCCAACGCGCTGGAGATCGCCCAATGGCTCCAGGCTCACCCCAGCGTCAGCTGGGTTGTCTATCCCGGCCTCAGCGGCGATGCCGGTCATGCCAATGCCGTGAAATACCTGAAGAAAGGCTTCGGCGGAATCGTCGGTTTCGGCATCAAGGGCGGACTCGATGCGGGCAAAAAGTTCATCAACTCGGTGAAACTGCTCTCCCACCTTGCGAACATTGGGGATGCGAAATCTCTGGTGATCCATCCCGCCTCGACCACCCACCAGCAGCTATCCCCCTCAGAACAGGCCGCCACGGGGGTGACTTCCGATTACCTGCGGCTTTCAATCGGCCTGGAGGATGTGGAGGACATCAAGGCCGATATCGAACAGGCGCTGAAGATCTCCCAGCAGTAATCTGCGAGGATGCGGATTTGTATGGCGGGCCGGAGTTGTGGATCGTCCACGGCTCCGGCCCTTTTCCTTTTTCAGGGGTCCTAAAAGACGTGAGGAATTCCTTCCTCAAGTATGTTAAGCTTTTTAGTTAGCTTTTCCTGCTCGGCCAGTTCCTTCAGCCAGCGGGGTGGCTCATCCATATCCTCAAAAGAGAGCTTGAATGATCCATAATGCATGGGGATCAAACGCCTGGCCCGCAGGTCTTTGAATCCCTTGATCGCCTCGTCCGGCCCCATGTGAACATGCCGGAAGGTTTCCGGATGGTAGGCGCCGATGGGCATCAGGGCGATTTCCGGACGGCAAACTTTCCCAATCTCCTTGAATCCATCGAAATAGGCGCTGTCCCCGGCGTGGTAAACGCTGCGCCCCTGGTGCTCAAGAACAAACCCGCCGTAGCCCCTGTGATGATCCCGCAGAGTGCGTGCACCCCAGTGCTTGGAGGGGGTCAGGGTGACCCGCCAACTGGCATGGGTGAAGGTCTCCCACCAGTCCAGTTCAATGATTCTGCCAAACCCGAGGTCATGGGCCAATTCCCCAACCCCCCAGGGCATGATTCCCAGCTTCGGGTGGGGCAGGCGACGGAGGGTTGGCTTGTGGAAGTGATCGAAGTGGGCGTGGGTGAGGAGCACCAGATCAATCGGTGGCAAGTCCTTGATGCTCATGCCACAGTGCTTGATCCTCTTGAGCAGGAAGAGCCAATTCGCAAAGTTAGGGTCCACGAGGACGTTCAGGTCGTTGAACTGGATCAGGAAGGAGGCGTGGCCAATCCAAGTGATGGCCACCTGGCCATATTCAAGTTTCGGGAAAACCGGGCGCCGCCGCTCGCCTGTGCGCTTTGTGAGAAGCGCCTTGATCACCATCTCGTGGAAGAACTTGCGCGGCGCAAAATGGCGGGCCGGGGTCAGATCCTTGAACTTACGCGGCAATGGCTCGCGTATCAACGGGGGGCGGCAACGGGTCTTTTTGGTCATGCCAGACACGGGATAATGTGGCAGGAGTTTGCCCGGGGTGCAATGGCGGTATTTGAATAAGCTCGAACCCCGCGCGTCTGAGATTATGTAATTGAAAGGTTTGAATATGAAACGATTCACGATTGTTTTGATGACTTTTGTCCTCGCCAGCGCGGGACTCAGGCAGGCCTCGGCAGGTGACCGGGAATGGGCAACGGCTGGGAAGGTTCTCACAGGCGTTGTGGCGGGTGCGGTGATCGCAAACGCCTTGGAACCACGCCCGGCCTGTGTTTACACACCGACCTACGCCTACGCCCCCGCCTACTCCTATGCACCCCCGCCTCCACCGGTCGTTTATGCGCCGGCTCCGACGGTCGTGTATGCCCCCGCCCCCGTCGTTTACGCCCCGGCCCCTGTGGTGGTTTATTCACCCCCTCCGGTTGTCTACGCTCCGGCTCCCGTCGTGGTCTACCGCCCGGCCTACTGCCCCCCGCCACTTTTGAGCATTCATTTCGGCTTTGGCGGGCACCAGCACCGGCACGGACATCGATAATCTGGTTAGTGGTTTGGTTCCCCGCCGGTCTCTGGCCGGCGGGGTTTTTTGTTTCAAACCACTCATTATTGTGCGAAGCTCTGCTACATCCACCACCACATTGGTTCGGCGAATGTCCTGCCATGTGGGTTGCCTTGGAGACCGATGAACAACCAACTTGAACATCAACTGGCGGCGCACCTCGGCAGAAAGCCTGTTCTGGGAACCGGCGTGTTCGTGGCCCCGGGAGCCGTTCTCGTCGGGGATGTGACTTTGGGTGATTACTCCAGCGTCTGGTATAACGCCGTGCTGCGCGGGGATATCAACCGGATCGTTGTCGGCCACCACACGAACATTCAGGATACGGCGGTCCTTCATCTTGCAGATGACTTCCCCTGCATCATCGGGAACCATGTCACGATTGGCCATGGGGCGATTGTCCATGCCTGCGAGGTGCGGGATGGATCACTCGTCGGAATGGGGGCCACCGTCATGGATGGGGCGGTGATTGGCGAGCATTCGCTGGTGGCAGCCCGCGCTCTGGTTCCACAGGGGATGCAGGTTCCGCCCGGTTCAATGGTGATGGGGGTGCCGGGCCGCGTGGTGCGTCAACTCACGACTGAGGAGGGCATCCAATTGAAAAAATGGGCCGATAAGTATGTGCAGATCGCCGCATGGTGTCTGCGCCACGGCTCTGGAGCAACCCCGGCCCCTCACCCGGATACCCTGGCCTCGATCAACTGCCAGACCCAGGTGGCACCTACACCTCCGGCCTGACTGAAACGCGCCCCATACTCCCTCATGGCCCGGCGCAACCCCCCTGTCCCCATGCGGGTCCGGCCTGTCATGCCTCCCTCGTGCATGCTCCTCACCAGATCCAGTGCGCCTGGGTAGTGGACAATCCGGGTCCATTGGCACTCCTGCACCACCTCCAAGCCCGCCTCCTCAAAAATCGCAACCCACTCTCCACGGTCCCGCCATACCAGCGGCCCATCCGGCACGATCGATCGCCACTCATCCAGACATGGGAGGCAGGGAAACGAGTGGATCATCCTCCCGCCTGGCAGCAGCGCGGAAGCCCACCTCCCCAACACCGGCAGGGGTTGTGCCGCCCATTGCAGCAGACCCGACGAGACCTGCAGATCCGCCGCCGGGGGGACTGCCGCAAACGCATCAAACACCCCCCATTCGGCATCCGGCACGGCCTGCTGCCCCAAACTCTGCATCGCGGGGGACCCATCCGTTGCCAACACCCGCAACCCGGCCCCGCAGAGCAGACGCGTCAGAGCGCCTGTTCCCGCCCCCAATTCCAAAACGCAGCCCCCGGACTTCGCCCGTTCCAAAATAACGGAAGCCGTCTGTGCGGCGAATTCCCGCTGCGGGCCCGCATGCTGATCATAACCCGCTGCCTTGGAATCAAATCGCATCGGAACAGCGTAGAAGTTCAACCAGCGAATGCCCCGCCTCTGGAACGATCTCGATGCCCGGAATACTATGGGCCACCCTCTGGGCATCCAGCAACAAGTCCCGTCCTCCGATCACAGCGCTCCACCTCTTTGGAAGGTCGAAATGGGGGGATGCTCCTCCGGCGGCTCTGATCCCCAGGCTCATCCGATCAAGCCCCTCCACGAGTTCATCCACCGGTTTTTCAGCAAGCACCCACTCCTGGGGTATGCCTGCCCGCTTCGCGAAGTCGGAGAGTGCCGCCACCGCATCTTTCCGCAGCCACCTCTTAAGCCAGTGAATCTGTGTCCGGGCACATCTCCCACCCAGCCCATCCTCCGCACAAAACCCAACAAACGGCGCATACAACACCACCCGCCCCCTGAACTGCACCCCGCGAAATGCTGCCTCCACCATCAGGAATGCCCCATAAGACCAAGCCACAACGAGGTCGGCGCTGACTGCATCCAGGACAGCCGTGGATGTAGGCCGAACAAAGGATGCCACGCCGGGAAGAAGCCCTCCGACCTCAGCGGAGACTTTCCCGGGGTCAACTCCCCACCCGACTATGCAGACAGCGTCCATTGGATTTGATTTTAACGGCAGACAGGCTCAGGAACAGCAGAAAGCAGACCCCCGCCCCGTAGTAGCCGCACAAAACGACGAAGACTTCACTGTTGACGCCCCCACTCCGATCTGCCAGCGTGCCCACCAAGTGGCCGAGAGTAATTCTCAAAAAGCAGCGACCCGGAGGATTAATCGCTCTTCATCGAGCGGGAATCGTTAATCCGCATTGGCATGCCTCCGATTGACCATCTTTCGGCAGCGATGACTGCACATCAGAAGGGCGATTTCTCGACAGCAATCCCTCTTTATCGAACGGCTTTGGAGGGTGACTCCCGCAATGTAACCGCCTGGTTGAATCTGGCCCTGGCTCTCCGCAGCCACGGCCAAAGTGCGCAGGCAATCCCCTGCTTCGATGCAGCCCTGAGCATTAATCCGCGTATCCCTGGCGCGCACCTCGCCCTTGGCGCAGCGTTCAAAGACCTCGGAAGGCTGGAGGAGGCGGCCCAATGCTGTTCAAAAGAAATCCTCCTCAATCCACTGAATGCGGATGCCCACTACAATCTCGGCCTCGCTCGGCAAAATCAGGATCTTCTCCCGGCAGCAGCCCAGGCCTACAAGCGAGCGCTAGAAATCAACCCACGCTACGTCGATGCGCTGGTCAACCTTGGATGCCTCCACCAGCAGCAGGATGACCCCGCCATCGCGATTGGCTGCTTTGAACAAGCCCTCTCCATCCAACCTGACCTGCCCCGGGCCCACTGGTCCTTGGCCCGGGCCCTGTTGCTGCTCGGAGACTATGAACGAGGATTTGCGGAGCACGAATGGCGATGGAGAATGCGTGACTTCACCACTCCCGTCTGGAACTTTCCGCAACCACTCTGGCAGGGAGAGCCTCTTGGTGGACGCACCATCCTGTTACACGCAGAACAGGGAGCGGGCGATACGCTGCAGTTCATCCGTTACGTTCCTCTGGTAGCCAGCTTGGGTGCCCGCATCATTGTGGGCTGCCCATCCTCACTCGCCAGACTCGTCCACACAATCCCCGATGTTTCCGCAGTTTCAACCTCCAGGGAGAACCTCCCCCCCTTTGACACTCATGCGCCCGTCATGAGCCTCCCCCGCCTGTTCAAAACAACCCTCTCCTCAATCCCGGCAAAGACACCCTACCTCGCGGCACCTCCGAACGACCAGATCCAGCTTCCACCATCCGCCGGCCCTTCACATCGGTTGCGGCTGGGATTGGTCTGGGCCGGGGGCATGAGCGACCGAAAACGGGACGTGCCAATCGCAGAACTGCTTCCGTTGCTAAGGTTGGAGGGAGTGTCGTTTTACAGCCTGCAAGTGGGGCCCCCATCAAGGGATATTCAACGCCTGCCATCCGGATCGATTATCGACACCGCAGGCCTCATCAAGGACTTTGCCGACACCGCAGGCCTTATCAACCAACTTGACGGCGTTCTAACCGTGGACACTTCTGTTGCCCATCTGGCGGGAGCTCTGGGGCGTCCTGTATGGACGCTACTCCAATATGCCCCGGACTGGCGGTGGTTGCGCCATCGAAGCGAATCACCTTGGTATCCCTCCATGCGCCTCTTTCGCCAATCGGCACCCGGAGAATGGAAATCTGTCGTCGCCAAAGTAGCGACAGATCTGCAGAGGGTTTTACAGTCACCCAGTCCCTCACAAGCGTTTGCTGCCCTTTTATAAGGCCAGACCGGCATAAAGCGGCAGTGCCAACAGTCAGAAATCCGGGGTTAGCCGCGTCCCGAGAATCGTGGATGCGGCATATCTCTCGAACAGGCCAGCCCCCTGGCATCAGGAAGAGTCGCCTCATGAAACAAGCTTGGCACAAGACTCCGTTTTCCCTACGGTGACGGTGTGATCGGTTTTTTGCGACTGGTTGGAATGGTGAATGCTGCGGCATGGTTTGGTGCCGCCGCATTTTACCTGTTCGTTGCCGGTCCGGCGATGCATTCAACAGCCCTGCAAAGTCTGGTGGGGTCTCGAAATTTCCCCTATTTTAGTGAGGCGTTTGCCCAACTGCTCGCTGCGCGATACTTTGATCTGCATATCATCTGTGGGTTGATTGCCTTGGGGCACCTGACGGCTGAATGGCTCTACCTTGCGAAACACCCGCGACGCTTCTGGCTGGGGCTGGCAATCGGGCTGGTCGCTTGGGGCCTCCTGCAGGATTATGCCGTCCAACCGCACCTCAGACAGCTCCACCAGCGCGAGTATTCCGTGACGGCCAGGGCGGACCTTCGCGATGCCGCACGGCGCTCCTTCATCATCGTGAGCACGCTCGCCAAAATCATGGATTACATGATGGTGGCTGGATTGGCCGTCTGGGCCTGGAGGCAGGCAAATCCCCCTGATGCTGCCCGATTTGTTCCCACCGCAAAATTCCGGGGTTGACAATTATCACCGTTTTACGACCTTTTCTTCGATGTTTTTGAAGAGGAAGATTCAGCACTAAAAAGCCAAAACCGAGTATGATTTCCAACGAACGACCTTCGCCCTACGGCAACCGGCAATACGGGGCGCCCAAACCACATTCCCCCTCCGAGGACACGTTGAGGACGGAGAAAATCCAGATTGAACGAAAGACCTTCGTTTTCACGCTCAAAGAAAATCCGCGAGGCCGGTTCCTGCGCATCACCGAGGATGTGGGAGGCCGCCGTGACACCATCATCATTCCCGCACCCGGTCTTGAGGATTTCCGAAAGGCCATTGAAGACATGGTCCAAAGTGCTGCAGAGCTCCCGCCCATGGAGGAGGAGGACGACAACCGTGGCAACCGCCTCGACTAAGATCTCGAACCTGCTGAACTAAGTCTTTGCAACACGGGCGCGCGGGGCGGAAGCCTTTCGCGCCCTGACTCTTGGAGCATCCCCCCACAGCGTTTCCAGGTCATAGCGATCGCGGACATCTGACCGCATGACATGGATGATCACGTCAAAGTAATCCAGCACCACCCATGCGGTCTGGTATGTTCCATCCCGGGCCCGGGGGTTCAGAGCGTGATCCCCGCTCAGCTTGCCTTCGATTTCATTGACAATCGCACGCAGGTGCGGCTCGCTCGTTCCCGAGGCGATCACAAAGTAATCCGTGACCGTTGAGAGTTCACGGACATCCAGCACGGCGATATTTTCCGCCTTCTTGTTATCGGCCAGTTCACGGCAGAGCAGAGCGAGTTTCTTCGAGTCCATCAGGCGGCAATCATGGCGCAAACCCGTCTAAAGATAAAGACGATTGTTCATAATGACCTCCCCCACCGGGCCGGGCACCAGATGGCGGATGCTTTTGCCGCTCCGTATCCGTTCCCTGATCCCGGAGGAGGAAATCGCGGCTGGCGTTCCCGCAAGTAACTGTCCACGAAACGGTTCTGGCAGACCACAAGGCTCCACACCTGGTCGCGGAATGATGAGAAACCGGCTCAGGACCGCCAGTTCCATGGCGCTCCTCCAGGAAGGCAGGGCCTCAACATTATCTGCACCAATCAGATAGAAAAGCTCCGCTTCCGGGAAATGTTTCGCATAATTCGAAACCGTGGTGATGGTGTAGGAAACACCTCCACGCCGGACCTCCTGATCATCCACATCCGCCCAGGTCACACCTGCCAGGGCCAGGCGCAGCATCCGCAGGCGCAGATCGGCCGGTTGGGCCACACCCGCAGTCTTGAAGGGGGATTGCGCGGCGGGAATGAAGACCAGCCGGTCCAGACAGGCCTCCTCCATGGCTGCCTGCGCCACCAGCAGATGCCCGTTGTGCAACGGATCGAACGATCCTCCATAAAGGCCAAGTTTCATGGATTTTATCAACAGCAGCGACGGATGTTCCGGTAGCGCTCCTCGGACACCCGCACATAGGTTTCCTGTAATTTCTGACGGCTCTCCTTTTTGCCGATATCCGGATCACCGGCAACCTCCGTATGACAGCAGGGCTTCTGCGCAGCCTGCTCCTGTGCACGGGCCAGATGGGCTTCGCCTGATAATTCCCGGGCCAGCGCAACCGCCAACCCCACAGTCCCGGCAATCCTTAATGGGTTTCCCTCCTTCCCGGGCATTTCATTCAGCCAAACCGGGTCGGTCTCGTAAAGTGTGGGAGCCTTCCTGCGGGACAGCAGCAGATACCACTCCCGGACACTCAACAGGACGATTAAAGCCGCCAGCAACAAAAAAACCTTCGCCACCACCGCATCGAGCACGTTGTTGAGGTCGAGTGTCCGGTTCGCTCCTAGCGCCTTTTCGGCCGCCTCGATCGCCACACCATCCCCTTTGAGCCGGGCCTCGGCCAGGCTGTGCTCAAGTGCCGGTCTGGCAGCCTTCAAAACACCTGATTGCGAGAGAAATCCGATTCGGGGATCCGGATGATAAATCTTCTGCCACCCGGCAGTGAAGGTGACCATGATCAACCATGCCAGAGGCAGCAGGGTGATGAGCGCCAGGGAGGGTCGCGGAAGCACCGCCTCCATGCTGCCACCGGGTCCGGAACGTGAGTTGCGCAGGGACATCTTGAGAATGATCGTGGTCCCCAAGCAGAGCGCAATCGCGGCAAGCATCTGGTTCGCTATCCCGAACAGTGGCCACAGCGAGTTGATCCCACCCAATGGATCCCTCACGCCCTGGACCAGAAACCATCCCCATGCCGCCACCATGAGCAGGCTGGCCAGTAGATTGGACTTCAGATTTCCCGTCTCCCCCAACGGTCGCCAAAGGTGACCCAGCACATCCTGCAACAGATAACGCCCCACCCGCGTCCCCGCATCAATCGTCGTCAGGATGAACAGTGCCTCAAACATGATCGCGAAGTGATACCATAGGTCCAACCACCTCCCGCTCACCGCCTTCGAAAAAATATTCGCCATGCCCACCGCCAGGGTTGCCGCACCCCCGGTCCTGCCAAAAAGGCTCTTCTCGCCGATCTGCGTTGCCAGCTCATCCATTTCCTTCACCGTCACAGGGAACCCCAGCGCACTGATCTTGCTGACCACCGCCGCCGGGTCCCCTTTCACATTCATGCTGAGGTAAACACCCGGATCAAGCGTGCAGGCTGCAATCAGTGCCATGATCGCCACCAGTGACTCCAGACACATCGCCCCGTAGCCAATCGGCCGCGCATAGGACTCCCGGGTGATCAGCTTGGGCGTGGTGCCACTGGCTATCAGTGTGTGAAAGCCGGAGATGGCACCACAGGCAATCACGATAAAGCAAAACGGAAACACCTTGCCTGCCACCACCAACCCGGATCCATCGACAAATCGGGATACCGCCGGCATCCGCAAGTCCGGCAGCACAATGAAAATGCCAACAACCAGTGCAAAAATGGTTCCCAGCTTCATGAAGGTGCTCAGATAATCCCGGGGGGCGAGCAACAGCCACACAGGTAAAACACTGGCCGCCAAACCATAGACAATGATCCCCCAGGCCAGCGTGATATCCTTGAGCCCAAACACTCCGGCCCAATAGGGACTCCCATGCACCAACTTCCCCCCCCAAACAGCCAGCAACAACAAAACCACCCCCAGCACCGAAGCTTCCATCACCTTCCCGATTCTTCCATAACGAAGGTAGCAACCCATCAGCATCGCTATCGGGACCGTCGCAGAAACAGTAAAAACCCCCCAGGGACTCTCCGCCAACGCCTTAACCACGACCAAACTCAGCACCGCCAGCAGAATGATCATAATCAGCAGGATCGCCACAGAGGCGATTGCCCCCGCCACCGTGTTCAACTCCTCCTTGACCATCTGGCCCAGCGATTTCCCATCCCGCCTTAACGAACTGAACAGAATCACGAAATCCTGCACCGCACCGCCCAGCACCACCCCGATCAAAATCCAAAGAGTTCCCGGCAGGTAGCCAAACTGGGCCGCAAGCACGGGACCAACAAGCGGGCCCGGGCCGGAAATGGCGGCAAAATGGTGCCCGAACACAATCCATTTGTTCGTTTTGACAAAATCCTTGCCGTCATCGTGCACCTCACAGGGGGTTGCGCGGCGATCATTCAACGCCAAAACCCGTGCAGCGATCCACTTCGAATAGAAACGGTAGCCGATCACATAACTGCAGATGGCCGCGATCAGGATGTAGGCCGAACTGAGCGCTTCCCCCCGGTGAAACGCGATCGTTCCATAAGCCCAGGCCCCTGCCAACCCCACCATGAGCCAGGCCAGTTGTGCTGAAAATTTCCTCATGTATGGTTCCCCTCGCTCCACCGGCAACCTAAAAAACCCGCGCCCGAAGGCAGGGTCACGGAAATCCCGGCTTTAATGGGCCGAGCCTCCACCCTATCTTGCAGACCTTCAGTTGGTTGTGCTCTTTGTATCGCCATTGTGTGGCTACGAATCGTAAATCCTCAATCTCTGGAAGCAATCGCAAAGAATCGCCCGAAGAGGGAATCCGGCGGCCGTAAGAGCGCTCGCTGCGCCCTTCCCCTTGGGGATGCTGTTTGCTCCCCCATCAGCAACCCTGAGCCCCCCGGAATCAGTCCTCCGTAATAAAACCCGCTAAAGTCTTCCCTCACTGGTCCGATAGTTCAGGTGTTAGTAGGTGGTTGGCAGACCTTAAAAGCCAGCGCAGGATAAAGACGGGCGCCTGAACCAAGGCCCGGATCGCGGCAGGGATGCCGTTAAAACAAACAATCCCCGAAAGGGGTGACTCAAGGAAGGAGTCTTATGGTAATCAATACAAACACAGCATCGGCAAGCAGCGCAGAGTTGCTTGCGGATTCGTCCTCAAAGTTAGCGAAATCACTCGCACGCCTCTCCTCCGGTTCGAAACTTACTTCGCCCGAAGATGATGCCGCAGGGATGTCGGTCTCCATCCGGTTCGATGCGCAGATTAACAGAATCAGCGCCGCGAGCAACAACGTGAGCAACGCCACATCATTCAGCCAGACCCAGGACGGCTTTCTCCAGAAGGTCGGCAAGGCGCTGGATCGGATGAGTGAGCTGTCTGTGCTGGCTCAGGACACGACCAAGACCAACACCGATCGCGGCCTGTATGACAAGGAGTTCCAACAGCTCGGGAGTTACATCACCGATATCGCTGGTAAGGACTTCAACGGAGTCAGTCTGTTCAGCGCAAACACCAGCGCCGTCACCATCGACAGCGATGCGACCAAGTGGAACATGACCGGAGTGAATCTGGGAGCCACAGATTACACCGCAGCCACCGCCACTGGGGTTGGCACAACGACAGGGGCAATTGCGGCGCTCACCGCTGTCAAAGCCGCCATCACAACGCTGGCGACAGATCGCGCCACGGTTGGTTCCAGCATGGCTCGTCTGAGCTATACGCGCGACCAGATGGCCGTGCAGAAGACGAACCTCTCGGCCGCCAACAGCCGCATCAAGGATGTGGATGTCGCTGAGGAAAGTACCCAGTTCGCCCGATACAACATATTGGTGCAGTCCGGCACCGCCATGTTGGCCCAGGCGAACGCCCAACCGCAGTCCGCCCTGCGGCTCTTGGGGTAGAAAACACCTGAATAACTCACACCCCGGATCGCCTCAGGCGGCCCGGGGTTTTTCCTGTACCAGCTCAACTCCCGGCGAAAATCAACCAATAAACCAGCCATCAGCCGATTTCGGATAGGTCTGGCAGTAACCACCCTGGCAATAGGCACGGGGTGCAGCAGCATGCCCCGTGGCATCATCAGCGTCCCCCCCTTACCAACGGTTCAATGTCTATCGCCCGATGGATCGCCTGCTCGACCCCGTTTCATCCCGTTCTGCTGCTGCCTCTGCCCATCAAAACATCCGGCACCACGGATTCATCCGCCTTTGAAACGCTCCAGGCGGTTCTCACAGCCAAACTTCTCAAGCGCAACGCCTTCGAGGTCATCACCTGCAGCCGTGAGGAATTGAGACAGTGGACAGGACGTGACTCGGCGACCCTCTGGTCCGTCGATGAGACTCTGGATTCCTCCAACCCTGCCGTTGCATCTGGTGCCCGGGCTTACGGGCACAAGGAACTGCCCAAGGGGGCGGAACCGGAGTGGACCATAACTCATTCCCCCCGCTATTTCGGCCATTGCTGCGTCTGTCTGCTGCTTTCAACCTTTCCAA
>CAIWMU010000040.1 GCA_903913865.1 uncultured Verrucomicrobia subdivision 3 bacterium
CCCGTCCCTCGGAATTTTTCACGTTCATTGAGGAGCATCCGGATACAATCAACGATGGCTACTACATGAACACCTGGAACGACATCAAATGGGGCAATTTGCCTGCCTCCTATCACAATGGGGCGGCGAACATCGCCTGGGCGGATGGGCATATCGATCGCCACCGCTGGTTGCCCAACACCGTGCGCCCCGCCATTAGGGGAGGGGCCGGAGGAGGTTTCGTGCCAGTCCCGGATGGTGATTACCTTTGGCTCAGGGAACGGGCGAGCATCAAAATCCAATCACCCTGACCGGCAAGAGAACGCCCTGGGTCGGCCCAAGGCAAGCCTCATTGGTGACCGTTGGATGATTCCCTGGCACATCACTCTCGTCGGCTGCCGGGGCCGCCGCGCTGCAAAACCAGGTGGAAGCCGGGCCAAAGCCCAACGTGGAACCGGCAGAGCTGCCGCCCTGCGTGTTTGACCTGGCGCGCCAGCCCTGGTTCATCCCGGCCACCGGCGGCAAGGAGTGGATCCCCATCAACGACACCCGCGTTGCGGTGTATCTCAAGCAGCACGGCTTTGCCGAATACATGAAGGATCCCTTTGGCGTCTCCACCCTGGAGCGGGCTTTGCACACCGTTGTGACGATGCAGAACGTGCATTTCGCGGGTCAGGTGAGCGGCTTCAAGCCGGGCCTGACCGACATCTGCTGGAAGCGGGTGCTCATCACCCACTGGGCGGCACCTGGTGGAGCCGAGAAACGGGGCCTTCCCCACGCTGCTGCATATGCTGGAGCAGATGCTGATGGATCCGGATCATGGCCACATCCAGTGGAACCTGTTCTGCGGCTGGATCAAGGCCGCCTGCGAAGCGCTACGGGATGGTGCGAACCGTCCGGGCCTTGTCATGGTGCTCTGCGGCCGTGCCGGTAGCGGCAAGTCATTCCTGCAGGCGTTGATCTCAAAGATCCTGAGCGGGCGATCGGCCAATCCCTATCCCTACATGACCGGGCGAACGGACTTCAATCTGGACCTGATCGGAGCCGAGCACATAGCCATTGACGATGAAAGCAGCGAGCGGGACATCAAGAGCCTCCAGAGCTTCGGCCAGCACTGCAAGAAAATGGCGGTGGGTCACACCGTGACGTTGCACGGCAAGGGGCGGGATGCCATCTCCGTGGAGCGGTTTACCAGGATAAGCATCTGCATGAACGATGATCCGCAAGCCACCCAATGGGGATGAAGCCAGCCAGGCGGCCGCCTGATGGCAGGCCGCAGATCCGAGGCTCGACCCCGGCATGAGTGTGCCGGGGTTTTGCATTTGAGGGGGTCCGGTTTCCCCCTAAAAAAAGGGGGATTACGATGCCAGAGGAACGGTGAGGGGAGGAAAGCATGTCCAATCGAGAATGTGAAAAAGTGGCTTGAACGGCCCGGCGAGAGGATACAGATTCTATGCGTGAGAACGATAAGTTATCCGGTTCGATTCTCGGAGAAGGAATATGCCGCCCTCAAACGAGAGGCAATCAGGCGCAAGAAGACTTTGGCGGATATTATCAGGGATCTGATCATATACGGCCTTCCAGCCCTTCCACCCATGCCGGAGTCTTATGAGGCCGTGCAGGAGGTGTGGGACAACCTGGGACCGGCCCCGGAAGTCATCTATGAAAATCTCCCTAAAGATTGGTGATGTTGTTCTGGGGGATCTTGGCATGGCGGCCAAGGTTCGCCCATGTTTGGTGCTTGATCCGAACCCCGCAGCGAGAGATCGGTAGCCATTATTGCACCTCTTACAACGGAGATCAGGCGTGGGGAATCGGAGATTACGTTCCAAAAGCCTACATGGCTCAATAGCACATCTGTCTTGAACCTCTCCGGAATTGCCGCCGTGGTGCGGGCGAGGATCCAGCATCGGCTCGGACCTTTTCCACCCGAGAAGCTAAAGGGGGCCCAGACCGCGCTGGCAAAGATGTTAGCCCGACTTTCGCACGACCCTCGTTAAGTTGTTGATAATCAGGCCTCGAAATATTTAGGCACTACAAAGTCGTTGTGGTTTGGACTTCCAATTTTGTCTTTGGAAGGTCCTTCCAGTTCACCTTGAGTTTGTCATAGACCGTCTTCTGGAGTTCCTCAGGTTCCCCGGCTTTGCGGATTCTGAAGGTCTTCCCTCCCCTGGTTGGAACGACGATAGTCGTGTAGGAATGGGTCTGGAGGACCCGC
>CAIWMU010000041.1 GCA_903913865.1 uncultured Verrucomicrobia subdivision 3 bacterium
CGGGCTGAAGGTCCCTTGGTTGAGACCACGCTCCACTGCTTTCCGTCCCAGTTCCAGGTGAGGGTGGCACTGGTGCCATCCTTAAGGCCGCCGAAGAGGATCATCTGCGACAATGCGCTGGCGTAGGCCATTGAGGGTCCCTGCCGTTTTCCCGGCCCGGCTGAGGCATCGCCGACCTGGATCCACTTGGTGCCGTCGAACTCCCAGGTATCCCCGAGATCACCCAAGGTCGGGGATGTGCCGCCGAAGAGGACAATTCGATCCCGATTCAGGTCCGTCGCCATGGCGTGGGCATACCGCGGCAGGAGATCCGCATTGATCCGGGTCCAGCTAACACCATCCCAGAGCCATGTATCTCCATAGGGTGTTCCCTTGGCATCCCTGCCACCGACGAGGACCACTCCACCGAGGGACGGCATGTAGGCCATGGCGGTCATGGTTCTTGGACCGGGCCCACCCTCGATGGAAACCATTGTCCAGGATGTTCCGTCCCATTCCCACGTATCACGGAGCAGTGAACCGTTGTTGTCGCCGCCAAAGAGGACCACCCGGCCGCGAAGCGTGTCATAGGCCATGGAGTGGCCGATCCGGGGTGATGGTCCCAGGACATCCAGCTGGGTCCAGGCCTTTTCGAGGCAGCAGGAGGCGGGAACAACGGTGACATTGAACACGCAGATCGACCGGTTGCCGCTGGAGTCAAAAGCGATGCAGGTGACTGGAGTGACTCCTACCGGGAATAGGGAACCCGAGTCAGGAATAAATTTAACCCTTGGAGCCTCGTCGCAGTTGTCGACGACATTGGCTGAGAAATAGACAGGGGTTCCCTTGTCAGAAGTGGCGATGACGGTTCTGTCCCCGGGACAGGTCAACCGGGGGGGGATATCGTCGAGAACCACCACCAAAAAGGAGCAATGAGCGACGTTCCCGCTGGCGTCCGTGCCGGTGAGATTAACCACGTTGGTTCCCGGTCCGAAAACGGACATTGGGGGAGGCACTGAGGTGAGGACCGGGGCGGGATCACAGTTGTCGCTGATCCCAAGCTCAAAGTTCACAGGCACCCCGGCGGTGCCCTTGCAGGAAGTCACAATGTTGCCGGGGCAGAAAATGACGGGGGGGGTGGTGTCTGTGGCGTTGATGGTGAAATTGGAACTGGTGACGCTCCCGAACATGTTGGAGACAAGAACCGAATAAACCCCCGTAACAGCCGGTGCCAGAGAGAGTGTGGCATTTGTTTCACCGGCGAGGTTCACGCCCCCCCTCCGCCACTGGTAATTAAGGGGCTGGGTCCCCGTGGCCCCCAGACTTAACACCAGTTGATCGTTGGGGCAGACAGTCTGGTTTGTGGGCTGGCGGGTGAGGGTTGGGGGAAGCGCGTTGGTCAGCAGCCATACAGATTCACCCACCCTGATGGTCGGTGATGAAGGGGTCCAAACGCCACCCTTGAGAAAGGAGATGTTATAGTTGGAAGCCACCAGGTAGGCGAAACTGTGCCCGTTTCCCGGAATGAACTGGTAAACAACCGTGCCGTTGTTGGGCGGGAACCCCAGAATGTTTGTAACGCTGGCAACCGCATTCGTCTGCCGGGCCACCAGAACCATGTTCGATCCGACGTTGATTGGGAGCACGGGAACATGCGGATTTCCCGTGATGGTCATGATGAAATTTGTGGCGGCGCTGTTGAAATAGATGAGTCCATCCCCGGGGTTGATGATGTTTGTGCCGGGACTCCAAGTCGTTCCAGCTGTAACCAGCAGCGGTTGGGAGGTTTCAACCGATCCGAACGCCCCTCTTGAAAGACTGTAGCCGATCAGCTGTGAGCCCGAGGGGCCTGCGGGTAGGATCGCCCGGATCCCGTTGCCGTTGGCGCCGTCCAACTGGCTGGCGATCAGGTTCCAGCCGGGTGCATTGGTGATGTTATAGGTCGCGGCCCGGGTGGTGCCCATCAGGCACCAGAGCATCAGCAGCAGCGCCATCCATTTTACTCTACCGCACGCCTTCATAATCACACTCACAATCATTTTTGCCTAAAACGAGAACTCAACCTCGCCGGGGTTGCCGATGATCAGCACCAGAACCAGATTTGATCCCAGATCGTAGAAGTTCTGACCCGCACCACTCCAGAGATTCACGGCCACCCCGCCGGGACCAACCCCCTGAATGACATCGGCATAGCCGCCGCCCGGGAATTCGTGAATCGTGTC
>CAIWMU010000042.1 GCA_903913865.1 uncultured Verrucomicrobia subdivision 3 bacterium
AGGAGTTTATGTGGCAAGCCGGGTTTGGGAGGCTGTGGATGGATATGGGAATAGTTCCACGGTGACCCAGATGGTGACTGTTTTGGACGCCATCGCACCCCAGATCACAGCCAGTCCTGCCGATCGCAACATCGGCATGGGAACCAACTGCCTTGTGCTTTTGCCCGATCTGAGGTCTGAGGTGGTTGCATCTCATGGCTGTGGGGACATCACCATCTCGCAGGAACCAGCGCCCGGCACCCTGCTGGGTTTTGGAAAACACACCGTTACCTTCACAGTGGCGGATGCTGCGACGAACACGGCCACGAGCAGCATGGTGCTGGATGTGATCGACAACAGTGCTCCCGGGCTGGTCACCACAGTGACAAACCTCACCTTGGCTGCTGGAACAAACTGTGCGGCACTTCTGCCGGATCTGGCAGGGCAGGTGGTTGCAACGGATTGCAGTCCGTTGGCTGTGACACAGTCCCCCCTTGCGGGGACGGAACTGGCCATCGGAACGAATCTGGTGAGCATCACTGTAACCGACACGAACAACCTGAGCACAGTGGTTGTGGTTGAAGTGGTTGTGGCCGATCAGACACCCCCTGAGTTTTCCGTTATTACAAACAGGACGGTCGAATGTTCTGGCATCTGGGAGTTTGATGTGCCGGTGGCCACGGACCTGTGCTCGACCACGCTAGTGAGTGTTGTCGAGACGGTGACGAACCTGACAGGCACGGCGACCTATGTGGCAAGCCGCAGTTGGGAGGCGATCGATGGGTATGGCAACAGCACGACGGTCACCCAGGTGGTGAGTGTTGTGGATACCATTCCCCCACAGATCACCGCCAGTCCTGCGGATCGAAGCATCGGGTTGGGAACCAACTGCCTGGCCCTTCTGCCGGATTTGACCGGCGAGGTGGTTGCTTCGGATGCATGTGGTAGTATTGGAATCACACAAGAGCCAATACCGGGAACTTTGTTGGCCCTTGGAAGGCACACCATCACCTTCACGGTGGTGGATGCGGCGACGAACACGACCACGAGCACCATGGTGCTGGATGTGATCGACAACAGTGCGCCGGTATTGGTCAGCACCATGACGAACCTGACCCTGGCGGCTGGAGCAAATTGCGCGGCACTACTGCCGGACCTGGCCGGTCAGGTGGTTGCGACGGATTGCAGTCCGTTTGCTGTGACACAGTCCCCCCTTGCGGGGACGGAACTGGCCCTTGGAACGAACCAGGTGAGCATCACCGTAACCGACACCAACAACCTTATTACAGTGGTTGGGGTTGAAGTGGTTGTGGCGGATCGGACACCGCCTGAGTTTGGAGTTATCACGAACCGGACCGTGGAATGCTCTGCAGTCTGGGAGTTTGATGTGCCGGTGGCCACGGACCTGTGCTCGACCACGCTGCTGAGTGTTTTGGAGACGGTGACGAACCAGACAGGTGCTGGAGTTTACGTGGCGAGCCGGGTTTGGGAGGCTGTGGATGGATATGGGAATAGTTCCACGGTGACCCAGATGGTGACTGTTTTGGACGCCATCGCACCCCAGATCACAGCCAGTCCTGCCGATCGCAACATCGGCATGGGAACCAACTGCCTTGCGCTTTTGCCCGATCTGAGATCTGAGGTGGTTGCATCTCATGGCTGTGGGGACATCACCATCTCGCAGGAACCAGCGCCCGGCACCCTGCTGGGTTTTGGAAAACACACCGTTACCTTCACAGTGGCGGATGGTGCGACGAACACGGCCACGAGCAGCATGATGCTGGATGTGATCGACAACAGTGCTCCCGTGCTGGTCACCACAGTGACGAACCTGACGCTGGCTGCTGGAACAAATTGCGCGGCTCTACTGCCGGATCTGGCAGGTCAGGTGGTGGCGAGCGACTGCAGTCCGTTTGCTGTCTCACAGATACCGTTGGCAGGAACGGAACTGGGCCTGGGAACGAATCTTGTGAGCATCACCGTGACCGACACGAACAACCTGAGCACAGTGGTTGGGGTTGAAGTGGTTGTGGCCGATCAGACACCCCCCGAGTTTTCCGTTATTACAAACAGGACGGTCGAATGTTCTGCCATCTGGGAGTTTGATGTGCCGGTGGCCACGGACCTGTGCTCGACCACGCTGGTGAGTGTTGTGGAGACCGTGACCAACCTGACTGGCACGGCGACCTATGTGGCAAGCCGCAGTTGGGAGGCGATTGACGGTTATGGCAACAGCACGACGGTCACCCAGATCGTGAGTGTGGTGGACACCATCCCCCCACAGATCACGGCCAGTCCTGCGGATCGCAGCGTTGGGATGGGAACCAACTGCCTGGCTCTCCTGCCGGATTTGACAGCGGAAGTCGTTGCATCGGATGCATGTGGGAGTGTTGGAATCACACAGGAACCCACACCCGGAACCCTGCTGGGCTTCGGCAGGCACACCATCACCTTCACTGTTGTGGATGCGGCGACGAACACGGCCACCAGCAGCATGGTGCTGGATGTGATCGACAACAGTGCGCCGGTATTGGTCGGCACCATGACGAACCTGACCCTGGCGGCTGGAACAAATTGCGCGGCTCTTCTGCCGGATCTGGCCGGTCAGTTGATTGCCAAGGATTGCAGTCCGTTTGCTATCACCCAAACACCGTTGGCAGGAGCGGAACTAGCCCTTGGATCGAATATCGTGACTCTCACGCTCACGGACACGAACAACCTGAGCACGGCGGTTGGGGTTGAGGTCGTGGTGGTCGATCAGACACCGCCCGTGTTTTCAGTTCTGACAAACAGAATTGTGGAAGCTTCCGTCGTCTGGGAGTTCGATGTCCCGGTGGCCACGGACCTTTGCTCGACCACGCTGGTGAGTGTTGTGGAGACGGTGACCAACACTACAGGCACGGCGACCTATGTGGCCACCCGCAGTTGGGAGGCGGTGGACGGGTATGGAAACAGCGCGACGGTGACACAGGTGGTGAGTGTTGTGAACACCGCTCCCCCGCAGATTACCGCATGCCCTCCGGATCGCAGCGTCGGGATGGGAACCAACTGCCTGGCTCTTTTGCCGGACTTGACCGGGGAGGTGATTGCATCGGATGCGGGCGGGAGCCTCAGGATTACACAGGAGCCCATCCCCGGAACCCTGCTGGCATTCGGCAGGAACACCATCACCTTCACGGTGGTGGGTTCGGGGACGAACACGGCCACCTGCAGCATGGTGCTGAATGTGATCGACAACAGTGCTCCTGCGGTGGCTGACACAATCACCGTTATGGCCCTGGCTGCTGGAACAAACTGTGCGGCCCTTCTGCCGGATCTGACAGGCAGGGTGGTGGCGAGCGATTGCAGTCCGTTTGTTGTGACCCAGTCGCCCCTGGCAGGAACGGAACTGGCCCTTGGAACGAATCTTGTGAGCATCACGCTCACAGACACGAACAACCTGAGCACGGTGGTTGGGGTTGAAGTGGTTGTGGCGGATCGGACACCGCCTGAGTTTTCGGTTCTGACAAACAGGACGGTGGAATGCTCCGCCGTCTGGGAGTTTGACGTGCCGGTGGCCACGGACCTCTGCTCGACCACACTGGTGAGTGTTGTGGAAACGGTGACCAATATGACAGGCACGGCCACTTACGAGGCGATCCGCAGTTGGGAGGCCATTGACGGGTATGGAAACAGCGCGATGGTGACGCAGGTCGTGAGCGTTGTGGACACGACTGCGCCTCAGATCACAGCCAGCCCGGCGGATCGAGGCATCGGGATGGGAACCAATTGTCTCGCTCTACTGCCGGATCTGACAGGGGAGGTGGTCGCATCGGATGTGTGCGGGAGTATCAATATCACACAGGAACCGGCTCCGGGAACCCTGTTGGGTTTCGGGAGACACACGATCACTTTCACGGTTGCGGACACGGCGACGAACACGGTCACCAGCAGCATGGTGGTGGATGTGATCGATAACAGTGCCCCTGTGCTCCTGCTCCCTTTGACGAACGTGAGTCTCATCGTGGGCGGCAGCTGCGTGGGTTTGCTGCCTGATCTGACGGGTCAGGTGGTTGCGTCGGATTGCAGCCCGTTTGTCGTGAGGCAAACACCACCACCTGGAACGGAAGTGCCGGTGGGGATGACCAACATCCTGATGACGCTGGTGGACGAGTCGGGCAATTCCGTGGATAAGGTCCAGGTGGTTGCGGTCAGGACACCACCAAGTGCCAACACCAATATCAGCATCACGGAACTCATGGCGAAGAACCTGACGAGCATCGTGGATGAGGACGGGACACATGCCGACTGGATCGAGCTTTACAACCGGGGTTCCTGTCCCATGAACATGGATGGATGGTTTCTCACGGATGACCCGCTCAAGATGGCCAAGTGGCGGTTCCCGGGCACGGTGATCAACCCGGGCCAGTTTCTGATTGTTTGGGCGTCTGAAAAAAACCGGAAGGTGGTCGGCGCGCCGCTGCATACCAACTTCAAGCTGGCCGAGGGTGGGGAGTATCTCGCGCTGGTCGAACCGGATGGTTTCACCATAGCAACCCAGTTTTCGCCCACCTTCCCGCCGCAGGCGCCGGATGGGACCTTTGGTCAGCCAATCACCGGCGGTCCGAGCAACTACCTCGCCTTTGCCACACCCGGGGCTGCCAACAGTCCGGCCACAAACTCCACCGTGGCCGATCTGGAATTCAAGCCGGCCCGGGGCTGGTTTACCAATGCCTTCGATGTCTCCATCCACACACCGACCGAGGCACTTGTTCCGGGGGTGAAGATTTATTACACAACCAACGGGACCGTGCCCGGGCCGACAAACGGATTTCTGTATAATCAACATATCATTGTTGCGAAGACCACCGTGCTGAGGGCGGTCGCCTACTGCCAGGGCATGACCCCCACCGCCCCGGTCTCCCACACCTATGTCTTTCCGCTGCAGGTCCCGCAGCAGACAGGGGCCGGATTCCCGCCGCAATGGGGCCCCGATACGGCGCAGTATGCGATGAGTCCGACGATTGTTCGTGATCCGCAGTGGGGCTCGATCATTCCCCATGCCCTCGTCAGCCTGCCGACGGTCAGTCTCTCCATCAACACGGAGGACATGTTCGGAACCAACGGCATTTATGCCAATCCGTTCGGGG
The DNA here is from genome assembly GCA_903913865.1 of uncultured Verrucomicrobia subdivision 3 bacterium. Classification (GTDB taxonomy): domain Bacteria; phylum Verrucomicrobiota; class Verrucomicrobiia; order Limisphaerales; family UBA8199; genus UBA693. The sequence continues at coordinate 5,109 of CAIWMU010000042.1, forward strand.
ACGGCACGGCCTGGGAGCGGCCTGTTGGAGTTGAGTTTATGCGGAATGATTCCCGCCCGGGGTTTTACATCAATTGTGGTGTGCAGTTGCAGGGGGATCTGAGCCGGGACCCGGCCGAGACGATGAAGCACAACCTGAGGCTCTACTTCCGACAATCCTATGGGGCATCGGGGCTCTCTTATGAGCTATTTTCCGGTTCGCCGATCACGAACTTCAACACCCTGGTTCTGCATGCCTCATTCAACGACCACTGGATCCAGATGGGGGCGAAGGCGCAGATGATCCGGGACCAGTGGGTTGCCGACACCCAGCGGGAGATTGGCGGGTTGGGGACGCACGGCGAATTCGTCAACCTCTACATCAACGGACTGTATTGGGGACTCTACAATCTTGGGGAGCGTCCCGATGCCGCCTACACCGCCAGCTATCTGGGGGGCGTGAGGGCCGATTACGATGGATTTAATGCGGATGAGTTGAAGGATGGAAACACGAATGCGTGGAATGAGATGATGTCGATCGCCCGGGCCGGGATTACGAATGATGAATCCTATGCCCTCCTGGGGCAGTATGTGGATATTCCAGACTTTATTGACTATCTGATCATCAACTTTTATGCCGCGAACCTTGACTGGCCGATCCACAACTTCTGGCTTGTTGGCAGTGTTCCGAACGGCATTCCGTTCCACTTCCTCTCCTGGGATGCGGAGGTTTCGTTCATCGGGATAAACTGGGATTTGACCGGGATCAACACCGGGACCCCGGGGCTCATCTACTCCGCCTTGCGTGCGCATCCCGATTTTGTGCGCCAGTTCGGGGATCATGCCCAGCGGCTGCTATTTGACCGTGGAGCGCTGACGCCTGACCGGTGCACCGTTCGCTGGATGCACCGGGCAACGGAGATCCACGAGGCGATTGTCGCGGAGTCCGCCCGTTGGGGAGTTTCCTGGAGGACGAACACGCAGAGTGATTGGTTGCAGGAACAGAACCTGCTCAAGAGCGAGTGGTTCCCGAACCGGACTGACATTCTCATTGACCAATTCAGGGTTGCCGGACTGCTCCCGTCGCTTCAGGCCCCCACCCTTCAGCCGCACGGTGGACTTATTCCCGCCCACGATCCGCTGAACGTCACGCTGCTGGCGCCGGTGGGGACCATCTATTACACCACGAATGGCACCGATCCCAGGCTTCCGGACGGAACGCTTTCGCCTGATGCCTTGGAATATGGGCAACCCCTTTCCCTGACGGAGCCGGTTGGGCTCATGGCCAGGACCTTCTCAGGGGGGGGATGGAGTGCCCTTGTTCAGGCTGGCTATGTGCGTGCCGACCAGACGCAAATTCGGATTCAGACTGTGACCCGGCGGTTTGATGGCAGCGTGCAATTGGGCTTTGCCGCCTACCCGGGGGTTGTTTACACCCTGCGGTATTCCACCGACCTGAATGATTGGCATGTTCTGGGAACCTTTTCACCCGATTCAAATGGGAGGTTCGACTATCTTGATATCTCAGGTGCGCCGGGGAGATTTTACCAGCTCAGCTGGCCTTGAACGGGTGCGGATGTCAGGAAATCTGGGATTGAGGGGGGCTTCCGCCGCGAATTTCGGTCGGGGAAGTGCGGCCTCCCCGGCCTCCTGACAGGTAGCCGGTGGATTTTTCGTTGGTATAATAAACTGATGACAAGGAACTTGCGAAGTGGCGTCAGGTTTGGGCCATGGCTGTGTAAGGAGGCGGATTCGTTGTGAATATCCGTGTTAACAACTTCTTCGCGATTCACTTGCCTTGATGCGTTTTCCTGTTAGCATCGTTCCGTGTTGGTTGCCCGGTCAAGCGGGCTGATTCCCATTTTGGTTTCGTCACACGTTTATGCCTTTATCGAATAGCCGTAATCGCGCCACCCTTAATGTTCCGGGCGCATTCACCCTGATCGAACTGCTTGTTGTGATCGCGATCATCGCGATTCTGGCAGCGATGCTCCTGCCCGCCCTTTCAAAAGCCAAGTCCCGCGCCCAATCCATTGGCTGCCTCAACAACGGCAAACAATGGGGACTGGCGGCCAAGATGTATGCCGATGACGCCAACGACCAGGTGCCTGAGGAGGGGAACACGATCCTTCCAATCGTCGCGAACCCGGATGCCTGGTATAATGCCCTTTCGACCTATGTGAGCCAGCCTGCGCTCACCAACCTCTACCTTCAGACCCCGGCAAATCCACCGGTGCCCACCACCAAGTCGATCTATTCCTGCCCGGCGGCCCCTATTCCCCGGGTGAACCCCCCATCGATCGGTCAGGCCTATTTCATGTATGGCGAAAACGGCAAGCTTTGTGTGAACAAGGGCACGCGGGTGGGGGGAGTGGGTCAGACGAAGTTTTCCTCCATCAAGCAGCCTTCGGATACTGTGCTAATGGCCGAGGTGGATGGCAACTCGCCGACTGGAGGCGCGGCACAATCCAACGTCAACGGCCAATACGCCGTCGGTCGCCATGACACACGCGGCCAGTTTGCCTTGTGCGATGGCAGTGCCAGGTCTGCCCGCACAAATGAGTTTATGCGCACGGCCGATAGTGGCGCGAACAGCGCGGCGACCGAATGGTCCATCCCCCGCAAGATCTACTGGTATCCCTCATCCACAACCCCGGATTATTGACCATCGCCGGATGGAGGCTGGTAGGCAACCCCTTTCCCTGCTCAACCCGAAGTTCCCCAGATCCCAAATCAAAACTCGAATGAAATCAAAACTCCTTGCATTGTTCGGCCTTGCGGCAGCGTTCTGCTCCGCCCAGGCCGGTGTGGTTCTCAGCGACAACTTTACCTATTCCGACGGGGCGCTTGTGCGCTCTGGAAGCCCTTGGTCTTTGCACAGCGGGACGGCCGGCACCATGCTGGTTTCGAACAACGTGCTCGTGGTCTCAGGCTCCCGGTCTGAGGATTTGAATGCCCCGCTGGCAGGTGCCCCGTATTTGGAATCGGATCCGAGTGCGAAGCTCTATTCCAGTTTCAAGATGGCGATCTCGAACAACCTGCCAAGCCTGAGTGGAACCTACATAGCTCATTTCCGTGGGACCAACACCGGTGCCGCCACCGACTTCGGAGCGCGCATCTTCCTGTTGACCACGAACACGATCAACCCAGCAACTGGAGTTGCGGCGGGCAAATATCGGGTCCACGTTTCAAACGGTTCCTCGGCTCTCACCGACAACGCTGCGGGCCAGTTCGATCAGGACCTGAGCACCAATGTCGTTTATACCATCGTCACGCGTTTCATCCCGTCCACAGGCGTGGCCACGATCTGGGTGAATCCCAATTCTGAAACCGATCCAAGTGCCACTGCCACCGATGTGGGTAGTGCAGCCCGGCCCAATCCGTTTTCTGTGTTTACCTATGCGTTCCGTCAGGCCTCCGGCAGCGGGACAGCTTATGTGGACGACCTGAAGATAGGCACCACCTTTGGTGACGTTGCCGGGGTGAACACCTCGCCGACCATTTCCTCGATTGTGGATCAGGCCGTTCCCGCGAATGGTGCCACGGGTGTCATCGGATTCACGGTGAATGATGGGGAGACGGCCGCTGGAAGCCTGACCGTTACCGCCACCTCGGCGAACACGACATTGGTTCCAAACGGGAGTCCGAGCATCGTTCTGGGAGGCTCAGGCGCAAGCCGCACGATCACAGTCACCCCGGTGGTTGGTCAGCAAGGTTCCACTGTGATTACCGTGACAGTTTCGGACGGTGTCAACAGTTCCTACACCACCTTCACCCTCTCAGTTGGTGCTCCCAGCATTTCAGCTGTTGCGGATCAGTTCACCCTTACCGGCACGCCGACTACTGCAATCCCGTTCACGGTTGGGGATGCCGAGACTCCGAATGCGCTGACGGTGGTTGGATCCTCCTCGAATCCCACCCTGGTGCAGGCGGGCAAGATTGTGGTCAGCGGTTCGGGTGCTTCCCGCAGCGTTGTGATCACTCCTGAGGCGGGACAGTCAGGGGTTGTGGACATCACCCTTACGGTGAATGACGGCACCCTGACATCCTCCACGAAATTCACTCTCGCGGTGCATCCGGCTCTGGGTGTTCAGTTTGCGGATACGTTTCCCTACCCGGATGGGTTGATCACCTCCGGAAGCGGGTTTCTGTGGCTGCCCCACAGCTCCGCGGATTCGAACGACACCTACGTGGCCGATTCCAAGCTGGTCCTTACTTACACGAACGCGATGGATGTGAGTGCCTACTATTCCAACTTTTCCGCTGTGACTCCTGCAAGCGGGACGGTGCTCTATGCCAAGTTCAATGTGAACTTTTCGTCCCTTCCCCGCTTTAGTGGGGGCGCCTACTTCGCGCATTTCAGGGATACGGGCACCAGCAACTTCCGCGGTCGCGTCTATGCGTTCACGAACGGGGCTCCCGCCGGGAAGTTCCGCCTTGGGGTTGCCAACCAGACGGCCAGTGTCTCCTCCGTTTATCCGAAGGATCTGGAGCTGAACCACACCTATACAGTTGTCACCCGGATCGTGGTGGCCAACGGCAAATCCACTCTTTGGATCGATCCCCGGACAGAGAGCAGCGACAGTGTCACGGCGTCCGATGTGACCAGTGGCGCCGAGCTTTGGACCTATTCCTTCCGGCAGGATTCCGGCGTTGGCATTCTCACGGTGGATGATCTGGTGATCGGAACCACCTTCACCGAGGCAGTCCCCTACGTTGCCCCTCCGAGCCCGATCCCCTTGATGATTGAGCTTATGGGCGATCAGATTATGCTGACGTGGACGGATGCCTCCTTCAAGCTCCAGTCATCCTCCTCCATCAACGGACCCTACACCGATGTGCCCGGCGGGACCAGCGGCTACATGGTGCCCGCAACCGGTGCGACCTACTACCGTTTGAAATATTGATTTCCTGAAAACAGGATCACTTGCATGGGGCGGCTCTGAAAGGGGCCGCCCTTTTTCATTCCCGGGGTGTTCGGGCTACCGGTGCCAGAGGGCTAGAGGCCATCACATCCCGCCACCACCCGTGCCGCCGCCGCTCTGACCTCCCCCGCCGCCCTGTGAACTGCCACCCTGGCTGGATTGTCTGGATGAGGAGGTGGATTGGCTCGAACTGCTGGCGCGTGTCGTCAACGCATCTGTCTGGGTTGAGTTGTTTCGCTGGCTGGTGCTGGAGGTGCTTTGAAAGGCCTCCTTCAGAATCGATGCAACCGACTGAGCTCCGGCATTTCTGAGTTTGAACACGGTCACTTTCTGTCTTCTGGCCCGGTCTCCATCCAGCTCCGTTACGATCTGTTCCACCTGCATCATGAGGAGTTTGGGAGCGCTGACGACGATGGATCCTGTGCGCTCATCGGCGACCACCGTCACCTTGGTGCCCTTCTTCAAACGCTGGCTGCCTGTGCTTTGCGAACTGCTGCTATTCTGCCCTGGAAAGCCTCCTCCCATTCCCGGAGGGCCGCCAAATCCTCCCCCGGGCCCCCCGAACCCGCCGGGCCCACCGCCGGATTGTTGAGATGTCTGCCCCTGTGAGCTGGTTTGGTCCGGGAAGAGTTCCGTCAGCAGATCCACCATTTCTACGGGTGAGGAGTTCTGCAGCTGGAAGACGCGGAGGAGGGTGACATCCTCAGCCCCGGCATCAATAGCCCTGACAACCTCGGCAACCTTGTGGATGTGATCCTGCGTGTCTGTGATAATCAGGCTGTTGGCCGACTCATTGGCTGTGATGATGGACCGTGTGGAAACGAGGGGCTGCAGGTCCTTGATAACCTGCGAAACCTCGGTGTTGCGGACGGGAATGATCTGGGTGACGAGTTGCGCGTTGGAGGGAATATTCCGGGGATCGCTGCCATATTTGACCGGCAGCTCGCGCGTGTTGGCGCCATCGCGGTCGATGATGGTGAGGACGGTTCCGGTGGTGAGGGCGGCGAGCCCGTTTTTGGCGAGGGTGGAGTGCAGCAGTGTCAGGGCCTCATCCCGGGTGAGGTTTTGCGCGCTCCACACATCCGCGACGCCTTTCGGTGTTGCCTCCCATTCGAGCCTATAGCCTGCGGCCTCGGCCAGACGGTTCAGGACCAATTCCAGCGGGGCGGAGCGGAAATGGATTCGCAGAGCGTTCGTTGTGGTTTCCGGGCTGTCGGATGCCGGGGTGGTGGACGCCGCGCATGATGCGTGCACTGTCAGGAGCAGCAGCGGGAGGATTGCCAGAGCGTGGATTTGGCGGATCCGTGGGTATAAAAATCTCTTTAGCACAACCGGACCCTACCACACCCCACCTTAAGAGAAGATGAACCTTGAAAGATATAACCGGCGCGGAGCAGGGGGAGTGATCCGCAGATGCCTGAGTGGCCATCTACCATCTGCGAAAATCAGGGAAAACTGCGGATCATTCCGGGCTTCGACCCTCCGGACGTAATCAACCACACCGGGGACCCCCCTGATTCTACATGGCCTCCAATGGTGTGAATGACCGGGGATGGTGTTTAACGACTTCCCCCGGCCACAACCGGCGGGTTGGGCGGCTCAGAAACCCGGTTCCTCGCGAGCGCCGTGCCCGACTCCCCGGACCAGATTACTTTGAAGTCCATGCCGTCGCCCAAGACTCGAGGAGGTCTTGCGCCTCCTGGTGGGTTTTAGTCCGGCCGGCAGCGACGTCGGAGCGTCCGCGCCGAACTGCAGCCATGATGCGCAGTTCCTCGGTAATCTCATCCAGTGAGGCGTTCTCCGGAAGCCTTTCAAGGGCGTCAAGCACGGCTTGCTTGTCAGTCATATGATGAAACTACCCCCTCGCGCTGCAGGGCGCAAGGTGGTTACCGTTAAGGGGCCAACCCATGGAAAGGTTCATTGCAGCGCGTATTCATGAAGCAGATGCGATGCGCGAAAAGCCGGGGTGGCGATCGATTGGCGGCACTGGATATCCCAAACTTTGCAGGTTTTCGAGGTCGCTCAATGCTGGCGGGCCGAGGACCCACGCAACATACAGGCGTTGACATTTCGGCGGGGACCCCATTCATGCTGACGAAGTGACGCCCGTTCAGGGCTTGGGGATGGTTTTTTTGGGGGGCTACACCCGGCCCTTGCAGGCCGGGCTATCACATTTTGCCCTTACAGGGCAGCCCGAAGGGGCGCGAACACACGATGGCTATGACGGGCTTCCACATCAGGCAGGCTGCAGGCCCGGTATGTCCAGGGCAGGTTGCAGTCCCGGGAAGAGGAACACCCCGGGGACAGTGCAGACCACCCTGCAAGGGCAAAACAGGCCCGCAGAATCCCCAACACATCACGCCCAACACCGTCCCATCGCTCCCCGGAATCCCGATCGCCCCCTTCCGCACCCACAGCCTCCGGACAGCCGGTTTAACCCTTCATGAATGCGCTCCGGGTCCATTGGCGTGAGATCAGATTCTTAATGAGAACTTCAGGTTGGTTCTGTATGATCAGGCCATGAGCCACCATTTTTCCAGCAGTCCACAACGGGTTTGCGGTTCGCGGAGGAAGATCGGGGCCGTCATGATGAAATCGCCCGCCATATGAGAGTCCTGGTGGTTGAGGATGAGCCTGATTTGCTGGCGAGTCTCCTGCAGGCGGTGCGGGAGGATGGGTATGCTGCGGATGGGGCGGGGGATGGTGTGGAGGGATTCTACAAGGCGGAAACGTTCGAGTATGACGCTGTGGTGCTGGACATCATGCTGCCGGGGATGGATGGATGGGAGGTGTTGCGACGACTTCGCAAGATCAAGGCAACCCCGGTTCTGCTGCTGACCGCGAGGGATGCCGTGAGGGACCGGGTCCGGGATCTGGTTGGCAGACCGCTGGCCCCGGACCTTGCGGCGATGCAACGGCTGGCGCTATGGCTTGTGGCGGGGGGGAGGGGGATCCTTGCGGTGGGTCCGGCGGGTGGCTGGTGGGTGGCATTCCGGGCGATGCAGCCGATTGAGGAGATCAGCGCCACGGCCCGGAAAATTTCTGCGGTGGACCTGTCGCACCGGATCAGCGTGGCGGATACGGATGACGAGCTGGGCTGTTTGGCCGAGATTTTGAATTCCACCTTCGGGCGGTTGGAGTCAGCCTTCAAGCAGCAGGCCCGGTTCACAGCGAACGCCTCCCGCGAACTGCGGACTCCGCTGGCGGTGCTCCTCAGCAAGTTGATCGGCAGGTTATGATCAGAATGCTTGTTCGATATGTTTTTCTGCTGATTCTGTTGCTGGCATCCCGGACTCCGGGTCATGCGGGCGGGGTGGTGATCAGTGAATTTCTTGCGGCGAACGATGGGGGACTTCAGGATGCGGATGGGGATACTCCCGGATGGATTGAGATATACAACGGTTCCACCCTCACCGTGGATCTGGCGGGGTGGCATCTGGCATGCAGCCCCACCAACCTGTCCTTTTGGACCTTTCCCTCGACGAACCTGCCTCCCGGGGGATTCCTCCTCGTCTTCGCCTCCGGCAAAGACCGCGCCGTGACCGGGGGGCAACTGCATGTCAATTTTCAACTCCAGGCTGGCGGAGGCTATCTGGCGCTGGTCAAACCGGATGGATTGACCATTGCTCACGCCTTTGCCCCGTCCTATCCCCGGCAGCGTGTGAATGTTTCCTATGGGCTGGAGCCGAAGGCTGTGCCGGTCCTTTCGCTGGATGTCAACGATGACGACTCCGGCGAGATTGGTGCAGCGAATACAGAGGTCGGCTTCAGCACGATGACGCTGAGCAGCAACCCTTCGACCTTCAGTGGGATCACGGCAAAAATCACAGCAATCGGCACCACTACTCTGGATGACCGGGACAGGGATGTCCCGGTGCAAAGTGCCCAAATCACCCAGGACCAGCTTTATGATGATTACATCTATTCGACCAGCACGGTAAATGGCACGGGTCTGGCCCTGACCCTCTCGGGCCTGAAAGCCAGCCGGGGTTATACCATCAAAGTCTGGTCGGTGGACCCGGGTGGCACGACGACCGGTGCCCGCTATTCTGATTGGACGGAGACCGCCAGCGGCATCACCAATGTGATTGTGACCGGCTACAGCTGGAATGTGAGTCTGCCGCTCACCAATGACGGCCAATACACCTTCGGCGGGACGGTGCGATCCTCGGCTGCCGGGGAGTTGCGGATCGAGGGGCGTCGTAATGGTGGAGCGAGTACAACGGTCTGTCTGAATGCGATCCAGTTGTTTGAGTCGGGTGCAGCCAGTTATGATGATGGCACGCAGCGCTATTTCACTCCGCCCAGCCCGGCCGCGGCGAACGGCCCCGGGTGTGTGGGGCTTGTGGGGGACACCCAGTTCAGCCGGGATCGTGGCATTTATGGGGGGGCGTTCACGGTGGCCATCACATGCCCCACGACCAATGCGCTGATTTATTGGACCACCAACGGCTCGGCTCCCACCCAAACCAGCGGCACACTCTACACGAACCCGGTGCCCATCACGGGAACCACCTTCCTGCGCGCCCGTGCTTTTTTGTCGAACAATGTGCCCAGTGATGTGGACACCCACACCTACCTCTTCCTCGGCCAGGTCCTGAGGCAGTCGGCCATACAGCCGGGCTACCCTGTCACCTGGCAGGCGAGTTATCCGGCCGATTATGGCATGGATCAAAACATCGTGAACCATGCGAAGTATGGTCTGACCCTGTCGAACGACATGAGGTCGCTGCCGATCCTGTCGATCGTTGCGGCACATGACGATCTCTGGAATGCCGCGACCGGGATTTACAACAACAGCACCAGCATAGGCCCGGCGTGGCAGCGGTCCGCGAGCGTGGAGCTGTTCAATCCGGACGGCACCACCGAGTTTGCGGTAAACTGCGGCATCGAGATCCACGGCAACGCCAGCCGCGACAATGCCCGCACAGGCAAGCATTCGTTCAATCTCATCTTCAAGAGCGACTATGGGCCCTCGAAGCTGCGCTATGACTTGTTTGGATCGCCGGTCAGGGAGTTTGACCGGCTGGTGTTACGTTCGATGGGCTTCTGCGACAGCTGGGCCACGCGCTATTCGGATACGAGCATCATTGCGGGGACATCCTACATGGGCCTCCGTTACCGGCCGGAAAGCGCCCTCTACCTGAGGGACACGTGGGTTAAGGATTCGCTCATGGAGATGGGCCAGCCGGCCACCCGGTCCACCTTTGTCCACCTCTATATCAACGGGCTTTACTGGGGCCTGTACAGTCCATCGGAACGGCTGGATGCGAACTTCTTCATTTCCCATTACGGTGGGCGGGATGGGGATTGGGATGTGATGGCAGGGGATGAAACCTATAATCTTGCGGAGGTCCGTGACGGGAACAAGAACGACTGGAACCAGGTGATGGTGATGGTGGACGCGGGGGTGACGAGCTACGCCTCCTACCAGGCACTGGGCCAGCTGGTGGATCTGACAAACCTTGCGGACTACATGCTGGTGCACGGGGTTGCAGAGGCTGAGGACTGGCCCTTCCACAACTGGTATGCGGCCCATCGCCGGGCCACGAATGGTCTTCCGGCCACCCGGTGGACTTTTTATGCGTGGGACCAGGAAATTTGCCTGGACCGGCTGGTGCGGAGGGACAGGATCAATGTGAACAGTGCGGACACACCCTCCCGCATTTATGCGCAACTCCGGGCCAATCCGGAGTTCAGGGTCCTGTTTGGGGACCGGGTTCAGAAGCATCTGTTCAATGGTGGTGCACTCACACCGGCAGCCAACGTTGCCCGGTGGCAAGCCCTGGCGACCCGGATCGACCGGGCGATTGTTGGGGAGTCCGCCCGCTGGGGGGATGCCAGGAAGTTTGCCATCGGGGCTAACCCGGGCACAGGGCAGACCTTCACCCGGGATGAGTGGTGGGTGCCGGAGACGCAGCGGCTCTACACCAATCTTTTCCCCACCCTGACGGATGCGTATATAGCGCTTTATCGGAACAACAGCCTGTATCCGGCTGTGGCCGCCCCCGTTTTTAGCCGGTTCGGGGGGGAGGTCCCGGCGGGATTTGCTCTTTCCATCACTCATTCAAATGCCAGTGGCACCGTGTTTTTGACCCTGGATGGTTCCGACCCACGGGTGCTCGGCAGCGGGGCGGTTGCAGCCGGTGCGCGCGCCTACTCCCAGCCCCTGGTGTTCAACACCACCACGTCGGTGCGCGCGCGTGTGCTGAGCCAGGGGCAGTGGAGCGCCCTTGTGGAGGCTTCCTTTTATCCGCCGCAGGATTTGAGCGGACTGGGTTTGAGCGAAGTGATGTTCAACCCTCCGGCGGTCGGCATCACCAATGGCGAGGAGTTTGAGTTCATCGAACTGTGGAACAGTGGACCACAGGCCTTGAACCTCTCCGGGCTTGTGTTCACGAAGGGGATCACTTTCACCTTCACAAATGGAACCATTCTTGGTCCGGGCCAGTTTCTTGTCCTCGCAAGGAATTCTGCCGCATTTGCCGCAAAATATCCCGGTGTTCAACCCGGGGGGATCTACACCGGAAAACTGGACAATGCAGGGGAGACCATCACCCTGTCCCACCCGGGTGGCACCACCGTCTTTTCCCTGACCTATCAGGACACGGCCCCGTGGCCTGCAGCCGCGGATGGGTGGGGCTTCTCCATGGTGCCTGCAACGCCGGGCGCAAGTCAGGCGTCCGATGACGGATCAAAGTGGAGGGCCAGCGCGATTTCCGGAGGATCCCCCGGCCGGGCCGATCCCCCGGTGTTTATTGCGCCGATCAAAATCAACGAAGTGCTGGCCCATACCGACCCGCCCCAGGTCGATGCCATAGAGCTCCTGAACCCCACATCAGCGAACGTGAACATCGGTGGATGGTTCCTGACAGATGATCCTGCGATGCCGTTCAAATACCGGATCCCAACGGGAACGACCGTTACAGCAGGCGGACTCCTGATTGTTGATGCCACCCAGTTTGATCCCACGCCGGGGATTGGAAACAGTTTTGCGCTGGATTCCACGGGCGATCAGGTTTGGCTGTTCTCGGGGGATGCAAGTGGACGGTTGAGTGGCTACAGTCATGGGGTGGAATTTGGTGCGACCTTCAACGGTGCGAGCCTTGGGCGGCTGGTGAATGAGGTTGGGGATGAGTTCTTCCCGCTGCAGACGATGGTCACGCTTGGCAGAACAAATGCCGGGCCGCGTGTCGGGCCGGTGGTCATCAACGAGATTCATTATCATCCGATGGATGCCGGGTATTCCTTTGTGGAATTGTTGAACACCACGACAAACCCGGTTCCCCTGTTTGCCCCGGCCTTTCCCACAAATCAGTGGAGGGTCGGCGGGCTTGGGTTCACATTCCCCGCCAATACAACGCTTCCGCCGGGTGGTCTGATTCTTCTGACCGCGACCAACGCGGTGACGTTCCGTGCCCGATATGCGGTGCCTGACGGGGTTCCGGTCTTCGGGCCTTACTCCGGTCTCCTGCAGGCGGGCGGGGAGAATCTGGAGATCCAGCAGCCGGACAACCCGAATCCGCTTCCCCCGGTTCCGTATGTGGTGGTGGAGCAGGTGCGTTACCACGCGCGGGACCCCTGGCCCGCCGCTGCGGATGGGGCGGGATTCTCCCTGCAAAGGCGTGACCCCTCCGCCTACGGCAACACCCCCTCGAATTGGATCGCCGCCGAACCGACACCGGGACGGTTGACCGGAGTGGCGGACTCGGACCATGACGGGTTGCCGGACCTCTGGGAGGTGGAACATCAGACCAATCCGTTTCTGGATGATGCGAATGGCGATCCGGATGGGGACGGCTTCAGCAACCTTCAGGAATATCTCGCCGGGACAGATCCCCGGAATGCGGAGAGCAGTCTGCGGCTTCGGGTGGAGATGTCGCAGCCTGCCGGGGTGGTGCTGAACTTTCTGGCGGTCTCGAACCGGTCTTATTCGGTGCTGCACAGTCCCGGGTTCGCTGGGGGGTGGTTGAAACTGCAGGAGGTTTCATCAGAGCCTCAGGACCGGCTGGTGACGATCACCAACCGCGCAGGGGATGAGGTCCGTTTCTACCGTGTGGTGACACCCGCGCAGCCATGACGAAACGACATCGAATCGGGTGACAACCTGCAGTCGCAGCGCAATCTCAGGTCGTGTTCTATTTTGGGAGCGGGTTTTGGAGCAAAGCATACCGCTTGTTAGGGTATGGTCCTTTGGGATATGATAGCTGCATGAGTGAGCCCATGCTGACCTGCAACCCTGGCGATGTGGCGCGCCAGCACCGGCTGGAGCTGGCGCGGAAGGCATTCAGAGACTTCCACGTCCAGTGTTTCTGGTCGTACCGGGAGGAAACCGAGATCACCGAAGACAAGATCCCTTTCGTCATCCGCGGGCTTCGTGAACATGGGGGCCTCGCCGGTTACCGGATCGCCGCTGAGTTATGCCAATAGGCCCGTTTGAGCAGGAAGTGCTGCGGTTGCTCGCTGCCAACCGGAATCCCGACAGCTACGTGGGCGGGGCGACCGTGTTGAACCAAAGCCCCTCCTCCCCGCGCTCCTCCAGGGATGTGGACCTGTTTCACGACACCACTGAAAGCCTTGGGCAATCGGCCGATCGGGACATCGCCACACTCAAGGCAGCCGGGTTCGCGGTGGAGGAACCGGACCGCCGGCACGAGACCTTCTGCAGGGCGGTGGTGGGTCGCGCAGGAAAGCGGACCAAAATCGAATGGGTTTATGACAGCGCGTTTCGCTTTTTCCCGGTGGAACCAGACCCGGATCTGGGCTGGCGCCTGAACTTCTGGGATGCTGCGGTCAACAAAGTCCTGGCATTGGCCGGGCGTTCGGAGATCCGTGACTGGGTTGACGTTTTGCACCTGCACGCGAAGCACCTGCATCTGGGAGCACTGGCATGGGCGGGCACAGGCAAGGACCCGGGGCTTACGCCGGAGGCAATCATCCGGTGGGCAGGGCGCCAGGCGGTTTACCGGCAGGAGGATTTGGCGGACCTGACGCTGACACGGCCAGCCACGCTGCCCGAATTGAAGGAGTGCTGGCTGGAGGCTTCCTCTGCAGCGCTTGATTTGATTGGACGGCTACCGCCCGCTGAGGTGGGCTGTCTTTATTTGGATCAGGCCTGCCAGGCTGTCTGCCCCGACCCTGCCGGTTCCGGGTTCCCCAAACTCACCCGCCACTTCGGCAGCGTCAAAGGTGCCTGGCCGCGTATCGCAGTGGAATGAGAACCGCCTCAAAGCCCCATGGGCGTAATGGAATGGAGCCAATAGGCCCGGTATTCCGCAAGCAACAATGAAGTCGCCTGCCATCGTTCGCAGATCGTTCATCAGGAAGCTCGGCCTGGTCCTTGCGCCGGTCTCCCTTTCATGGAACATCCATGCGGCAGCGCGTGCGACGCTGCGACCCGTCAGGTTCGGGCTCTGTGCCGACCCGCACAAGGATGTGATGCATGATGCGGACGAACGGCTTCGGATGTTTATTGGTGCGGCCCGGAAACAGAAGGCGGAGTTTATTTTACAGCTTGGCGACTTTTGCCGCCCCTACGAAAAGAACCGGGAGTTCCTGAAAATCTGGGAGGATTTCACGGGTGGTCGCCACCACACCCTTGGCAACCACGACAACGACGGGGGCTTCACCTGGCAGCAGGTGATGGACTTCCTGAGTATGAAAAGCCGGTATTATTCGTTTGATCACGGTGGCTGGCATTTCATCGTTCTGGATGGCAACGAGAAAAAGCCGGTCAACCCGGCAGCGGGCTATCCGCGACATATCGGGGGCGACCAGCTCGCCTGGCTGGGTGACGATTTAGGCAGGACCACGGTGCCGACGCTGGTCTTCTCACATCAGAGCCTGGAGGACGACGAGGGGGTGGAGAACAGGGTTGAGGTCCGCGCCGTGCTTGAGAAGGCGAACGCAACGGCCGGCTGGCGCAAGGTGGGAGCCTGTCTGAGCGGTCATCATCACATCGATTTCCAGCGGGAGATCAACGGCATTCAATACATCCAGATCAATAGCATGTCCTACTCCTGGCTCGGGGAAAGCTACAAGCACGTCCGATACAGCCCGGATGTAGACAAGGAGCATCCCTACATCAAATACACCGCACCTTATAAGGACGCCCTTTTCGGCCTGTGCTCGCTGGATCCCGATCAGGGGTTGTCCATCAGGGGCGTGCGCAGTGAATTCGTGGGGCCATCCCCGTGGGATCTGGGCATGCCTGATCGCAAGGGAACCAGCTGGGGCTCGGACCGTCTGGTGCCGGGAATTTCAGACCGGAAGATTTCGATGTAGGGCAGCAGGATCGGCCGCCGCCCAGCCGAGAGCCCCTTTTCCGGGCGGGTCATGGGGCCGGGCGCCATTTTGCGGGCAGTGGGAAAAATCCCGCCGCAGCGGCGACCTGCTGTCCTTCATCACTCCGGATGAAGTCGAGGAAGGCTTTGACAGAGGGACTGTCCGCAGTGGCTCCGGCGTAGCAGTAAACAACCCTCGAAATCGGGTAGATCTTGTTGGAGATGCCATCCGGACTTGGATCAACCGGGGTGGATGAGACCGACCGCTTGATGCTCAGGAACCTTGCCCCATCGGGCGGTGTTGTGAACGGGCCGAAACCGATTCCGCCCGGGTCCTTTGCAATGGCGGCCATGGGGCCTTTCTCTGGATCCGACTTTGCCGGATCAGGGAGCAACCCTTTGCCGTTGAGGACCTCCTCATTAAACAACTCGCCCCACAGCGTGTTGGTGCCCATCACGTAAACTGACAAGGGAGTGTCATTGCCGCCCAATTGCTTCCAGGATGTGGAGATCCCCCTGAAGACGTTAAACAGTTCGTCGTAGTTGAGGACTTGAACAGGGTTGTTGGTGTGGATGTAAACCGCGACACCACTGACGGCGACCTTGAATTCCGGTGGGCGCTTCCCCAGAGCGGCCTCGCAGGGCTCAACCTCCTTGAACCGGATCGCACGCGGGATCAGGACAAGGTCCAGCCGCTTGGCCGCCAGCGCTGCAAAAGCAGTTGATGCCCCGTTTCCTGCGACATGAATGGAGGCATCAGGATGCTTTGCCTTGAAGGCATCCGCCCATTTCTGTCCCAGGCTGCGGGTGGTCTCCGAGCCATCCATCGTCAGAGCGTCCCCGGCGCGTCCCGCAGCGGGGGAGAGCAAAGCCAGGAGGGTGGCGATTCCGGCGAAAAGGGTTCTCATGTGGATCCTATTTGGCGATGCGGAAGAAGCGGGTCGAGCCGGAGTTGGTGGCTGTGAACGGGCTGCTGAAGACCGGACCTGCCACATTCACCCACGGTCCGGTGGGGGAAACTGCTTCCTGCAGCACGAAACCGCCCCGGTCCCAGCTCAGGGTCACATCCGCCCCGGAGCGGGTCATGCCCAATCGGGGATTGAGGGTGTAGGGCTTGGTGCAGTTCGCAGCGAGGCCGAAGGTGACATCAGGGCTGCCCGCGTTGTAGTTGTGGACCTCGACGGCGAGGACGTTGTCGCCGTTCACCAGATTGGTGCTGATGACGGGACCTGAGACTGCGAAATCCTCAGGGCAGGTGGCGTTGCCGGTGGCGCAGAAATAGCCGTTGGCCAGGGTGGCATTGTTGATGACAGCAGGAGCCGCCGCCATGTGAAGGCGCTGGATTTCGACCCCGTTCAGATAGAGCACGGCACCGTCGTCAAGATAGGCCTGCAATTGTATCGCCACTCCTGGAGCAACTCCGGCGAATGGGAAGTGGGTGCGGAAATAGTAGGTAACATAGGGGAAGCCGGTATCCGGAGAGAGCGGCATTTCGGTCTGCAGCATGGGGATGTCGATATTGGCACCCCGGTAATCGGCCCAAAGCATGCCAGACGCCGGATCCCCCCAGGGAAGATCGTTGTAGGCCGGAGCCTTCCAGTTGACACCATCCAGATTGTCCGTGGTGAACCTCCAGGCGTTTGTGATGTCGAAGAGTGTTGCGCTGATCACATAGTTGGTGGTCATGAAAAACAGGTTCGAGGAGACATACTGGTTTGCCCCGATGGTGCTGACCGCTGCGTAGTAATATTCAGTGTTGGGAGTCAGGTTCGTCAGCAGGACGGCATGGTTGGTCACCATGGCACTGTTTAGCGGGGTGGCGAGGCTCATGTTGGTGGTCAGGCCATACCTGAGCTGTGTTGTGGAGGGGGAGATTGTGGACCAGGTGACCGTGGCAGCGGTGTCATCCGCCAGCACGACGATGTTGGTGAAAAAGCCGGGGAGGGGTTTGGCATACACGCCGAGGTGCGGGCCGACCGTCCGTTCGCGGCCCACAGCGGGGCTGGAGCTTTCGCGGTTCAGGGGCACCGGGCGACCTGTGGAATCCTGCATGACCATGCAGGTGGATCCACCGCCATCCATGTTGGCACCATCCCAGGCTCCGGCCAGCAGCAGCCAGGCGGCCGTCTCCCAATCGAGCGCGCCGTCGCTGTAGCCACCCTGGCGCCCATCGATCGTCAGGAGGAACAGGTAGCGTCGGTTCTGGGAAAGGCCGTAAGCAGTGCGGGGTTCAAGACCATGGATCGAGAGGGCGGAATTGATGTAGTTTGAGCCTACATTCACACCGTTCACCAGCACGGAGTAGGGTCCGGCGAAAGCGGTGTGGATGCCAGCCGTGGAGCGGGGCGGCCAGTTGGTGGCGATGAAGGTTGCGACATTATTGCTTGTAAACATGAGCACGGAGGGATCATCAGAACTGTCCTGGGAGGAGACCACCTGACCGCGGCTGATGAGGAGCTGGCTGGCGTTGAAGGTGCTTCCCTCGCTTGCCGTATAGCTGGGCAGGCCGCCACTGGCGGTGTAGAAGCTGTTGGCATTGACGGCCACCTGGAGCGCGTTGCGCTTGAGGAAGTTGGTGGTTGTGTAACCGGCCACCTCGGCGACGTTCGCCACCCACGTCACATTCGTCACCCGGGGGGATGCGTAGATCTGGATGTCCGGGTCGGCCAGGTCCACGCGGATGAAATGAACAACCTGCAGGTGGGGGAATCCGCCCCCGGTGGTGGTGTTGGTGCCCACTGCATGGTCAATTCCCTTGAACACGGGAACCCAGGGGCCGAGCACGGTTGCCGCAGAAGCAAGGATGGCACTGGAGAAAAGCAGGGCCAGCATCGTCATCAGGCAGGCAGCCCGGCGGGTGTGAAATGGTGCGGAGGTTTCTTTCATTTCGACTGTTTGGGGATGCAAATGCATGAATGACAGGATTTGGTTCAACGGTGGGACGGTGTCTCAAGGAGTTGGCCTCGCCGTGCCAATTACAGAACCCCCCTTGGCTTTGAGAACACGACGTTTGTCACGCCTGAGGCAAGTTCCCCGCTGATCCGCTCCCGCAGGGTCGGGGTCGCGATCTTCTGGGCACTGCCATCCGCCATGCCGACACATCCCCGGAATTCATGCTGGGACCGGTCCCAGGCTGCATCGATTGAGCTGCCGAGGTAGACGTTCCAGGATACGTCCAGGGCGTTTCCCCCGCCGGTGACGTTTCGATCGCCTGTCAGGAACATGAGGGTTTTGGCGCGGCCGGTGTTGGTGGCGGCGAAGTAGCTGACATTGAGGTCCCCCCGCAGGGTCGCCCAGTTGCTGGCCGGCTTTTTGAGCTTTTCCGCATCTCCCGGGCAGGAGAGGATTTTCACGTTTCGCAACTCATTGGAGAGGACGCGGAAGTGGTCTGTCCAGTCGGGTGAACCGGAGCTGCCACCGACAGAGGTGTCCAGATCCCAGGGATATTTGTCCCCCATATCCCCGGACCAGAGGCGAAGACCCAGATCAAGCTGTTTGAGGTTATTGATACAGGATATGTCCCGTGCCTTTGCCTTTGCCCGGCTGAGGGCGGGGAGGAGCATGCTGGCAAGAATTGCGATGATGGCTATGACCACCAGCAGTTCGATGAGTGTGAACGCCGATACCGGTTTTCTCATTTTCATAATTAATTGATTTGCAGGACTTTAAGTGTTTTGAGATCGAACCAGACCTCCCCGGCTCCGGCGCGGAGTTCGCAAAGGAACTCAACATCCTCCATGGCTTGCCGGACCTCAAATTCAGTTCCCACCAACCTCCATGCGTTGGACCCGCCCCCGGGCGTTTCGTTCGGTTTCACCGGGGGATTTCCCTGGAGGGTCGCCTTTTGACCCCGAACGCGCAACGTGGCACCATGCAAGGTTCCATTCGAAAGCGGTTTCAGCCTGTCGGTTCTCACCATGCCCTCAAAACGATACCGACCGGGCTGGAGCAGACCTCTGGCATGCCACGAAGCAACGGTATCTGAATTTGCAGCGATGTGCAAAGAGAGAGTGCCGTCCGGACTTGTGGTCTGATCCAGTTTGTCTGTGGCCCCCTTTTCTGCAAGCGCCCATCCTTCGGGTCTGGCGGCGCCGAGTTCGAATTGCAGGGCACGCAGCGGCGTGCGGCTCAATTGTTCCCCGAGGGCACGATGCCGATCCACAATCCGCGCCTTGGTGGCTGTGGAGGCCTCAACCAGAGCAGCCCATTCAGCATTCCCCAGCGAGGGACGCAGTTGGAGAGTGAGTTGATCGACCCGGCCGGTGAGAGTGGTGATTGACAAGAGGTTCGTGAAGAGGGATTTAAACCGGGCGGCATACTGCTCACTCCCCTGCGGTGTCTCCATCACCGCCCTGGCCACAAGCCCGGCCATGGCAGGCTGCCACGGCAGATCGGCATTCCCAAAGAGCTGATCCATGCCGTGCGGGAAGAATCGAATCCTATCGGACTGGGGGTCGTGATACACGCGGTAGTTGTTCCTGGCGAGGCAGTAGCCGTCCCGGTGGCCGATAAGGACCTCCAGCGCCATGAAAGTGGTGAACTGCTCCATGTCCAGAGTGCGGTTCAGGCGCTCCCAGCGAAGGGGGAGATCCTTCTCCAGAGCTGCGGAGGCTAGGTCTGTGAGAACGGATCGGCCCCTGGCCACCGCGGCGACGGAATTGCGCTTGAGGTGATCATCGACATCCCGCCCCACGTCCGGTTCGTAAAGATCGCCTCCGAACCGGGGGAAATGCCGGGCGAGAAAATCCTCGGTGAACCCTTCCATTAGGACATAGAGGCCCAGTTTCCGGCCATTCAATTCCACCAGCGCGCGCGTTGCCTGCGCTGCAGGCAGTCCCGCTGCTGCAAAGAGGCCGCTCCCAAGCATCTCATTGGCAAAGGAGGGGTCCTCCAAAGAGTTGTTCAGGTGTATTTTGCGGAGTCCATGAAACCTGCCTGCGCCTCCGAACCGGCTGAAGTCCAGGGTCAGGCTGGGTTTCTCATCCACAGGACGGAAGCTGCCGGTCGAACCTTTGAGGTGGATTCCCACACCCGAGAGGACAGATGTGCCCTCCAACACCCTGGCTGGGACGAACTGGCGTGGTTCCTTTCTCAGGCGGTCCAGGGATGCCGGTTCGATCTCGATTCGGAGCTGGAGGATCTCGTCCGCAGGCAACCCTCCCGGCTTACCAGCGGGAGCAGCAGGTAGAGCCCCCCTGCCCAGGCCACAAAGGACCAGAAGACAGAGAAGAGCGGTCTGTTGCTGTGCTTGAATCATTTTTGCGCTGGTGCCGCAGTCTTTTTGACAACCATCAATGCATTTGGCGCGGGCCGTTCCTGACCCTCGCTCGGGTTGCTGCGCAGGCTGCCAAATGCCCAGAGGGCTGCGGAACCGCCACCATCCAGATTCATTGCCTGCTCGCATCCAAGACTTAGCATGTATGATGCCAGTTCTGAAAATGTCATTCCCAGGGAGACATCCAGCTGGCGGCCATCCACCACCACAAAAAATATGTGGTCCCTGCTCCAGCCCACAGCCGTTCTCGGGTGGGGCAGGTGGACCCAGCCACTCCAGGTGAGCACCTTCCCGTTTTCCACAAGGGTGGGCCCCCCGCCGATTGCCATTTCGACTCCGGGCAGGTCGGGGACGGTCTCCGTGCGCAGGCGCAGGAGGGCTCCCGGTGCAAGAATCGGGATTTTGTTGGTCAATTCCGGTGAGATGGAGAGTATGGCGGAACCGCGGGTGAGGGGGGTATTCCCTGCTGCGGAGACCTTTACCACCCGGACCTCACGCGTTTGGGCTGTTCCCAAAGGCCGCCATCCTCCCGGAGCCGGGCTGTCCTCAATCTGGTATTCGATGCCCCCTTTTGTGAGGGTGGAGGGACCGATGACCGCTGTGTAGAGGACCACGGTGTTGTTGGTCCGCTCCACATTGAGCCAGAAAGGTGTCTCATTCCCGGCTGGCCAGAGGACACGAAACCTGGAATAGATGTTGGTCATCCGGGGTTGCCCATTGGCATCGATCCAGAAGCAGGCGTGTCCGGAAGGGTGACTCACGACCTCTCCGTTCCATACCTGGAGGTCCCTGGGGCGACCCGGGTAGCCCTTGGCCTTCTCATAGAAATCTCCGTTGATTGCGGCCAGGGGCGCTCCCAACTCAGGCGGAGCGACCTTTAGTTGATCGGTCAGGCTGGCCATGCCGAGAACGGAACCACCCCCCAAAATCGTGGAAAAGCGCAAATCCTGGCTTTTCCGGTCGATTTTAATAACATGTATCGATAACGGAATCCTTGAAACGACATGATTCGTGTAAATGATGGGTGAATCAGACCGGGTTTGGGCCAGGGCAGGGGCCGAAGCGGCCAGTGTGAGGAGGGCGAATCCGGATGCCCACATTCCAAAACAACGGGAGACAGAGGGCAATCCAGAAAAATTGGCAGACATGGTTCTACTTTGATTCCGGGGTGGTTGCAGGGGGAGGGGGCGATTTCCCCCCGTTTATGGGGGTATATTTGCGAACGACCAGGAGGGAATTGGCGAGCGTCCGCTCGTAACCATCACACGGGTTGTTCCGCACTTCACCGAGATACCATAACGTTGAGGAGCCGCCGCCATCCAGGTTGAGGGCTTCCTCGCAGCCCTGTTTTACGAGCCAGTCCGAGAGCTCTTCAAGGGACATTCCGAGGGATAAATCCTTCTGGCGGCCATCCACTTCGACCAGAAAATAGCTGGCCTTGTTCCAGCCGATGGCGCTGCGAGGATGCTGCTCCAGCATGGAACTTTGTTCGTAAGGGGCATCCTGGGAGGTGGTTATGGCCTGTTTTCGGCCCTGATGAACCAGGATCGGGCCGCCGCTCAGGGCGGTGCGGGCACCGGTCAGTGCCGGGGTGCAGGCAGTGGAAATCTCCAAAAGGCCCCCGGATTTGAGTTCCGGCAGCTTCTTGAGCATTCCGCTCCCCACGGAAAGGACCATGCTCCCCGGCGGGACCGGGGAATCGCCGGTTTCATGGATCTCGTGGATACGGGCACGAACGGGACGGTTGATTCGCAGGGGCAGCCAGCGGTTGGCTACCTCCGGTTCCAGCAGAAATTCACGTCCCCCCTTGGTGCGGGTTTTGGGTCCAATGGCCGGGGTGTAGAGGGTGCAACCATCCTCGGGACGAGGGCCGTTGAGCGTGAAGGGTGTGCCACTCCCGTCCGGCCAGAGGATGCGGAATTGGGAGGAGACGGTGTCCAAATGGGGTTCGCCAAGGAGGTCGATCCAAAGGGTGTCGCTGCCGGAAGGGCCGGTGAGCAGTTCCCCATCCACGATCTGGAGTCCCCGGGGGCTCCCGGCGTAGGTTTGATCCCTCTGAAAAAAACCACCGTTGATGCCCGCGACGGCCTTTCCGGCGGTGGCATCGAGGGCCTTGATCTGATCTGCGAGGGTGCTCAAGCCGAGGGCACCGCCCCCTGCATGGCGGGAAAGAATCGAGAAACGGGAGCCGGAACGGTCAATTTTGACGACGTGAATGGACAAGGGAACCGATTCCACCACTTTGTTTTTGTAGGAGAGACCTTCAGAGGAGGAAGGGGGCTGATCGGCTGCCAGGACCTGCAAGACGAAGGCGTTCAGCAGGATGGCGCAACCCAACCAGCAAAAAGCCACCCGTTTGGCAGGTCTCCCAGTTCCTTGCGTCGTCCTCGCCGGATGAACACGCACATTCACACCCTCGACCATATCAGCATCAATCTTAATCCAAGATGAAGGATAGCGTCAAAGGTTTTGAACCTTTCATGATGAGTCCAGGGTGGGGTGCGCTTCTGAACCTGTGTGGGAAGGCCGCATGGTGTGGCGTCCTTATTCTGTCTGGGATGTGTTGTGGTAAACCAAACAAACTGTTTGACCACCCTTCGGGGTGCGGTTTGAATGCACGGATGTATTTACGCCGTCTTTTGTCCGCCCTCATCGTTGTCCTCGCACTGGGTGGATGTGCCGGGCTTGACACTGGCAAGGGTTCCGGCGGTTTGCAACCGGGTGGACTGACCTGTGAATACATGGTGAACCCCGCCGGGATTGACTCCCCCCAACCCAGACTTGGATGGGTATTGTCGGCTGTGGGTGGGGCTTCAAGTCCCCAGCTGCAGACGGCCTACCAGATTCTGGTGGCTCGCGGAGAGGCGACGATCAAGCGGAACGAAGGGGACCTGTGGGATTCCGGCGTGTGCGAATCGGATGCGCAGCAGCAGATTGTTTATGCCGGGAAGCCGCCCGGTTCCGCCCGTGCATGCTGGTGGAAGGTCCGGGTGCGGGATGGTGCCGGGGCATGGTCCGGCTGGAGCACTCCCGCCCAGTGGTCGATGGGGCTGATGGAGCCGGGAGACTGGCAGGCCGAATGGGTCGGCATGGACCTTTTCTTCACACGTGGAGCCGGTTCACCCCCGCCGGATAATGATCTGCCGGATCCGTGGTTGAGGCGGGAATTTGACCTGCCTGCCAGACCGGAGCGGGCGGTGATCCATGTGGCCTCCGTGGGCTACCACGAGGTTTACGTGAATGGGGTGAAGATCGGGGACACCGTTCTGGCCCCCTGCGTGACGGACCATACCAAGCGGGCCCGCTACGTTGCCTACGACATCACGCAGGCCCTGCAGCCGGGGAAGAATGTGATCGGTCTGTGGCTGGGTGCGTCATGGTCGATTTTTCCGCTGTTCAAGACGGCGGACAAGCCACAGACGCCGATGGTCATCGCCCAGGCCGTCATGGATCTGCCGGGCGGACGGCAGGTGCGCCTTGGAACGGATGCGCAATGGTTGTGGCATGCCGGACCGGGCAGGACGATCGGCGTCTGGGATTTTCATTATTTTGGCGGGGAATATTACGATGCGGGGAAGGAGATGCCGGGGTGGTGCAAGCCCGGGTTGGACACGACGGGCTGGAAGCCGGTCACCATCCACAAGCCGCATCTGGCCCTCTCCGCGCAGATGGTCGAGCCGAACCGGATCGTGAGGGACATCCCGGCCCGCGAGGTGCGGACCGTGAGGGAGGGGGTTTACCGGGTCGATTTTGGTGAGACATTTGCCGGATGGATGGAGGCGCAGGTATCCGGCCAGCCCGGGGACAAGATCCACTTCAGGTGGTCCGAGCGGGAGGAGGATGAGGAGACGCATGCGCTGCACAGCTACTACGTGATTGGCGCATCGGGCAAGGGGACCTTCAGGAACCGGTTCAACTACGGGGTGGGTCGCTGGGTGCAGGTGGAAGGATTGCGCGCCAAACCTGCGCTGTCGGATTTCAAGGGGCAATTGATCCGCACGGATTATGCCCCGGCGACGAGGTTCTCCTGTTCCGACGATCTGCTGAACCGGATCCAAAAGACCACGGCCTACACCTACGAAACGCTTTCCCTCGGGGGTTACGTGGTGGATTGCGCGCAGCGGGAACGGATGGGCTACGGCGGGGATGCCCATGCCACCACCGCGACGGCGATGGACCACTTCAAGACGGCGGCGCTCTACAGCAAGTGGGCGCAGGACTGGCGCGATGTGCAGGGCAAGACGGCGGCGTGGGGCGTCGGAATAAAGGAGGGGGATGTGGGCGCGGGCAAACAGGTGGAAACAGGCAACCTCCCCTACACGGCCCCGACCTATTGGGGCGGCGGGGGGCCTGGCTGGAGCGGGTATTGCGTGACCCTTCCCTGGGAGATGTATCAACGGTTCGGCGACCGGCGAATCCTGGAGGAGATGCTCCCGACCATCGATGCCTGGCTTGCGTTTGTTGAAACCAAGGTGAAGGACAACCTGCTCCGGCGGTATGGCGGGCAGTGGGATTTTCTTGGGGACTGGCTGTGGCCGGGCGCGGATGGGGTGAACGGGGACACTCGTGAGACCCTGTTCTATAATAACGCCTATTGGGTGTATAACCTTCAGACGGCGGCGCGGATCGCGGAGGCCCTCGGCAGGACGGAGGATGCCCAGCGCTGGTCCGGCAGGGCGGCCACGGTCCGTGCGGCAATCCACAAGGAGTTCTACAACCCGGCCGATGCGAGCTACGTCAACGGTTTCCCGGCCTATCTGTCGATTGCCCTCCTGACGGACATTCCCCCGGCGGATCTCCGCGCCGCTGTGGCCGCGCGCCTGGAGCGGGAGATCGTGGAGGTGCGCCAGGGCCACTTCTGGGCAGGCATCACCGGCGGATCGTTCCTCGTGCGCGAAATGATCGATGGGGAGAGGCCAGACCTGATGTATATGATGGCCTCCAAACTGGATTACCCCGGCTGGGCCGACATGTTCAGCAAGGGGGCGACGACCATCTGGGAGGATTGGGAGGGGAGGTGGTCCCGGTGCCACAGTTCCTACCTGCATGTGGGTGCCTGGTTCGTGGAGGGGTTGGCGGGGATCCGGCCCGGGCCGAATGGGCAGGGCTACAGGCATTTTGCGATTCGCCCGGGTGTCTGGTCAGGCACGCCGCTCAAGTTTGTGAACTGCAGTTTTGATTCCCCATGCGGCCCGATCGGGAGCAACTGGCGCATCGAAAACGGCACCGCCACTTACGAATTGGAAATCCCGCCGAACACGACGGCTAGGGTCCTGATCCCGACCAGGCCGGGATCTCCGGTGACCTGCGGCGGCAAGCCGTTGGCAGCCCTTGCGGGGGTGAAGCATCTCAGCCCTGAAAAAGGGGGTGAGGCATTCGAGCTTCCCCCGGGCCGGCATGTCATCTCGGCCCCGGTCCCATGACGGGAGGGGGGAAGTCTCACGCGGAGGCACGGAGGGGGGGGCCGCGAACGGACGCCGATGGACGCGAATGGGGGAACGCCCTTGCGGACGGGCATTGACCGATTTCCCGCGAGGGGAGGCGGAGGCTGTTGACCGATTTCCCGCGTTAATGGATGGCATGTGATGCTGCGCCAACGGCGCAGAATGAGATAGCCCAGGCCACCGGCCTGGGTGGCGGTGATAATAATGGAACAGGAGGGCTGCAGGCCCGACACATCCGTTCGAGCCATGAATACCGGATAGGACATCGGGCCAGAGGCCCGGTTTCATGCGATGGAATCGTAGGATGTTTCACACGAAGGCACGAAGCCACGAAGGGGGGAGGCTGGTTGCGCCGGCCACATTTGTCGCGTCCGGGAATCCGAAGGTCGCGCGTTGCCCGAACTCCCTCCGGAATTCGAAGGTCACACCTTGCCCCATCTCCCTCCGGGAATCCCAACGGGATTCTGCCATGATGACCGGGGTTGCGCCGCGGAGGCGCTACCCCGG